>NC_014774.1:943708-1258278 GCF_000183665.1 Candidatus Liberibacter solanacearum CLso-ZC1
ACTATGATTCCTATTTCTGAACTAGTAGCTACCGTTAAAAAAATGTTACAAGAAAACATGGAAGAAGTGTAAAAAAGATGGAGTAATATAAAAAATCGTATAATCAATCATTATAATTTCCGAATCTTAAATCAAAAGAAAAATGATTCACTGATATTTTATCTATATCAATCAATCAAATTAAATAAAAACATACATAATTGATCACAAATGTGACTTCATTGCCTGTTATGTTCTAAAATTTATCTTCCTTCTCTTCTGCATCATTTTATCCATTATCCCAGAATCCCAAGATGGAAGAGATAATTTCTCGGATTAAAGGATTTAAGGCTATTAAGAAATCGATATGAAGAATTGCCTCTGGCATATGCCATAAAACTACTAAAGGACCGAACAACAATCTAAATAAATGTTGATAACAAAAAAACTAAAGGGTTTAAATTATACTTTTAATCAATATCTCTTTCGAGCCGTACTCGTTCTTTTTCAAGGATCTTTTATATTTCAAATATTGTTCACAATCTATCCACTAACACGCTCTATCAAAGCTCCACACCTTCTCAATTTTTTTTCTAGAGATTCAAATCCTCGATCAAGATGGTAAACACGAGAAATTTCTGTTTCTCCTTGAGAAGCCAATGCTGCTATCACTAACGAAACCGAAGCGCGTAAATCTGTTGCCATGACAGGAGCTCCTCGCAATACATCAACCCCCTCAACTCTTGCTGTCTGTCCAGAAAGAAAAATCTTAGCACCAAGTCGGGCTAATTCTTGTACATGCATAAAACGATTTTCAAAAATAGTTTCAGTAATATGAGAAACTCCCCCTGCACAACACATCATAGCCATAAATTGCGCCTGTAAATCAGTCGGGAAACCAGGAAACGGAGCTGTTGTAATATCAACAGGCCTCAACTTTTCTCCATCCCAACGTACACAAATACCCTCATCGACAATACTGATATCCACACCAGTCTGACGCATTACCTTAAAGACTGTCTCTAAAAGAAAAGAATCTGTCATTTTTAATATGACATCCCCTCCTGTCATTGCCACAGCCATTGCATAAGTACCTGCTTCAATTCGATCGGGAAGAATCCTATGACGCGCTCCCGATAAACTAGTCACACCTTCTATGGTAATGGTAGAAGATCCCATCCCAGAAATTTTTGCTCCCATCGAATTAAGACAATGAGCAAGGTCAACGACTTCTGGTTCACGTGCTGCATTATTGATAGATGTATCTCCATGCGACAAACTGGCTACCATCATCATTACCTGAGTTGCACCCACAGAAACTTTAGGAAACGTATAGTCTGTTCCTATCAATCCCTTATTAGAAACACGAGCATCTACATAACCACCATCAAGCTCTATTGTTACCCCTAAAGCTTTTAACGAATCTACGAACAAATCAACGGGACGTATCCCAATTGCACAACCACCTGGCAAGGATATGCGCGCATATCCTTCTCGTGCTAGCAAAGGTCCAATGATCCAAAAACTTGCTCGCATTTTAGAAATAAGGTCATAAGATCCGGTAAGATCAACTATATTACGACATCTAAAATGCATTGTTGAAGAATAATCCTGATCCTGATCCTGACCATCAACTGATATCTCAACTCCATGCGATCTTAAAATGCGCATAAGAAGCTTTACATCCGCCAAATTAGGAATATTTTCCAATGTTAACTTTTCACTTGTTAACAACGACGCTATCATTACTGGTAAAGACGCGTTTTTTGCGCCTGAAATTGGAATAATACCCTTAAGTTCATTTCCCCCAATAATCTTTATACGATCCATTTGCTCCACGGTTATTAAAACCCAAACCTTTCTCTAAAATTTTAGCTACCCTTTCAAAAGAAAACGGTACCTTATTCAAAAACAATTTTATAGCATAGACAAGATATAAATACATCCCATCTTATCATTTTTTAGACTTCTTAATCTTTAAGACGCGCCTGATCTTTACGACGACGAAGATTCTTTCGTAACATATATGCTAATCGTATTTTGCGCTCTTCTTGAACATCAACTTTTTTTCTTTTAGCAGAATCATTATCATTACCATCTTGATTATTATTATTATTGCTCATTTAAAAATACCTTTCAAAAAAACAACAGAACTTTATACAAAAATTATTAAACATTTTATCCAAAAGAATTTTTTCATTTTAACCTATAATAAACTATAGTAATAGCATTATAACTGATATAAATTCAGATATTAGCACATATTAGAATTGCTGCAGTAGCTCAGTGGTAGAGCACTCCCTTGGTAAGGGAGAGGTCGAGAGTCCGATTCTCTCTTGCAGCACCATAATTTTTTCTCCCGTTTTTAAAAGATAAAATAACAATCCTAGATGGAAATATATCACAATTAAAATAAAGAAATGCCAATCTCTTGAAGAATGTATTCCTTTATTCGTAAGAACATATTAAACATTCAACACAATATTCTTATTATCTAGTAGTATTTTTGAAACGCCAGTCACCAATAAAGAGCAATATTGGTGCAGCAATAAAAACAGATGAAGAAGCTGCTATAAAAATACCGAATGCCATCGGAATTGCAAAGCTTGATACAACACTACCACCCCAAATAGCCATAGGTAATACAGAAAGAAAAGCGGACATAGAAGTATAAACACTACGACCTAAAGTTTCATTGATAGACTTATCTATTAAATTTCGGAAAGAGAGAGCTGAAGAAAGCCGCATATTTTTACGCATACAATCGTATACTACAATCTTATCATTAACCGAATAACCAATTAGTGTCAAAATCGCCGCAACAGCTGTTAGATTAAATTCAAGATCAAACAATGAAAACAATCCCAATGTTTTAGTTATATCTAATACAAGAGTTGTAATTGCACCTACAGCAAAGTGCCATTCAAAACGAATCCAAATATAAATAAACATTGCAAGTGCAGATAAAACAACTCCCAAGACTCCTTTTCTTATTAATTCTCTTGAAATTTTCGGACCGACTATCTCTGTATGTGGTATCTTAGCAAAAGGAATTATTTCCGTTATTTTTTTCTTAACCTCCTCTAAAACACGAGCCTGAGCAGGACTACCGCCAGGCTGATACTTTAACCGCACAAGAAAATTCTTATCTCCATCAAAACTTTGAAAGGATATATCGCCTATTTGCAATGATTCCAAATTAGAACGCACAATAGATAAATCTACGGGCTTATCGGCATAAACACCTATTTGGATTCCCCCATCAAAATCAATTCCATAATTTAATCCATGCGTAAACAATAAAGAAATAGAAGCAATGGAAAGAATGATAGAAGTACCTATACCCACAAAACGGGCTTTCATAAACCGTATAGTAGTATGGTCAGGAATCAAAGAAAATCCCAATAACGATCTAATATTTATAGATTTAATTTTTTTGTATCTTACAATAAAAATCATCATAGCCCGAACAATAGAAATTGCTGTAAACATTGAAACTACGATTGACAAGCCCATCGTCACTGCAAAACCACGAACTGGTCCACTTCCACAAAAAAACAAAATAACAGTCGATATCAGTGCCGTAAGATTAGAATCTACTATAGTAGAGTAAGCACGAGAAAAACCCATATCTAAACTATAAAAAACGCTCTTATTTTTGCGACTTTCCTCCCGTATACGTTCATTTACTAATATATTAGAATCAACTGCCAACCCTATACCCAGAACAATTCCAGCAATTCCTGGAAGAGTTAAAGTAGCACCTAAAAGGCTCAAAAGAGCAAGAGTAAGAATAATATTTAAAAGGATAGAAAAATTAGCAAGAAGACCCCATCGTCCATATAGAACAATCATAAAAAGAATAATAAGAACTAATCCCGCTAAAATAGCATATGTCCCTTTATAAATAGAATCACCGCCAAGATCTGCTCCAACACTTCGCTCTTCCACAATATTTAATTTTACAGGTAAAGCACCAGCACGCAACATTACTGCTAAAACTCCAGCTGTTTCGATCGTAAAATTACCAGATATTTGTGCTTTACCATTTGGAATGGCTTGATTAATAACCGGAGCAGTTAAAACTTTTCCATCAAGCACTACGGCTAAAGATCTTCCTATATTATTACGTGTAACTTCAAAAAAAAGACGAGCCCCTATATCATCAAAACTAATATCAACTACAGATTGATTTGTTTTGGGGTCAAACCTAGCAACAGCACCATTCAAATGTGTTCCAGAAATTTGAATCTTATCTTCCACAAGATATTGATTTCCATTATTATCCCTTAAAAAACTCGCACCAAGCGAAAACCCTTTATTACGATTATTTGACAAAACGTTATGAAAACTCATTTTAGCCGTTGTGCCTAATAATTGACGCAAGCGTGATGGATTTTGCTCTCCTGGAAGTTGAATAAGTATTCGATTCGATCCCAAACGCTGTATCGTTGGCTCACTGATACCCATTTGGTCAATCCGTTGACGCACAATTTCCATACTTTGTTCAATTGCACGAGCAATTGCCTGATCAATTTTATATGGAATCAATACAATTGATATGTCTTGGTCGCTATTTTGCGTAATCAAAAAATTATTTTTTTGATCTAAATTTAATTTAAAAGCAATCCCTCGAAAAAAAAATCTAACTTTATCGACGATATTTCCTTTGGATATAGAATCGGAAAAAGAAATAGAAATTTTATTTTTCATCTGACGCAATGAAAGAATATTTACGCCCTCTTTCTTTAAAAAAGATTGTAAATCATGCAAATGCATTTGCAATAATCCACCAATAAAATCTTCTTCATCTGCCTCAAGAACTAAATGAGAACCTCCTCGTAAATCCAGCCCTAAAGCAATACGATTTTTGGGTACAAAAGAAGGAAATGCATCTAAAGCAGATTGTGAAAGAAAATTAGGCAATGCAACAAGCATTCCTATACAACAAATCACTGCATATAAGCTTACAAGCCAAGGATTATTGCGCATTGACATTCCCATTATGAAAAATATTAAGTTTGTTATTCTTTTTTAGAAAAACCTTTCCATCACCATAAGATATAGCAATTTCTATATTTAATAACAATTCACATAATTTTTAATTATTGAATAAAAAAAATATAATGCACAACTCATTCAATCAAAAAGAAAACAACGTCCCTTACTCAATAAAGATCGTTGTTATAACAAAACACAATGTTTTACAGATTAAATAGCCTCTGTTATAGATTGGTCTTTTAAATCAATGTTATCTTTGCTACTGCCTTTATTATAAGTAACTGTTTCATGATGCACTTGATTTAATCTATCCAACATACCAAAAGCAATCTCCCGTGCACTCATAACGACAGTATCTGCTCCATATCGAGTCAGATGTTCTATTTCAGATTCAGAACCAGCAAGAGCAATAATCAATACAGATGGATTAGCATTCCGTGCTTCTTGCGTGATATATGCCGCTTCAAAAGCAGTGGAAATAGATACAACAAGAGAACGAGCTTTTTCAATATTTGCCATTGAAAGAACTTCTGTAAGAGTTGCATTGCCGTATATCACATCAATTTCCAATGAACGCAATTCTTCAATTCTCTTTTCAGAATCTTCTATAACAAGAATCGAGATACCCGCTGCTTTCAAATTTTGCACTATTATTTTACCAATATGACCATAGCCAACCAAAACAACATGATCACAAAGATCTGTCTTTTGTAAATCAACCTCTTTCTGCTCTAAAACAGATTCCATAAGAACTTCTTCTTGTACATCTTGTTCTATACACGTATGAGCATCAGATTCCATACAACCACTTGTTTTTCTTAAAAGTTTTGAACAACGAAAAATAATTATAGATTGTAAAGATTCGGCTAAAATGAATATAAGTGGATTTAAAATAATAGATATAATAGAAGAGGCAACGATAAGGTCTCGAGCCCGATCCGGTAATATTCCTAATTCTACTCCCAGAGCAGCTAAGATAAAAGAAAACTCCCCAATTTGCGACAAACTTGCAGCAATTGTCAAAGCTGTTGCAACAGATCTCCCAAAAGCAATTACTACCATAAATGCTATTAAAGATTTTCCAAAGACAACAACGATTACTGACATTATTAACAGAATAGGATTACTGATCAAAACATCAGGATTAAACATCATCCCTACTGAAATAAAGAAAAGAACCGAAAAAGCATCACGCAAAGGCAGGCTCTCTTGTGCAGCACTTTGGCTGAGCTCACTCTCCGCCAAAATCATTCCTGCAAAAAAAGCGCCAAGCGATAGAGAAACTCCGAAAAGTTGCGAGGATCCATACGCAAATCCGAGCGCTATAGCTAACACACCAAGACGAAAAAGCTCTCGAGATCCTGTATAGAATATCATGTGCAATATCCAAGGAATGACCCGTCTTCCAAAGACTAACATCACCCCAATAAAAGCAACAACTTTTAACAAAGTAATAATAATTAGCCCTGGAATTCCTATATCAAAACCTACACATTGGCTGACAAAAGAAGACAAAGGATTAGCAGCAGAAGATCCCAATGAATAACTACTTGCCGCGGCAGGTATAAAAACAAGCGCAAGAACTATTACAAGGTCTTCAACTATTAACCATCCAACAGCGATCTTTCCACGATCTGTCTCAAGTATGCGATTTTCCTGCAGAGCTTTTAAAAGAACAACCGTAGACGCAATGGAAAGAGCAAGACCAAATACAATACTACCCCCCAAAGACCATCCTACTACGATTCCCATTAAAGCACCAAGCACTGTACTTAAAACAATCTGGATAATAGCACCAGGAAAAGCAATACCACGCACTGAAAGAAGATCTTTGACAGAAAAATGTAGTCCTACTCCAAACATCAATAGAATGATTCCTATCTCTGCAAGTGCAGGGACTAAAGATTGACTTGCAACAAAGCCTGGAGTACGAGGCCCCACAAGAATACCAGCAACCAGATAACCTATTAATGTCGGTAAACGGCATCGATTTGCAATGGCTCCAAAAATAAAGGCCAGTACAAATCCTCCTATAATAGTCGTCATAAAAGGTGTATCGTGCGACATAAAAAAGCCCCGTAAGATGAATTAATCATCTTCTTAAACAAAAAATAACAAAATATTCTATGAATAGGAGAAAAATTAACAATTAAGAATAAAAAAAAATTAATCCTGCAACTATCCTAAAAAATATTTGATCTTTAAATTTGAAATATTATTCTTTTTTTCTCATCATCTACTGTACTTACATACCAAGAGACCAAACATTAGAAACTCGCAGACGTGTACATAGAAAACTACTCAACTACTTTATGATTGAAAATTCCTAATAAATCGTGTACTAAAGATTGTTCTAGAATAACAAATGCAAAAACTTAAACAAAATATTTTCACATAATTTTACTATTATTACTAAGATATTTTTATTGATAGTATATTTTATGTAATTTATAAGTATATACTTTAAAAGTTATACAAAAATTCAAGTGATAAAAAATATACAATTTAAAAAATATTAATCGTATTGTTAAGCAATTGTACTAGAGATTCGTGACGATTTATTATCTGATTCTTCTGACAAACAATCAACGTAAGCAAGATCAAAATTTGCCTTTTCAACAGAGATAGAGAAACACCTTTCAATGGCATGCTCCAGACACCCATCCAAACCTACCATATCGACCTTTGATTTAAAATATTGCGTAAGAGCTAAATTTTTTATAGGATCTAGGGCTTGAGGACGAACCCAAAACATTGTCCCCCCAAAAAAATCAATCTTTGTATCTTCAAAAGAAACACCCATTTTATTGGCAATGGCACAAACAAATTCTCGATTATTTCCTAAAGAAATTTTTTGATCATAACGATATGTGCGAGAACCAATCATACCTATTTTAGGATATTTTTCAAAAGTTTTAATAATTTCTAAAGCAATACCAGGTGCTCCAAGAAGATCAAAGAAAAGCCACCTTCTCCACAAATCTCCATCCCACCAAACATGCCCGTTCCTCTTTGATTTCTTTCCATGAATTTTACATACGTAGTCGTAAGAATCTAACTTTCCCCCTTCAAGCAATTTTAAGAAAGAACGAATATCACGACCATAATTCTCCATTACATAAATATGAGCATTAGGAAAACGTTTTAAAATTTCCGATTTTATGGATGCGATCTCTGTAACAAGTGTGATATGTAAATCAAAAGAAAAATTCAGACCTGATAAAAGGTTAGCTATTTCCGCCCAAAGATCAGCATAATAAATATGAACAACGATCGCTACTCTTGATTGTATTTTAACCGACGCAATCTTTTCTGAAGAAGGAGAATCCCATCCATGCAACAACCTTGGAAAACGATGTATTTTTTCCCCGTCGAAAGGAACACCTCGTGCTAGCATATCCTTGTTAGAACAAGCAAAGAATTTTTTTCCTATTCTGGAACCATATGCAATAATACGATTCTCATCATAACGTAATGTCTGATAACGCTTAAAAAGAAATAAAGACCGTATCCAGAAAAAAAATCCTAAAAAAAAAGAAACCTTACGAATAACAAGATGATTACTATCAAAATTCCAATTCTCACGACGGGAAACAAATAAAAGATAACCTTTTCTACACCCACTCACCGGCAAAAAGATTGATAATTTTCTATTTTTCGATGAGACCATCTGAAAATTACATAGAGAACAATCCCGAAATTCAGATTTCGGAATCAAACGATATACAATGGGGAAAAATATCATAAAATTAATAATCCTTATAAAAAAGTATTTAATTATACTTTTTGTGCTCAATAACATTTTTGAGATAAAGTCCATAGGAAGAATTTCCAAAATTATCAATAAGCCGCACAAACTGATCTAAAGAAATAAAATTACGGCGATAAGCAATCTCTTCGGGATAAGCAAAACCAAATCCCAGACGATTTTCAATATTTCTAACAAACAAAGAAGTATCAAATAACGATTCCGGTGTACCTGCATCAAACCAAGCGCTATTTTCACTTAGAAAGTCTACCGAAAGCAAACCTTCCTTAAGATAATGGCAATTAACATCCGTAATTTCCAGCTCTCCACGAGCAGAAGGTTGAAGGCTACGGGCTATATTAACAACCTCTTTGTCATAAAAATAAAGTCCTGTAACCGCAAAGGAAGATTTCGGTGTTATAGGCTTTTCCTCTATCGAAATAGCTCGATTACAAGAATCCACTTCAACAATACCATAACGATTAGGATCTTGTGTATGACAAGCTACTATCGTAGCACCCTTCTTCTGCTCACGCGCTTTCTGAAAAAAAGTAGGTATCTCTGCACCATAAAAGATATTATCACCTAAAATAAGGACTGAAGGAGAATCTCCAACAAATTCTGCCCCCAAAATATAAGCCTGTGCTAAACCACCTGGAAAAGGCTGTTCTATATATGAAAAACTCATTCCCCATTTCTCTCCCGATCCAAGAAGTTTCTTAAAAAAAAGAAGATCTCTTGGTGCAGAAATAATCAAGATTTCACGGATACCCGAATTCATTAAAACACTCAATGGATAATAAATCATTGGCTTATTATAAACTGGTAACGCCTGTTTAGAAATTAAATCCGTCATCGGCTTAAGACGTGTACCAGAACCGCCAGCAAGAATTATACCCCTCATACTTCCTCCAATGAAAACCTGTTATAATAGTGATTTTTTCATTTAATAAAAATATTACGAACCCCTTCTTTCCACGAAGAAATTCGTACGTTATGGATCTTTTCTAATTTGCTACAATCAAGAAAGGAATATGCTGGACGACGTGCTTTTGTTGGGTATTGATTTGTAGAAATTCGACGAACCTTACAAGAGTTTCCCCCTAGTTCTGTCGACACTAAAAAAATATATTCAGCAAAATCTGCCCAACTAACAGGCCCCCCATTTGCCGTCATATGGAATATTCCTCTCAACGAATTATCAGAATTATTCACTAAGTTACGTGCAATTTGAATAACTGCAATGGCAATTTGCGAAGCTGAAGTCGGCGTTCCAAATTGATCACATACAACACTTATTTCACGATATTCCTTGGATAAGCGTAACATAGAAAGAAAAAAATTTGTCCCAAAAAGAGAATAAACCCATGCTGTACGTAAAATAACATAGTTGTCCGTACAGGACATTACCTTTTCCTCTCCAGCTAATTTGCTCTTTCCATATATACCAAGAGGATTAGTTGGAGATGTTTCACAAAGAGGAGTCTGGGATGAGCCGTCAAAAACATAATCTGTAGATATATGAATACAAGGAACTCCAATTGATTCCGCTGCTGCTGCAACAGCTCCAGCGCCTTCTGTATTAATAGCAAAGGCATTATGAGGTTCGTCTTCCGCCTTATCAACCGCTGTATACGCAGCAGGATTGATAATGACATCAGGAGCAAAACTCAAAAAAATTTTTACAAAATCCTTTGGCTTTAAAAGATCAATATCTGGACGCCCAAGCCTAATCACCTCAGTATTTTTTCCAGATAGATTAAATAACGATGTTGCGACCTGCCCATTATTACCGATTACAAGAAACTTCATTTTAATCTTTCAAGTTAGAAAAATTACTAAGGTTTAATTCTTTGTATAAAGGATGCCACCACCAACTATTGTCCAAATACCAATGTACGGTTTTATCTAATCCACTATCCTTGTTTTCTTGAGGATACCATCCTAATTCTTTTTTTATCTTAGAAAAATCAATAGCATAACGACGATCATGTCCAAGACGATCTTTTGTAAAAAGAACCAAATCAGAATGAGGATAAGGCTTTGGATGCAATACATCTAATAAATGACAAATCTGAAAGACGATATCAATGTTTTCCCTTTCATTATTGCCACCAATATTATATCTTTCCCCAATCCTTCCCTTGGTAAGAACTAAATATAATGCCCGTACATGATCTTCAACATACAACCAATCACGCACATTTTTCCCATCTCCATAAAGAAAAACATGCGACCCCTTTATCATTCTCGTAATAGCTAAAGGTATTAATTTTTCAGGGAACTGATATGGCCCATAATTATTAGAGCAATTAGATAATAAAATTGGAATGCCATACGTACATTGCCATGCAAGAGCTAAATAATCGGAAGAAGCTTTGGTCGCAGAATAAGGAGAAGACGGACAATACGGATTGTCTTCAGAAAACAATCCTTCATCCAAAGATCCATAAACTTCATCTGTTGAGACCTGCAAAAAACGAAAATGATCTTTTTTATATCCAGGCAAACATGACCACCATAATCTTGTTTCCTCTAACAACACAAAAGTACCCATAATATTAGTGGCAATAAATTCATCGGATCCCATAATAGAACGATCAACATGACTTTCTGCTGCAAGATTCATAATGGCATCTGGCTGGAATTCTTTTAAAGCTAAACGAATACTCTCCCGATCACAAATATCTGCTTGTAAAAATGAAAACAAGTCGCTTTGAGAAATTTGCTTTAGAGAATCTAAATTTCCCGCATAAGTCAATTTGTCTATGACCAAAACTTGTATCTTTAGATCATTTATTAAATATCGACACAATGCTGATCCAATAAAACCTGCGCCTCCAGTGACAATTATACGCATGACATATCCCTATCCATATCCAATGGAAGAAGAGGAAATCCATCATAAGTAAATGGACTATCTAATTGATTTAAAAACGGAAGATTCATGTCTTTATCTGATAAAGAAGGCGATACTTTTTCCAACAACGGCCATCTAATACCTATACTTTTATCTTGCCACAAAACACCAGAATCATGGGACGAAGAATAAAAATCTGTTACTTTGTAAATCACTTCTGTATTCGGCTCTAACGTCATAAACCCATGCGCGAATCCAATAGGGATATATATTTGCAAACCACTACTTGCGGAAATTTCCAAAGAAATCCAATTACCATAAGTGGGAGAATCTTTCCGTACATCCACAGCGACATCAAAAATTCGACCAGAAACACACCGAACAATTTTTGCTTGAGCATGAGGAGGTTTTTGAAAATGCAATCCTCTTATTGTGCCAGTATTCAAAGAAAATGAGTGATTATCTTGCACAAAGACATCTTTAAACCCATTTTTTTTAAAACAATTATCATTATAGGTTTCCGAAAACCAACCTCGATCATCTTCCAATATTTTCGTTTTTAAAATACGTACAGGATTAATAATTTTCATTACAATTCAAATATCCATTTTTTATATTAATGTATTAAATTATACCCTCAGACTGGTACATAAGAAAAGTTAATAATTGAAAAATAATATGAATAAACAAAAAATTTAAACACAATCATAATATTGTCCATAAAATAAAAAAAATGCAATTAATCGGACATTTAAAGAAAGTATTTACTTGAATTTTTTATCATTATTTTATTAGTACCGTATACTTTTTGAACCATAAAATTTGCATTCTATAAACTTTTCCTCAGAAGATATTAGGAAGATAAAACCAAAAAATTACAAAAAAAAATTGAGATGAATATAAATTTTAGCACTGGAAAAGTGGAAATGTACCAAATAAAAAAAATATAAAATTACTCTTTAACAAAATAAAATCACAAGTTTTTCGCTACTCCAAACCTGAACGTATCACTTTTGAAAATTTTGAACAACAATACAACAGTTGGTCGGCAACTTTTCATGATTTATCACCCGAATCAAAAAAAAATATCCTTGCAGACCTCCTGTTATGGAAAAAAAAACCTATTATATCTATCGTTATGCCCGTATATAAAGTCAAACAAGAATGGTTAAAAACGGCGATAGAATCTGTTCGAAACCAGATTTATCCTCATTGGGAATTATGCATTGCAGAGGACTGTGCTGGAAATGTCGACAATGTATTGCTGCTCAAAAAATATGCGAATATGGATCCACGTATTAAAGTGGTTTTTCGAACAACAACTGGGCATATTACCGCTAGTTCCAATAGTGCTTCTCAATTAGTAACAAGTGATTGGATTGCTCTTTTAGATCATGATGATATATTACATCCAACAGCACTATATTACGTTGCAGAAAGCATTAATGCCAATCCAAATGCTGAGCTCCTTTATTCCGATGAAGATAAGATAAATGAAAACAATACAATAAGATCTGATCCTTATTTCAAATATGATTTTAATATTGATCTTTTCTATGCGCACAATATGATTAGCCATCTAGGGGTTTATAAAACTACAACTTTTAGAAAAATAGGGGGATTTAGAAAAGGATTCGAAGGATCGCAAGATTATGATCTAGTATTAAGATTTTTACAACACATTGATCTTTCACAAATTATACACATACCACGTGTTCTTTATCACTGGCGTATCCATGATTCTAGTACAGCTAAAACAATAAATAATAAAAGTTATGCAACAGAAACGTCAAAACGTGCTTTAAATGATTATTTTAAACGCCATGGTATAAAAGCAAAAGCAAAATCTACTATTTATGGATTCTATACTAACTATCAACTTCCTAATCCTAAGCCTTTGATCAGTATTATTATCCCCGTTCACAATCAGTATGCTCCCCTAAAAAAATGTCTGGAAAATCTTTACCAAAAAACCTCTTATCGCAATTTTGAAGTAATTGTCGTTGATAATAACTCAACCGATTCCCATACATTGTCTTTTTTGCAAAAAATACAGAAAGATTATCAAAGGTTATCTGTCATAGTTGATAAAACCCAACCTTTTAATTTTTCACAAATAATGAATAATGCTGTACCACATGCCAAAGGCCAATATTTGTGTTTTCTTAATGACAGCACACAAGTCATTAACGATCACTGGCTATTGGAAATGCTAAAAATAGCAGCCCAACCAAAAGTTGGAGCCGTTGGCGCACGTCTATGGTATCTTACTCCTAGGATTTTTTTTAAAAAACCTAAAAAACGCCTACAACACGGTGGTATCATTATGGGTGTAGATGGAATCGCATCAAACAAGAATAAAAATCATACCGGATGCCACACTATTCCTAATTGTCAGTTTTTTGCAATGCACCTTATACATTCAGTAAGCGCCGTCACGAGCGCTTGCATGCTTGTAAGTAAAAAATGCTTTGTAGAGATCAACGGATTTGACGATAAAAACACACCAGTTGCGTTTAGTGATGTGGATTTCTGTTTAAGAGCTATAGAAGCTGGTTATCGAAATATTTTTACACCTTTTGCAGACTTATATCAATATAAATCGGCCACAAGAAAGTATGGTGCTCTAAATATAGAATTTAAACAAGTATGCCAATATATGACAAAACGTTGGGAAAAAATTATAAAAAATGATCCTTGTTATAATCCCAACCTCAACATATTATCTGAAGGAAATCATAACTTAGCATATCCACCTCGTCTTAAACATTTTTATAATCCTCAGAAAAATAAAACAAAAAATAAAAAAATAGAATTAAAAAAACTTTACTTATAACTCCGCAAAAAACGATGACATCCTTATAGGAATAAAACGACGTTACAGGACATAAGAATAAAAATAACATCGAAAAAATTTCTCTAATTAGAATTTTACAATGCACGTTATGCATTCTCAGTAAGCAGCGTCACGGGCTCTTGCATACTTGTAAGTAAAAAATTATTGACAGATGAGGTATCAATGAATTTAACGCCAAAAAATACCTGTTGTACTTAGTAATGTAAATCTATGAAAAATAGATAGAAAAGAAACTTATTTTTACAATGATGGAAATATCCAATAACGAATAAAAATTTATGGTATTTATTGGAGTTAAAAGTGGTTTTCTGATTTGAAACCAATATTTAAAAAATAAAAAATTCTTAGTTGAGCCAGTACAATATTTGATAGCAGAGCAATTTAACCTTTAAATTGACTGTAAAGATTTAGTTTTTCCACCTTATAAACCTCTTGTCGACTATCAATGCGTTTAATCTTTTAGAACAAACAACACTGAGAGAAATGAAGACAAAACTGCTTTAATGCACTGATACCCATCCACCGCTGTGTAGTGACTCGAAATATTTGGATGTTTTATGCCGATCTATATAACGATGAATGACGTATACGGAAATATGATATTAAAACAAAGAAAAGAAGAATTTTCTTTAAAAAAAACGCCCATATATAAAAAAATGGCATAAAAAGATCTTTTTTATAATTCAAGTCTAAGCATGTTTTATATAAAAAGATTATACCCTATTCTCCCTAAATTTTACAAAAAGTAGAGAAGAAATATAACATCTTTTATTGTTCATTGAACAATGCTTTTACAATTCTATTATGAGAGATTATCAATAACTTGTGAAACATACATCTTTTTGTATAAACCGTCGCTTTTTTGCTGCAATAAATTTTTCTGATCTCCTGTTTCGGAAACTCTTCCATTCTCTATAAAAACAATCTGATCAGCATCAGTAATTGTTGATACCCTATGAGCAATAACAATTGTAGTACGCCCTTTCATTAAACGCGCAAGAGCTTGACGAATAAGATTTTCAGCATGCGTATCCAAAGCACTAGTAGCCTCATCTAATAAAAGAATATGACCATTCCGTAACATAGCACGTGCAATCGCTATACGCTGTTTCTGCCCACCAGAAAGAGCGCTACCATTTTCACCAACCTGTGTATCATATCCTTGAGGCAAATTCATGATAAAGTCATGAGCGTTAGCAAATTTAGAAATTTCAATCATCTCTTCTTCCGTTGCCGTTGAACGCCCAACCATAATATTATATCGCACTGTATTGGAGAACAAGAAAACATCTTGACCAACATATGAAATTCGTTCTCGTAAAGAAGAAAAAGTTATGTCACGCACATTATGACCATCAATTTCAATTGATCCAGATGATGGATCATACATACGCATTAATAAATTAATGATCGTTGATTTTCCACTTCCTGAAGGACCAACCAAAGCAGTCATTTTCCCTGGATGAAAACATAGATTTATTCCCGAGAGGACAGGATGCTCCGGCTTATATGAAAAAGAAACATCCCGAAATACAATCTTCCCCTCTCCCACAGGCAAATCTATCGCGTTAGGACTTTCCTTAATGGTAATAGGATGATCAAGAATAGAAAACATACAGCGTACTCCAACCATCCCCCCCTCTAAAACAATACGAGTACGCGCAATACGCTTCGCTGGCTCGTATGCCATTAGCAAAGCTGTGATAAAAGACATAATTGTACCAGAATTGCTACTGCCTTGATGGGACATGAGAAAACCAGAAAAAAGGATTATCCCTGCTATAGATAATCCCGAAATAGTTTCCATGATAGGACTCGTCGCAGATTCTATTCTAGAAACACTATTCAAACGATTTTCAACTTCCTTGATCATATGACACATACGTTTACTCATAGATTCTTCCATTGCAAAAGATTTTACAACACGGATACCTATAATAGTCTCTTGAAGAACCTGAATAATATTTCCAATAGCAGCCATTCCCTGTTCCATAATACGGCGCACTTTTTTAACAAGAATACGAATTCCGAAAATACAAAGAGGGCCAATAATCAATGTAAATAAAGATAACGTCGACTCTTGCATAAACATCACGATTACCAATCCAAACAGTGATAATAAATCACGAACAAAAGACGTGATCAGGATATCGAGAACACTTCTTATAGCCTGCGTGGCATGGATAAACCGTACTTGTAATTCCGACGATTGATTATTGTCGTAAAAATCCATGCCATATTGGAGGAGGCGATGATAAATTTTTTTCTGTTGTTCCGCAATAATAGAGTTTCCCGCACAACTTAAATAGTAATTTTGCACAAAAGATGCGATACCCTTAATAAGAAATATTGCTGCCACCGTACTAGAGACAGTAACGATACGAAAGAAATCATTTTTAGAAACCATTGCATCCATAACATCACGCATAATCCATGCACTACATGATGTCATAAAAGAAACCGTTACCATCGCCAAAATAGAGAAAGAATACCATTTTGCATGCTTACGGACATTCTCCTTTATAAGGCGCGATAGTGTTTGTCTATCGGAAACAGATAATATTTTGTCTAACACAAAAAAAATTCCCCAGAATCAAAAAAATTTTCTACTCTATTACAACAACCATATCTTCGGAAACAACTTATCATATAAAAGATAAAATATAAATTTATTACACTACGTACATTATGGATTATCATACTGTAATAAAAATTCATTTTATACCATTAATTCTCATTTATTTTTATCCTTTAAGACAACACAAAGGACGGAATCCACTGAAACAATTTCTCTTATACTATCATTATTTTTAATCCATACATATAATAATAACAGTATCTTCATGAGTACATCATATGTCATAGAGATTAATTGGTGTCTTCGCAACGAATAACGTAAAAATAAATTATTTTGAAATTATAAATAATTGCACGTTCCTAATCATGCGCTCAATTGTTTTTAAATTTTTCATACTCATCCTAGTGATTAAGAGATATATTAGTAGTGTTACTGATTAATCGCATTCCTATTTGTAAAAAACCAAAAATATTCATCAAAAAACTGTTAGCCATCTTCTAATCAACAATGATATTTCATTGCATTTAATATTTTAAAATCAAAATATTTCTATATATAAAATATTCTATAATTATTATAATACATTATAATAATTATTATCCAGATTTGATAAATTATACTGACAAACTAGGTGTTAGGATTGCACATGCTCATACTCGCTACTCCAATAATTACAAAAAAAATAGATCTACTTTTTTGTTCTATAAATCAGAATCATAACCTTACTGGGGAGTAATAACTCAATAACGCGTTTTGTATCAAACTAAAAAGATTGAATTTATCTAATGTCCATTCATATTTTAACCGTCACATCTCCTTCTCATAAAGAAATCATATCTGTTCTTTCTGGTTATTTATCAGGGAAATGCGATATACTAGATTTAGCTCAATTTAATGATTCAAATACCAGAAAATTTTTTATGAGGGCAAGTTTTACCCTTAAAAAACATACTTGCATGAAAAATTTTCTTATAGATTTTCAACCAATCATCCAACAATTCTCATTGAAAATTTCTATTCGAAATGCAAAAGAACGTATGAAAACCCTCATATTGGTATCACGCTTTGATCATTGTCTCCATGATCTATTATATCAATGGAATGCCAGAACCCTTGCTATGGATATCGCCGGCATAGTATCTAATCATCCTATCCACCAGAAACTAGCTACAGATTATCAAATTCCATTCTATTATATTCCTATCACGAAACAAAATAAAATAAAATGTGAGGAAGAACTCATCAATATAATAGAAAAAAACAATGTAAAATTATTGATTTTAGCACGATATATGCAGATTCTTTCTGAAAAAATATGCCAAAAAATGTCGGGACGCATTATTAATATACATCACTCATTTTTACCATCTTTCAAAGGAGGTAATCCCTATAAACAAGCATATGAATATGGAGTCAAAATAATTGGAGCAACAGCTCATTACGTTACTCCCGCACTAGATGAAGGCCCTATTATCGAACAGGACGTCGTACACATTACACACGCACAAAATGTCAAAAATTATATTTCAATAGGAAGGAATATAGAGACAAAAGTATTATCCAATGCTGTAAATGCACATATCCAACATCGAGTCTTTATCAACGAAAGAAAAACTGTCGTCTTCCCTACCCAATCTAACGACTATGCTGAATGATAAAAACCATTTTTTAATCAATTTAAAATCACATCTTTCTCAGTAGAATCAATACATAACTTCTTCTTCTAATAATCTTCCGACAAAACCACTGATACTATTTATCAAACGATTACGTCGCATTCTTTCAACGCCAATAACAGATTTTACCATCCCTAAAGAATCTTCTAAATCATCATTGACAATGACATAATCATAATAATTCCATTGTTTGATTTCCAAATAAGCATTCTTCAATCGCAATTGAACCATTTCCTTTTCTTCCTGATTCTTTGTGGCACGCATAATCAAACGAGAACGCAATTCATGCATTGTCGGCGGCAAGATAAAGAACGAAACAATATCTGATTTCATATGTTTCCGAAGATGATGCGCTCCTTGCCAATCAATATCAAAAAGCATATCCCTTCCTTGAGATATAGCCCTCTCTATAGGATCACGTAAAGTACCATAAAAATTGCCATGTACTTCTGCCCATTCTATAAAGGCATGAGCCTTTTGCAATTCTTCAAACTTATTAAGCGTTAAAAAGTGGTAATCCTCCCCATCAACTTCATCTGGACGACGACTACGCGTTGTTACACTTATTGACATCTCAAAATTATGATCAGATTTGAGAATATGACGCGCTATAGTAGATTTTCCAACCCCAGAAGGGGAAGAAATAATCAACATAATTCCTCGATGATCAACAGTCATAGGCGAGAGATGATATCGATTCATAAAACACTCCATATTGGAATTATTTGCAAAGAAGAGTCATCTCCCCTTTGAACAATATTCTCATTTTTACAAATTAAAATCTATAAAAATAAAAAATTAGGCCATAAAAAATACCAGTATTAAAAAAATTATGTTCAATCGCAAAAGAAAAAACAGATATTCTTAATACCCATCAAAACTTTACAATATAAAGAACGCTTTGATCGTCAACCAATCATTGTATAAATATCATACAATACCATTGTGCATTACAAGATATTTCAACATATATTCATATGTTTTGCCGAATAAATAATAATAAATATGTATATATTATTATTTATTTTATAAAAAGTAATATAAAAACCAAATAAATAAATAATATTTCATAATTTGATAAATTAAAAAAATATTTATATTATAATTTAATATACTTTACTTTTTAATACATTGAAATTTACTTTTTGTTTTTTTTGTTTATTAAATAAACTGTATTACCATCCAGAAATAACAAGTAATTATGTTTTTTTAGATATAAATACTAATTTTAAAATAAAATAAATAGCAACAATACAAATATTACAAGTATTAATAACACAAATATTATAAGTATTAAAATAAAAAGGATTGCACCCATGAAAACAGTAAAATATTACATTCCTCTATTTTCTCTCTTAAGCATTGCATTATCTTCTTGCAACTCAACAGCAGAACCAGCACCACCACCACAGTCACTAATAAACCACTTCGCGGAGGCTGTGAAACACCAAGCGGATAAAAAAAATCCAAGACGCGGCAGACAAAATAAACAATGCAACGAAAAAATTACAACTATTATCTTCACCAGAATCTTCCTCTTCAACAGAAGACACTTCTATCACAGAAAATTCCTCTTCACCAGGATCTTCCTCTTCAACAGAAGACACTTCTATCAAAGCCGAAAAAACCGGTTTTACATCAAAAATAAAACGTACCGTCTCATCAACCCTCTCATCAATTAGTGGGAAGTTTCATTAATTGCAACGCTAAAATATTTACAATTAGAAGACCAAAATAAAAATTAAGGAATTATATACAGTGAAATTATCATTTCCAAAAGTAGCCTCAATATTCACGATGAGCATGTCATTATATTCTTGCGAATCCGCCTCTGACACAGCAAAGAAGAACAACATAAATCCTGTTCCTGCTGTTCCTGCTGTTGTTGCAAAATCTCCCGACAAAACAAAGGATATAAAGGATGTAGCAAAAGATTTTCTCCATATAGCAGCCGATAAAACAGTCGAAACACTCGCAGAGATTGTATCAGGAGAAGAAGATACAGAAGAAATAACCCCAGTTTAGCCCCAACGGCCATCGTAAGATGGCCAGAAAGAAACATAGTTATGAAAATTTTAAAATATAAAATTATCTTATTATCACTAATAAGCTTAACATTGGCTTCTTGCGGTTCAACAACTGATGAACCCTTAGCACCTACTAACCATCATATTAGTGTGGCAGAGGCTGCCGCCAAGGCAATAGCAGCTGCTAAAAAAATAGTTAAATGACCCCAGTTTATCCCCCAACGGCCATCGTAAGATGGCCAGAAAGAAACATAGTTATGAAAATTTCAAAATATAAAATTATCTTATTATCACTCATAAGCTTAACATTGGCTTCTTGCGGTTCAACAACTGATGTAGCACCCTTACCACCACCACCTACTAACCATCGTATTAGTGCGTTAGAGGCTGCCGCCAAGGCAATAGAATCTGCTAAAGAAGCTGCTCAAAAAGTAATTGATGATGCGATAGCGATAAGCAAACTCGTGGGCCGATAGATAAATCAATAACACAGACACAGACCACAGAAGTAACCATCAAAAAACTGATATTATGAAGGTTCTCGCAAATAATATCCTTTCATGTTTCAATTATAGTAAAAATTTTTTCTCAAAAAATTTATAAAATATATATTATAAGGACTATACGTATGAAAATTTCAAAATATAAAAACGCTCTTTTATCTCTTATCGGCATAGCACTCACTTCTTGCGGTTCCTCATCTGATAAAAATGATAATGATGACAATAAATTACCCCTTTTTAAGAAAATTCCTTTTGCTTACAATTTTAAACAAGCTGAGCAATCTTCCTCTTCTAACCAACCTCTATCACCTGGCAATACCAATCCAACCCCTTCTGAAGATCAATCCAAATCAGAAACCTCTTCTTCTTCACCTGATTCACCTGAAGAAAAATCCACACCATCTTCTTAACATCTTGCTATTCTTTCTTGAAAATAATGATGATTACTTAAGGCTTCGCTACATTGAATAGAATTATTAATTAGATGGAAAAATATTGAATATTTAAAATACACCGATACAAATTTCAAAAAACATTCTTTAACTTAGCATTTGTGGTAATTTCTTACACAAGTGCTAAGTCCAAAAGACCATACTTAAAAAAATGATCCCAATGTTTTCTAATGCAAAAGACAATGCAAGTAATGGATAACATATCTATAACTTATAATCCCAAAGATTTAAGTTTACGATGCAATGCCGAACGCTCCATCCCCACAAACTCTGCAGTACGAGAAATATTGCCACCAAATCTATTCATCTGGGTTGTTAAATAGTTTTTTTCAAAAACTTCTCTTGCCTCACGCAAAGACAAATTCATAATTTGCTGATTATGCACTATAGGAACTATCGGTAAAAATTGGCTAATATCGCCAGCCAACATATCAATCGTGATATCTAATTTAGGATCTTTATCACGCATAAAAAAAATAACTTTTTCCAAATAACTTTTTAATTCACGAACATTCCCTGGCCAATCGTAACTTTGCAAAATTGCCATAGCATCATCACTAATACGACGTGGATATACCTCTATGCGTCGACAAATTTGATATATTAAATGTTCTACTAGCAAAGGAATATCTTCTTTTCTTTCTACAAGCGACGGCACTAGAATTGGGACTACCGCCAAACGATAGTAAAGATCTTCTCTCAACAACTTCTTCACAATATAATTATACGGATTTACAGAAGTAGATGATATAATACGCACATCTAATGCAATACTTTTTTCCCCATTAACACGCTTAAACTTCTGTTGAATAATTGCACTCAGAATCTTGTCTTGTATGTCATGAGGAATATTCACAACTTCATTAATATAAATTGTTCCTTGATAAGCTTTTTCCAAACAACCAATTCTGTGCACTTTTCCCGCAGAATCTTCCATTCCAAATAAAACAGTTTCTATAACTTCAGAAGACATATGAGCAGCATCAAAAAAAACAAAAGAACCTTTAGATCTGCTCGACTTCTTATGAATAAGACGCGCTACAAGCTTTTTTCCAGAACCTGATAAACCAAAAATCATGACCCGACTATTGGTTGGAGATACGCGCTCTATTCTTTGACGTAACTGTGACATAGGCACAGATGTACCAATTAAATCTTCTTCTATTTCTTCAAAATCACAGGGCTTATGCACACGCATATTGTCCATTACTTTATCAATCATGCGATTAAATTGATTTATTTTGATAGGTTTATCTATAAAATCAAAAGCTCCACGCTTTATAGATGAAATAGACATATCACTATTCTCTTGATCAGATATCATCAATACCAGAATATCCGGATAAATTTCCTTCATCTTGTCTAAAAATGCTAAACTGTTTCCAAGATATCCTACCATTTGAATATCCAACAAAATAAATCTTGGCATATAGTACGCCATTTCTGCAAAAGCAGAATCCAAATTACACGAAATGTGAACGCCATATCCTCTTTCTTGCAACATGCTAGCAATCATATTGCTAATATCTTTTTCACTATTAACTATAAGTACATCAGATTTTAAAGGAATATTTTCCGCACCCATCAATCATACAATCCTTGTAATAAAACAGGAAAACAACAAACCATATCCTTTTATAAGAACGATTTAAAAGAATAGAAAATCAATCTTAAGAACACAACTTTTATTATACATAAAATCACATTTAAAATAATATTACAATTATAGAGGGAAATTTAACTTGTAACCAAAAAAAATCAGCAATCAAAATAGCATTTTTATAATTATAAAAACAATCAATATAGCCTATAAACCGTAAATTTGAGGCAAAATGATCTTTAACTGTGCATATATTTTTTTGCAATAAAAATAAACATGTGCTTATTCTTAAAAATTCAATTTCTATCCGAGTATAGATAATGCCTAATCACCCACTCTCAATAAAAATAAAACAATACCTAAAACATCCCATCAAATATTAAATCTAAAAACGCTTTTTAATGGTAGCAGAAAGCATATACCACTGCCGTATCAATTGATGAATTTTATGAGGATGATTTAAAATTTTTATCCCATTATTTTGAGCATTTTTTTAAAATATTCTCAGTAATGCTAACAGGGATAAACGCAGGAAAAATATCCGGGGAAATATGATTCATCTCTTTTCTTGCTTTGACAAGATGTTCTAATCCTAATTCAGCAAAAATTTTGATGACAAGAGATATTCTCTCATTATTTTCACCAGAAAAAAAAGATTCACGATCAAGACCAACTGCACCAAGGATATCAAGAGGCAAGTATAGTTGTCCTCTATTGCAATGTTTGGATAAGAGTAAAATTAATTCACCAATAAATTGTGCTATTCCTGCATGTTTGATGACATCAATAATATCAAAATTTTTTTTATCACTCAAAATCATCGTTGCAAGATGAATAAGACTAGATGCAATTTTAAAAGCATAAATTTCTAATTGTTTGCAATCAAAAATAGAGTCATTATAAGGATCAAAAAAACGAGCTTCAATCATATCAAAAAAGAACTGATATGGAAGAGCATATTGATTAATAATCGACACTAATTTTATCGACAAAGGAGATTTGCTTTCTGATAAAATATTATCTCTAGATGATTCAAAAATATCTTTCCACCACTGTAAACGAATTTCTCCCGCCAATGGATTGCTTGCCAGATCTCGTACACGTGCTAACTCGGCATTGAAACTATAAAGAATAGCCAATGGAATACGCAAATGGGATGGAGATAACAAACAGGCAAGATAACGATCACGATCCATATCTCGCAAATTATGCAAGGAAAAAAGATGATCTTGAGCGGCCATGTTATCCGCTTCTCCCGTCTTTTTTTTTAAAAAATCGAATCTCATAAATAAGTTATATAAACTTGTAACACTCCACAGAACAAGACGATAGCTATCATCTTAACAAAACTCTAATCCCATTGACATCTATCAAAACTATTACGCAGTCACCTTATCGGCATGCAAAAATTGCGATCACCAAAACATCTTCATCAACATGAAGATGCTATACATCATCCTTAAGAAAAGATTGATGTCATAAAAAATATGGGTAAATCTTTATTCATAAGATTATATTAAATAACCGTCAGAGGATCTGTTTGGTTTTTAATATCTTCTGCTTCTTTTTCTTCTGCTTCAAATGCAATATTTGAAGAAGAGTTTTCAATTTCAAAACAAATAGGGACTAGGGGGTTCTTATCAGGATTCAAAAAAACCTTTACAATCCCTCCCCCTTTTTTAAGTTTTCCAAAAAGAATTTCATCAGCTAATGGTATCTTAATATATTCTTTGATTATTCGCTCTAAAGGTCGAGCACCCATTTTTACATCATAACCATGCTTAACGAGCCAACTAATAACTTCTTCCGAAAAATGAAAGGAAATTCCCTTTTCCTGCAACTGCGCATCTAACTGCATTATAAACTTACGCACTACTTGGCGCATAACCTCAGGCGATAATGGAGAAAAAGGAACAATAGAATCTAGACGATTCAAAAATTCTGGAGAGAAAAAATTTCTTAATGCTTCCTTATCCGCATCCTCATTCCGTGACGAACCAAAGCCTATTTTTGCCCTAGAAGCTTCTAAAGCACCTGCATTAGTAGTCATAATCAAAATAACATTTCGAAAACTAACCTTTCTCCCATTTTGGTCAGTTAACATACCATAATCCATAATCTGCAGTAAAATATTCACAACATCAGGATGTGCTTTTTCAATTTCATCTAATAAAACAAGACTATATGGATTTTGATCAACAGAATCGGATAAAAGCCCCCCTTGATCGAAACCTACATATCCAGGAGGAGCCCCAATTAAACGTGCAACAGCATGACGTTCTATATACTCTGACATATCAAAACGCAAAAGCCGTATTCCCAAACAAACTGCCAATTGTTTGCTTATTTCCGTTTTTCCAACACCCGTAGGACCAGAAAAAACATAACAACCAATCGGTTTTTGTGGATTAGAAAGCCCTGCCCGAGCTAATTTGATAGAACATACAAGCTTCTTAATCGCTTCTGATTGTCCATAAACAACTCGTTCTAAATTTTCTTCTAAATTACTCAGAATAGAATCATCATCATTCGAAATATTCGTTGAGTGAATACTACGATTCATTGATGCAACAGTTCTTTTAATATCCTTTTCAGTAAGAAATTTTCTTCTTTTCGAAGCAGGTTGTAATATCTGAGAAGCTCCTGCTTCATCAATCACATCAATAGCTTTATCAGGCAGTTTACGCGAAGTAAAATGTCGAATCGATAAATCTACCGCCGCCTTAATCGCTTCTTTTGAATACCTCAACTGATGATGTTCTTCAAAATAAGGCTTAATTCCTTTAATAATCTCAATTGTATCTTCAGGCGACGGTTCATCAATATCAATTTTTTGGAAACGACGCACTAACGCCTTATCTTTTTCAAAAAATTGTCTATACTCACTATACGTTGTTGAACCTATACAACGCACAACACCAGAAGATAAAGCAGGTTTTAAAAGATTCGAAGCATCCACAGATATTCCAGAAGAAGATCCTGTCCCAACTAGCGTATGTATCTCATCAATATAAAGAATTGCACCTGGACAAGCTTCAATCTCTTTGACCATTTTCTTGATACGCTCTTCAAAATCACCACGATAACGCGTACCAGCAATAAGATTACCTATATCTAATGAAAAAACTCTCGTACCTAGCAAGGAATCTGGAACCATACCATCTACAATTTGCTTAGCAAATCCTTCAGCTATTGCTGTTTTACCAACCCCAGGATCCCCAACATATAATGGATTGTTTTTTGAACGTCGACACAATATCTGTATGGTACGATTAATTTCCTCACGCCGACCAATAAGAACATCGATGTTACCTTTTTTGGCTTTTTCCGTAAGATCAATACAATAAGCATTTAAAGCAGGAAAAGGGTTTGGATTGGCTTGGAATTTGTAATCAGTGCCAAAACCTTCACTTCCTGAGGTTGCCCCACCCATATTGAGTGAATCTTGAAAATTCGCAAATTCTCTTTTTTTCTCTATACCGTGTGAAATAAAATTAACCGCATCATACAGTGTCATATCTTGTTCTTGTAAAAAATAAGTAGCATGACTATCAGGTTCAGCAAAAAAAGCAACGAGAATATTGGCCCCTGTTACCACACTTTTTCCAGTCGATTGGACATGGATAACAGCCCTCTGAACAACCCTTTGAAAACTAGAGGTAGGCCTGCACTCTACATGAAGATCATCTTTTAATTTATTAGAAGAGTCATTGTCTATGTAATTCAGCAGGTTGTCTTTTAGCACCGCAAGATTAACGTTACAAGAAAGCATAACCGCTGCTGCATCTGAATCATCAATGAGAGCCAATAACAAATGTTCTAACGTCGCATATTCGTTATTTTTCTCGGTGGCTAAAACCAATGCCTGGTGTAAAACTTTTTCAAGGTTTTCTGAAAAAAAAGACAAAAATTAATCCTTACTTATGTTCCATAATACACTGGAGGGGATGCTGGTTTTGTCGAGAATAGTTCATTACTTGATTCACTTTCATCTCGGCAATTTCATATGCATAAACACCACACTCACCTATTCCCTGATGATGAATCTTTAACATAATGGACTTTGAACTTTCATGATCTTTATGAAAAAATTTCTGCAAAACATGAATAACAAATTCCATAGGGGTATAATCATCATTAACGAGCAAGACTCGGTATAATCTTGGCGCTCGAACCTTAGAAGAAATCTCTTCTTTAGTATTTATACAACTATCAGTCCTAGCCACTCCTTTTTCATTCATATGGTTTTTAGCCATAAAAACAAACGATATTGCTACCACGAATCTCATCCTTCTCTTACCCGACGATATACGTAATCCTCATCAAAAAGATATATAAACCTTCCACCATTCACAAAAAATATTTTTATTATTTAAATCCAATTAAAAAACAAAGCTTTCAAAATTTTAAAATAATATTTTTGGTTATCCTATTGATAAGATTTAAAGATCCTCTTCTAAAATAGACATAGCAAAATGATATGATATCTCTCCTTCGTCATTATTACGATAAATGAGTCCAATAAACTCTGAATTCATCAAAACCTCTACTGAATCAGATTGGTTTGCCCGTAATTGCACAGAAATACCAGAACCAAACATCTTCTTAAGATATGCACTTATTTTTTTGATTTCATCAGGACTCATCTTCACCTCCATCTCAATTGTTTTCTTTAAAAATATCAAAATAATACATATAGCACTGAGTTCAATTAAGCGAGGTATTTAAAAAATGAACGATTGCCATAATGCCAGAAAATATTTTATCTAAAATTATATCATTAGTTCTAATTTTACAAAATATAAAATCTAAAAAAATATCTACCAAATAACAATATATTCAGAAATTTAAAAAAGCACGTTTTATTTTATAACATTTAAAGAAAAAACCTTTGAAAAAACAACACAGTATTCTTAAATTTATCGATGTTTCATCCTTGTGTAAAATTCCATAACCCCCTGCTTAAACTGCATATCCCCAACCGCAAGCATATGATCTCTATTGCGAATATTTAAATATTGACTTCCAACTATACATGACATCAATTCTTGCGGAGAACCGGCTATATCATCTTGAGAACCAACCGCAATCAACACTGGAACATCAATGCGACTTAAATCATCCCGATGAAAAAGTTTTCTCGTCATAGAAAGACACGAAGAAAGCGCTTTTAGATCATTTCCCGGAACAATTTCAGCAAATTTTCTGAATTTTTTCCCTAAGGGACATTGTACATCATTAATGGAGGGAACCAAAAAGGAATCAATAATAGGATTCCAATCAATAACCTCTAAATCATACAAACCACTCCCTACCCCACCTAAAACAACAGACCGCGCATATGTTGGATAAAACAATGCTGTAGAGCACGCTATGCGCGCACCCATAGAATACCCAATAATATGTGCCTTACTAATACCGAGATGATCCAAAAGAGATACTGCATCAGCTGCCATAAAAATAAGACGATAATCAACACAACTATATGGTTTGTCACTTTTCCCATGACCAAGATTATCAAGAGCAATCACTCGAAATCCCTGATCACATAAGAATTGCACCCAACCTGAAGACAACCAATTAATTTGATATGAAGAAGTAAATCCATGAATCAACAAGATAGCAGGAGCACTTTTATCCCCCACATCATAAAACGCCAATTGAAAGCCCCTCCAAGAACGGAAGAATTTAACCTTATTCATCACAATAATCTCTCAAAAATTTTTCTTGCACATATCTTCACTATCATACTTTATCTTTAAAGTCGCCAATGTTAGAATGTAGTATCCTATTCAGCTTAATATTCACAATATCTTGCTTCCAAATCATGTAAAAAGTAAGGAGAAATATATGGCTAACCATCGTATTCTTCATTTTCAAAACGATAAAGGACATAGTAGCATTAAAATCGGCGTTAAAGAATTTATGTGTGCGGGAGCCTCTCCCCCTTTAGATCACCCCCATGTTTTTATCAATATGGGAAGCGATAATAAAAAATACTGTCCTTATTGTTCAACTCTTTATCATTTTGACGCTTCACTTGATTCAGAAGAAACACTACCCTCTGGATGTTTTCTACCTCTCTAAAACAAACATGTTACCTGCCCAAAAGGACATCACTGCCTTGAACACCCTTCCATCTGTGGCAATAGTCGGAGCAGGAATATCTGGATTAACCCTTGCTCTTTCTCTCTGTAATCACGGGATACAATCTCATATCCTTGAAAAAAAAGATCAATTATCTGGGCAAGGATTTGGGATACAAATCTCACCTAATGCCTCACGCATACTTAAAAAAATTGGCGTTCTCAATCAACTGGAAGATCTTTGGATTGAGCCAAAAGACTTTGTTTTTCATTCTGGATCTACCCTCACAGAATTACGACGCATTCCGTGTGGATATCATGCACGTAATAATTGGGGAGGGGCATATGGAGTTTTAAAACGAGACACGTTGCAAAAAATACTTTTGTCTAATCTACAGGAACAACCTTTAGCAAAATTACATCTCTCAACTCACATTACTCAGCCTGATTTTGCTACAATTTCCCAGACGACCAGTCAAAAACCCGATCTATTAGTAGGCGCTGATGGGCTTCATTCGAGTATACGTCAATATGTAGACAAACAACCAGCAACATTTTCAGGAAATATCGTCTTACGATGTATTATCCCTCAAAATGATGTACCTGAATTTATTGACCCTCAATCAGTAAATCTATTCTTTGGCCCTAATTCCCATTTAGTCGCCTATCCTCTACGAGAAGATAATACAATCAATATAGTCATAACCAGTGACAAACACCTTTTGAAAAACATCCCTTTCTTACAAAAAGGTCACAGTAGTTATCATAACTCGCATAAAAAATGGTTTTTAAAACATTTAGCTGGTTGGCACCGAGAAATAAGAGAACTCATTGAGCGAACAAATAAAACTTATATTTATCCCTTATTTGAATGCAAGTGTACTCGTTGGCATAATCATCAAGATACCGTTTTAATTGGTGACGCAGCGCATACCTTGCTACCTTTTGCAGCTCAAGGAGCCAATCTTGCCATTGAAGACGCTTATATTTTATCAAAGCTCCTCAGTGAAAAGAAAATTTCTGAAGCCATTTCCACTTATCAATACATACGCACCACACGAATTAACATGATACGTGCGCGTACGAAATTAAATCAAAAATTGTTCCATATGCGTAATGTAGCGAGCATATGTAGAGATATCGGCCTTCGATTAGGACATTCCAAACTTTTATACAAAAATTTAGACTGGATATATAAATATGAAGTACCTGAAACAATATAATTGTTCCTCTTTGAAGTGGAGTATTGTCAAGCACGTGACACAGCTATTATGAAATCAGATAATACAAAAATTACGATTAATCGTCCTATTTTCGTGAAAGTACGAGATATATCTCTTATACCCCCTAAATTGTTCTAATGCCATCATTACTTTACAAAAAAATATATATATTATGAGCTGAAGAATAAAAAATATTATAAGCATCTAAATCGCACTAGAACAGATAATCTATTTTACATAATCTCCAATCTATTTTTCTAAAGCCGTAGCATGTCGAACCGAATCAAAGTGCTGAATGATATCGCTCATACTGCATTTTCATTCATAAAAAACGAGAAGATGTTTTTAATTCCAACTTACCTTTTCTACAAAAAATGCAACTTCCAAAAATTACACTCGATTTAAATGCATTTTAATGGCTTTAAAATAATTAAATATTAATTAGCTGTACCCCTGTACATCAAAATTTAAAAAACAAAATATAAACAAATTATAAAGATATTTTTATGTGATTGGCGAAAAATGTTATTTTATTCTCCAAATATGGACGGTTTTTTATTTAAAATATCTTGCTATTATGCGCCGATTGCTTAGTCTGATGAATACAATAAATGCGCGATAAGATTTTTTTTGATCTAAAATTTCGCAAATGATTTAAAATTGTAAGTTTCTAAATGAATTATATCCTATGAACCAAGTTCAAATTTATACTACAAAATATAATGGCTACTTTTCCAAGAAAGGATACATTAATGTACAGAAATTTTTTTATCAGTATTCTTTGCTTGATTGGTCTAACTTTTACAAATTTTCCCACTTATGCAAGTATTCTACAAAATATTAAAAAAAGAGGTTTTTTGAAGTGTGGAATCAATACTGGACTCACAGGCTTTTCAGAAATTCAAGCTAATGGAGATTGGAAAGGGTTTGATGTTGATTTTTGCAAGGCTTTGTCCGCTGCAATTTTCGATGATTCCTCTAAAGTTCAATATCTTCCCTTGAATGCAAAAGAACGTTTTATCTCCTTGCAATCAAAACAAATAGATATACTCAGCCGCAATACAGATTGGACATTACTCCGTGAGACTAAGCTTGGCCTTGCTTTTCGTCCGATCACATACTTTGATGGCCAAGGGCTTATGATGTATAAAAAGTCAGGAGTTTCTTCAGCATTACAACTATCTGATGCTTCTATATGCGTTCAGGCAGGCACAACAACAGAAAAGACCCTTGCAGATTATTTTAAAGCGCATAATATGAAATATCATCCAATAGTCTTTGAGCGCGTTGAAGAAATTGATGCGGCTTATCGTTCTCATCGTTGCGATGTTTATACGGGAGATAAATCAGCTTTATACGCTTTAAGACTAAGCACCGACAACCCAAATGAACATGTTATTTTAAAAGATATAATATCCAAATCACCTCTCGGCCCCGCTATTCTTCAAGGCGATAGTGAGTGGTCTAATATTGTTTCATGGACTCATTACGCATTAGTCAACGCGGAAGAATTAGGTATTACCCAAAGCAATGTCGATCAAAAACGCCTTACTACAAATGATCCAGACATGAAACGTTTCCTCGGAATTGATAAAAGCGCTAATATTGGAGAAAGTCTTGGACTCTCAAAAGATTGGGCTTATCAAATCATCAAACATATGGGAAATTATGGCGAAATATTTGATCGTAATCTTGGATCTCAATCTGCGCTGAAGATTCCACGTGAATATAATGCCCTATGGTCCAAAGGTGGGATAATGTATGCTCCACCTATTCGTTAAACTTGGCCTATTAAGAATTTTTGTCAAATTATGTAAAACATAAATTTATCAGAAACAATAAAATTGGCAAAAAATATCTTGAAATACGCCCTGTTTTATTACGTAAAGGAAGTAGGTAGGTATGATGAAAAATATCAAAAGTATGTTTAATCATAATTTCTGCGAGATGAAATTTTTGTATGACGTGCGTATTCGCAGTATACTAATTCAAGCTGTGATTTTATCTATAGTTACGATGGTAATATTGTGGCTTGTCAATAATGTACATCACAACATGGTGAAATCAAATTTATCATTAGGTATAGGATTTCTTAAAGAACGCGCTGGTTTTGAAATCGATCAAGGAATTATCCCTTATACGAGCGATTCTTCTTACGCTATGGCTATCGTTGTTGGATTTTCCAATACATTCATGGTAGCATTTGCAGGAATAATTCCTGCCACTATCATAGGAGTTTTAGTTGGAACAGGCCGTTTATCCTCAAATAAGCTGGTCTCATGGATTTGTAGGGTTTACGTAGAAGTATTCCGCAACATTCCGCCATTGGTGGTGATATTCTTCTGGTATCGATCTGTACTATCTATCTTGCCAATTCCCGAGCATTCAATTTCATTACCATTGGGGATTTTTTTGAATAATCGTGGATTCTCTTTTCCTACGTTAATTATGGATATAAACGCAAAAATTGTTTTGTTTTCGTTTGTGTTAGGAATTGCACTGAGCATCTTTTCAGCCAAATTATCCCGTCAGTTTCATATGAAGACTGGCCAAACCCTCCCTTTGTTTTATGTTGCTGTGCTTCTAATACTAGGTTTGCCGATGCTAGTATTGCTTGCTCTTAATTTTCAATTATATTTTGACAAGCCTGTTCTCGGTAAATTTAACTTTACAGGAGGATGTACAATTGGCCCCGAGTTCATGTCTCTCTATATAGCCCTATCCTGTTATACAGCTTCTTTTATAGCGGAAATTATACGATTAGGACTTATTTCAGTTTCCCGTGGGCAAATGGAAGCAGCAATAGCACTCGGATTAACTCCTGGAAAAGCTACGCGTTTGGTTATTTTACCACAAGCAATGCGCATCATCATCCCCCCTCTCACCAGTCAGTATTTGAACCTCTTGAAGAACTCTTCTCTTGCTGTGGCAGTGGGATTCGCAGATCTAGTATCTGTTGGAGGGAGTATTATTAATCAAACAGGTCAAGCCATTGAAATTATTTTGATTTGGATGTTTATATATTTAAGCCTATCAATAATGATTTCTTTGTTTATGAACTGGTTAAACACTAAAGTTGCTTTAAAGGAGAGAAGATGATTCATCCCCTCAAAGAATTTCCTTATGTACGCAAACAATTGTTACCACCTTGTTTACCTCCAGTACATCAACGTGGAATTATTGCGTGGATCCATACTAGTTTCTTTTATACTATTAAAGATTCTATCCTAACCTTGTTAATAATAGCCTCATTGTTATCTTTAATACCCGATATCGCTCACTGGTTTTTTATAGATGCTGTTTGGACGGGAACGGATAGAAGAGTATGTACGACTATATCTCAGGGTGGAATACAGCCTGATGGTTGGAATGCTGCTTGTTGGGCTTTTGTATATGATCGCTATCCACAGTTTATATTTGGGAATTATCCTGCGGAAGAAAGATGGAGGCCTATACTCGTTTTTGTGCTGGGATCCATCCTCTTAATTCCTATGCTCATGCCTTCTTTGCCCCGAAAGTTTCTTAATGGCGTGTTGTTATTCTTCTTATTTCCTATCTTTTCTTTTTTCGTTTTATACGGCGGTTTTGGACTCACAATTGTCGAGACATCACTATGGGGAGGATTACTGGTTACTCTAGTGATTTCCTTATTTGGAATCATTGTTTCAATGCCATTAGGAATTTTGTTAGCATTAGGGAGAAGCTCTAATATTTTGGTTTTACGAGTTGTTTGTATTACATTTGTTGAATTATTTCGTGGAGTACCCTTAGTTACTGTGCTTTTTATGACTAGTGTTATGTTACCTCTTTTTCTCCCTGATGCATGGGATGTAGATAAACTACTACGTGCGCTTTTGGGAGTAGCAGCTTTTGCATCCGCTTATATTGCAGAAGTTTTTCGAGGAGGATTACAATCCATCTCAAAAGGACAATTTGAAGCAGCTAATTCTTTGGGATTGAACTATTTTCAAACAATGCGTTTCATTATCATTCCACAAACAATTAAACGCGTTATACCAGGGATTGTGAACACTTTTATAGGATTATTCAAAGATAGCACCTTGATATCTATCATCAATATGTTTGATATTTTAGGAGTGGTAAGAGCGAACTTCAGCGATTCATCGTGGGTGTCTTCTGTCACTCCTACCACTGGATTAATCTTTGTAGGATTTGTATTTTGGATATTTTGCTTTAGTATCTCATTATATTCGGTGTTTATAGAAAGAACTCTTCATAAAGGAAGCAAAAAATAAGGATTGTTGTACAAATGAAAAATTCTTCAGTAAATTCAAAAGATTCAAAAAAAAACAATATTATTATACAAATAAAATTATTAAATAAATGGTACGGCCATTTTCATGCATTACGTGATATTAATCTCAATGTAGTACGTGGCGAACGCGTTATTATTGCAGGACCTTCAGGATCAGGAAAATCAACTCTGATTCGCTGCATTAATCATATTGAAAAACATCAGGAAGGAGAAATAATTATTGATGGAATCCCTCTTAACAGTGATGTCAGAAATATTGATGAAGTTCGTCGTGATATTGGTATGGTTTTCCAACATTTCAACCTTTTTCCTAATCTTAGTATCTTGGATAATTGTACCCTTGGTCCTATTTGGGTTCGAAAAATGCCTAAAAAAGAAGCAGAAGAGCTTGCAATGCACTACCTAGAAAAGGTCAAAATTGCTGACAAAGCACAGAGATCATCTCTTTTATTATCTGGAGGAGAAAACCAGCGTGCTGCCATTGCACGTTCTTTATGTATGAAGCCAAAAGTTATGTTGTTTGATGAACCTACTTCTGCATTAGATCCTGAGATGGTAAAAGAAGTCTTAGATACAATGATTGAACTTGCGGAAGAAGGAATGACCATGATTTGTGTTACTCATGAAATGGGTTTTGCTCGTCAAGTTGCTAATAGGATTGTATTTATGGATCAGGGACAAATTGTTGAACAAAACAATCCGGAAGAATTTTTCAACAATCCTCAACATGAAAGAACAAAAGCTTTCTTAAGCCAAATAATTTAGTAGTTCAATTGTGATAAGTTACATGTCTGTAAGGATTTTTTGTTATAATAAACTAATTAAAATATTTTTTTATATAATTAAGGATTATATCTTGATTAGTAATAATATATATGAAATATACATGTAAACTATGTGCTTATATGGTTTCGGAGTGTAGCGCAGCTTGGTAGCGCATCTGGTTTGGGACCAGGGGGTCGGGAGTTCGAATCTCTCCACTCCGACCACGTATTAGTATTTTACTGGAATATACTATATAGAGCAATAAGATTGAGATCATAGATGATGTTAGCAAGAATTTATAATAAAAGTAAATCTTCTACTCAATCAGGGAAAAAAGGTAGAACAGGAAAATGGGTTCTGGAGTTTGAAAGACAGATTGCTCCTTATATTGAACCTCTTTTAGGTTATACTTCTTCTAAAGACACGCTTCAACAAGTAAAACTTTTTTTCTTATCCCTAGAAGAAGCGGAAAAATATGCAAAAGATCATGAGATTCAATATCATGTAATCCCATTACATAAAGAATCACAAAAAAAAATCTCTTATCAAAATAATTTCTCATATAATCGTCTTGAACCATGGACTCATTAAGATAATTTTAATATTATGACAACTCGGCTCCTTAGCTCAGTGGATAGAGCGCCTGCCTTCTAAGCAGGATGTCGCAGGTTCGAATCCTGCAGGGGTCACCACTAAAAATATAAACGATTGATTTAAAGGTATTTTTTATATAAGTTGGTCTTACCTTTTAAGAAAGTGCGACTAACGCTAGTAATTCATAATCATGTTTTTATCTAATTTTTCAACAACAGCTCTGCTTCAACCTCTCCCCTCAATACCAATCCGTTGAGCTTTTTGCCACCAGCAAAAACCCATTTTCGTATTTCATGAGAAGCAGTAACCCAATCTTCAGCATCTACACATTTCCTTAAAGCGCTTGCCCGATATCTTCCAATTCCAAAATTAAAAACAAAATCTCCAATAGCCGATATGCGGTTTTCACCAGCATGAATAAGAATCGGAGAAACGGTAAATACTTGGCTTAAGCACTTCGAAACATCCCATTTAAGAAGATCATCTGCTTGTTGTTCAGTTATGGCCAAGTTCTCAAAAACATCATTTCCAGTATGGCCATAACCGATAGTCCAAATGCCAGCAGAACATCGATAAGCTGTTAGGCGAAGTCCTGCAAATCTTTTGATTAAATCAAGAAGAGGTTACGAATAGATAAAAAATGCAATTTTCAATTACTAGACTATTTCACTCAGGTGTGTTGTAAAATATTTTTTTATTTTTAAAACCAAAGAGTTTAATGATGATATCAAAAAAAATTGCATTGACTTCCATACTGTTGTCATCGTCTGTATGGTTAAATGGTTGTGATTTGTTAGAATCTGAATCTCATAACACTCCTGCGAAGATAGCTCAAATACCAATAGCAAATACTTCTTGTAGTAAAAGTACAGAAGAACCAAAAACACCAAAGGATTCTCTCGATTTTTCGACGCTCTTAAAACTAAGCCCTCAAGATGCAACCAATATACTAAGAATGCATCCTAGTAAGGAAATTTACGAGTTTCTTGGGCACAATCATCATAGTATTACTCAAGCTGAGCAACAATTTTTAGATGCAAGAAAAAAATACATGTTAAATCCTAAAGATAAAAATGCGGAAAAATATAAAGATGAAACTGAAGCATACTTCAATAAAGTACACACATTGGACGAGATAATAGAATCGACAATAAGGTACAGAGGAACCATTTATGGTGAAAAAAGATTATAGAATATAATTAAAAATATTTAAGGAGTTTAAACAAATGATGGACATCAAGAAACTAGGTTTATAGCCTCTACGATAGCGATGTTGTCAGTAACCGCAACATTAAGTGGTTGTGGTTAAACTCCTAAGACCGCAACTGCTGCTGAATTACGGTCTAAAGCAGATAAACTAAAGGCAGCAGCAGAGAAAGCAGATAAAGAAGAGAAGCCAAGGATACAAGCGATAATCTCTTGTGTGAATGGGGCAAGGAGTAATAAAGGATCAGTTGTTATTATTCCCTAGGGCGTACCTCTTTATTATGTAAGTTGTTGGCTTGAAATTATTTTTATGTTACGGATATTTCCTCCTTTTATTATAGGGAAGACGGTTTATTCAATAATAATTTTGTTTCAATTTATCATTTTAAAACTAATCCTTGTAGCTTTCTTCTCCCTGAAAAATCAATCTTATATCTCAATGATTCTCTACAGGAGCCGCATCTAATACACGTAGTTGGGCACGCTTACTTCCTCTCCAATGATTGACACATAAATGACCGATTACGTGCATCCATTTCCCATGAGATTGCATTAAAAATTCACCTAGAGGAGTTCCATAGACACGAAAAGCAATTCCTTGCAAAACCTCTGAATCTTGCGATTTGAATGTCATTTGCAAATGATTCAATTTAACAATACGGACATTCTCTAACTTATGACTAGGGAACGCAAAGACAGGGCGCGGGTTTCCCGAACCATAAGGCCCCGCTGATTCAAGCATCTCAATTAATTTGATATTCACAGCAGAAGCATTGAGAGCACCATCTATTTTTAAAACTGGCATTGATACTAATGAAGACATCCTCTTATTTGCAAATGCTTGGAAAAAATCACGCAATCGATTAAAATTTACACGTTCTACAGTCAAACCAGCTGCCATAGCATGTCCTCCACCTTTTAACAAAATACCTTCTTCAAATGCAAAAGAAACCATTTTACCAATATCAAAACCTTCAATGGAGCGTCCCGAACCAATACCCTTTCCACTTTCATCAAAAGAAATGGCAAAAGATGGTCGATCAAACTTTTCTTTTAAACGCGCAGCCAACAATCCTACAATACCAGGATGCCATTGATCTCCTGCCACCACGATAATAGAAGCTTGTTGCATATGTTCATATTGAGCTAGAACTTCAACTTCCGCCTGCTCTAACATTGCAGATTCCATCAAACGACGATTCTGATTGAGCACATCTAACTTCATCGCAATCGCTTCAAGCTCTTGCGGATCATCTGATATTAACAAACGACTTCCAAGATTAGCTTCCCCTATACGCCCCCCTGCATTGATGCATGGGCCTATCATGAATCCTAAATTATCAGCTGTTATTGGAGCAGAAAGATTAATGCGTTCAATTAATGCTTTTAGCCCTGGATTCCCTTGCTTGCGAGAAACCAGCAAACCTTTGGTAACATATGCTCTATTTAAATCGATTAAAGGAACAACGTCACATACCGTTGCAAGAGCCACAAGATCTAACAAAGACAATAGATCAAAATATTTGATCGGAATTTTATTATCTTGCTGCAGAATACGACAAATCATTACCAATACAAGAAAAACAACTCCAGCAGCACATAAATGACCTTGCCCAGACAAATCATCCGAACGATTTGGATTGACTAATGCATATGCAGGGGTTTCTTCTGTTTTCATTTGATGATGGTCAATAACAATCACATCAATCCCTTGATTAGAAGAAAATTGCAAAGCTTCATGGCTTGTAGAGCCACAATCTACTGTAATAATCAGCTGCGCTCCCTCATCGATGATTTTTTTCATAAGATCCGGGTTAGGTCCATATCCATCCAAAATACGGTCTGGTATATACATGTTAGAATCAACACCATAATACGAGAAAAATCGCATCATTAAAGCAACTGAAGCAGCACCATCTACATCATAGTCACCCAAAATAGCAATTTTTTCAGAATTATAAATTGCTTGGACAATCCGACGCGCAGCTTTATCACAATCGGTCAACGTCAGAGGATTAGGCATGAGAGAACGAATAGAAGGATTTAAAAATTCTTCAGCACAATCAATAGAAACATGACGACCAACCAAAACACGAGCAACAAGATCAGGAATTGCATGTTTTTGAGTTATCGCAAGAGCACGGTTTATTTCCTCTTGCCCCAATAAAGATAACCATCGAAATCCTGAAATAGAACGCTCTACCCCTAAAAAAGCCTGATAATTCATGATTTATTCCTACAATAAAAATAAAACCCTATATGCATAATAGATTAAGAGGCATCTTTGAGATTATAAAATAAACAAAAACGCAAAGATTCTATATGTAATCCATATGCAAAAGATGTCAAAATGCCCTTTGGGTACGAATAATTAACGCAATGAACCAATCGAAAAAAAGATATTTATAATATTTGACAAAAGAAAAAGAGTGCCGACAATTATTTGAAATCCATCGGTTGAGCCGTATTGTTTTCTAAAAGATGATCTATTATTCCTGCTGAACATCTGTTTTTTATCAAAGATTTTCAATACAAATAACACGAGAATATTGTATAACATCACTTTTATCGTTAATGCATTGAATTGCATTATGAATAGATATTCCTGAAACCTCATGTGTTATCATAAAAACAGAGCACTCTTGAGAATTTTCATCTTGATGCGGACAAGTTAATAAACGAAAGAAAATGTGAAAATCAGCCATTTGAGCAATAATTTTATCTAAAACACCCTCATCATTACGTATTTTTAGACGAATAAAATACTCTTTTTCCTGTTCATATGCATTATTACACTGACCGATCAAAGTAGAGGATACATTACCCAAAGCCAAAGAAACCGACTTTTCTGTATCAATTTTAGCAATATTACAAATATTATCCAATACTGCAGAAGCCGTCGGATTTCCGCCGGCACCAGGCCCAATCATCACTAATTTACCCAATACCTCTGTTTCAATAACTACTGCATTGGTTATTCCATCCACTAAAGCCATAGTGGAATCAGATTTCAATAAAGCTGGGTACACATATCTTACGATTTTCTCATCTTTGCGCTGAGCAATGGCTAAAAGTTTAATATCATAACCAAAATCGGCAGCAACCCTGACATCTTCTAGAGTAATACTAGAAATACCTTCACAATATATTCCCTCAACAGATGTATTGATACCAAAGGCTATGGATGAAAGGATAGCAAGTTTATGAGTGGAATCTATTCCATTAATGTCAAATTCTGCATTGTCTTCAGCATAGCCACATCTTTTAGCTTCATCCAAACACTCTTCAAAAGACAATTCCATCTTATTCATATGCGAAAGCATATAATTACACGTCCCATTTATGATTCCATAAATACGATTAATTTTATCATATTCCACATAATCTTTCAAAACTTTGATAACAGGGATTCCACCAGCTACAGCCGCTTCAAAACTAAGAGTTGTTTTATTTTGTTGCGCTAATAAGGATAAATCCACGCCATGATTTGCTATCAATGCTTTGTTAGCGGTCACTACGTGACATCCTCGAATTAAAGCGACACGCACAGAATCATAAGCAGGATAACCTTTTCCACCTATAACCTCAACGAATACATCAATATCCGCTTTATCAGCCATCACAATAGGATCATCAAACCATTCGGCATCGACAAGATCTATACCCCTATCAATATTTCTATCACGTGCACTAATAGCAGAAACGACGAACGAAAGATGGTCAGTACCTTTTAATCTCTCCTCTCTTTCTTGAATAATTTTAATCAAGGAAGATCCTACTGTTCCCAGCCCTGCAACACCAATTCTTAAAACATTTTCCATTCAATTAACCTGCAATCCTTTAAAAATACCAAAGCAGAAAACTTAAAAAAGCGGAAAACACATAATAGTAGAATACCACTATCGATGATAACATCATCGATTCTAAAGAAAATTTTGTCAAATTACTAGTAACTTTGTACAACAGATATGATCTTTCTATCCATAAAATATATATTTTATCGTTCCAAAAACCCCTAAAAATATTAAGAAAGATAAGAGAAAAAATTGAGAAAATAAAGGTAATATCCTATACTTTATAGTATATATAAAATATAGAAATTATATTTGCTTTTATTAAGAATAATTTCCAAATAACATTGTAATATCATACATTTATATTTTTTATACGTATATGATTAGCATATGTTTTTTCCATCGGAAGATCTTGATATCTCTTGCCCTATATGATATAATTTTAAAAATTTTTTAGTCAAAGAATTTCTTTGTCAAATTTAAAAAAGAAATAAGAATTCGTTTTTTTAAACACTATACAAAAAAAATTATGATCTACTTTTTAGAAAAATACTTCTGTTGTTTTGAAAATCTTACGGGTATTAATGAAGAGCAGTAACTCTTAAAAGATATTATGATATGTTGTCTATCATCCATAAGCTTCGATTTGCAATCTTTTGTGAATAAAAAATATCTTTTATGTACAATAAACAATGATATATGATGCTATAGATGTAATACAGACAATTTTTTCATGATCTTTTCACAATGGATAATAAATATCATGTCATCTTCTTCATTAAAAAAATCAAAAACCATCAACATATACACATCAGAAGAACTTGAAGGTATACGCAATGCATGTAGCGTAGTTGCTCGTTGCCTTGATTCTTTAACATCCATGATACAACCTAAAATAACCACTGAAGAAATTAATGATTTTGTTTACCAATTTGGAATAAAAAATAATGCAATTCCTGCTACTCTCAATTATCGAGGCTACAGAAAATCATGCTGTACCTCTGTCAATCATGTTGTATGCCACGGAATACCTTCAAACAAAGAACTACGTGATGGAGATATTATCAATGTCGATGTTACTTACATTGTCGATGGTTGGCACGGCGATAGTAGCCGTATGTATCCAGTGGGAAAAATAAAACGATCAGCAGAAAGACTGCTCCAAGTCACCTATGAAGCTCTCTATAAAGGAATCGCAGCAGTAAAACTAAATGGAAATATAACCGACATTGGAAAAGCAATACAACAATACGCCCATAGTGAAAATTATTCTATAGTTGAAGTTTTTTGTGGACATGGCATAGGACGATGTTTTCATGAAAATCCAGAAATCCTGCACTTTTATGATCCACTTTACCCTTCTGATGAAATAAAATTTCAAGAAGGCATGGTATTTACCATTGAACCAATGTTGAATTTAGGAAGCGCTTCTGTCAAGGTTCTCTCCGATGGATGGACCGCAGTAACACGAGACCAATCTTTATCCGCACAATATGAACATACAATCGCCATTACTAAAAAAGGATGTGAAATTTTTACATTATCTCCCAATAACTTAGGAAGACCGGGCATCCCTCCCATTCAATGAATTTTATAATTGAAAGTTTTTCTAATGAGTAAACGCTCTGCAAAAGATTTTGATATAGATTGTATCGGACATCGCAATCGTCTTCGAGATCGTTTCCTGCAAGGAGGAGACTCTGCATTAGCTGATTATGAAATACTTGAGTTAATTCTTTTTAAGCTTATTCCACGTCGAGATACTAAATCTATTGCCAAAGCACTTCTAAAACGCTTCATCACATTAGGAGGAGTATTTGGAGCGCCATTACACCTTTTACAAGAAATTGAAGGAATTGGTAAAACAGCTGCCCTAGAACTAAAGTTAATATCAGTTGCATCCCAACGCATTTTAAAAAGTAAATTAATTAATCAAAAGATTCTGAATTCTTGGTCAACTTTGCTTGACTATTGCAAAATAACATTAGCTCACGAAGAACGTGAGCAATTCCGTATATTGTTTCTCAATAAACATGACGTGTTAATCGCAGACGAAATACAAAGTCGAGGAACCATAGATCATGTTCCTGTGTATCTACGTGAAATTGTCTATCGTTGTTTAGAACTTTCCGCATCTTCTATAATATTGGTTCACAATCATCCCAGTGGGAATCCAAATCCTTCAAATGCTGATATTGGAATGACCCAAAATATTATATCCACCCTTACCCCCCTCAATATCACCGTTCATGACCATATTATTATTGGAAAAGATGAATTTGTGAGTTTTAAAGGACTGAGAATAATATGAACTATACTAAAAAATTAAAACAAAATATCTTCTTATCTTTCAAAATATCCCTTCTAGGATTATTCGTTATTTTTCCTATCGTATTAGGACTCTTTTGCTTCATACTAACTTCTTATACGCAGAACTTTCACGTAATAGTGCCAAATGAATTATATCGTTCTGCACAACCAACTGGCCAATTTATAGAAACTATTTGGGAAAAGCATGGAATCAAGTCTATCCTAAACCTACGTGGGGAAAATAACGAGCCTTGGTATCGGGAAGAAGAAATGACTATACGAAATCTAGGAATACAATTAATAAATTTTCCCATTCCCGCCTCTAAAGAATTAAACAACGCAGAAATAAAAAAACTAATTGATATCCTTAGAAAAGCTCCCAAACCCCTTCTCATACATTGTAAAGCCGGAGCAGATAGAACAGGGTTAGCTTCTGCTCTTTATCTTTATTCTATTTCTCACTATCCAAAATATAAAGCAAGCGGACAACTTTCTATATTTTACGGACATATTCCTCTTTTCGGTGCGCGCAGTATGGATATTACGTTTGAAAAATACACAAAAGAATTCTCTAATGATCTTTATATAGAAAATGCAAAACATTTCCTCAATTTGGCGTAGAAAAAATCCACCTAATTAATATTTTTTACAACAAAGATCTTAGTCGATAAATATTTGATAAATACCATGCCAGTTATCCACTTGATAAAAGATCAGGATAGGTATTGTATGCAAAAATTAGGATATCTCATGAGACACTTCATCTTGAGATGATTCGACAGAGTAAGAAAACAATTGCTCTATCGTCACTTTTTTATCTACAACCTGTGCATTTTTTAATATATAATCAATAACCTTCTCCTCAAAAATTGGAGCACGCAACTCAGCAATCGCGTTAGGAGAGTTCTGAAAATAATCAAGCATTTTCTTTTCCTGACCAGGAAAACGACTTAATTGCTGGTAAAGAGCAGATTTGATCTCTTCCTCTGTTACCTCTATACTATTTTTTTCACCTATTGTCCCCAAAACGATTCCCGCTCGAACACGACGCTCTGCTAGCAGACGATAATCTTGCAAATCTTCTTCTTTAATAGAATCGTTATTTTGCATGTCATTACCAGAAGGATTCATCTCAGAACGAATCTGTTGTAAAATACCATTGTATTCATTATCTAAAAGAGATTGCGGAATATCAAAAATATATTTCTCATTGAGATAATCTATAACCTGACGCTTAAGTTTTTGTCTTACCGCAACTTCAGACTGTTTTTTTATTTGGTTAGACAAAAAATCTCTCATAATAGCTTCTGATTCAAAACCCAATCTAATAGCCAAATCATCATTTACAATCGCAGGGAGAGGAGAAGAAACTTCTTTAATAGAAAAATTGAGCTTAACTTTCTTTCCAGCCAAATCTTTAATAGAATGATCTTCTGGAAAAACACGCTCTATTTCTTTATGTTCCCCTGCTTTAAGATCCACAAGAGTATTGGTTGTTTCTGGAAAAAGCTCTTCAGAACCTACAATGAATTGAATATTTTCCTTAGAATGATCTTTGAGTACTACATCATCAACAGATAAAGTGTAATCTACTGTAATCCTATCACCAATCGCAGCTTCTTTTTCTTTTACTTCAAATGCGATATTTTTTTCCGCAATATCAGACATATGCTTGTCAATTTCTTTATCATCAATTTCACAAACATCTCGAGTTATCTGCAAATCATCAAAAATATTAATTTCAACCTTAGGAAGAATATCATAGGACAAGCCTAATTTTAGATCTATAGACCCGTCCATCAAACGAGAAGTTGTTTCCTTCTCATCCCCTTCATTAATTGTAATTTTTGGGCGCATTGCAGCTCTTTCATCTCGCTTAGAAAGAACCTCTGGTACAGTCTTTTTAATAAGATCATCAATAATTTCAGATAGGATAGATTTTCCATATATTGATTTAATATGAGAAAAAGGGACTTTACCTGGACGAAAGCCTTTAATATGAGCCGTACTTCTTATATCTTCTAAGCGCTTATTAAAACTCTCAGTCAATTGATTGGACGGTATAACCACATCCAATTCTCTATTTAACCCTTCTGAAAATTTTTCAATAATTTGCATCTTAAATCCCAGCTAAACAATTCACTAATTATATTACATAGGAAAACAATAATCCTATAAACAACCAAACGAACTCAAATGAGAACATCTTCAAAACATGATACAGCAAATACAAATCATCTTTTCAATAGAAATTCAACATAAAAGCCAAACTACAACAAATATAGGAAATTATAAGATTACCTTTTATAAAAAAGGAAAGACCCCTTCTTGATGCAGGAAACGGCTATATTAAGAAAGATTCTTATAAAAAACACGTATCTTATCTTCCCTTATTAAAAAGTATTGCGTCATAATTCCATATTTTTCTCCTTTTCTAATGTTTAGATTGAGATATCTTCTTAGCAGATCAAGCTTCTCCTATCCAGCAATAGAAGAAGATACTTAATCAAAAACAACACTCAATTTCATAAAAAGCATAAAAACACTCGTAGTCTTTTCATTTATTAAAATAAACATTGCATAAATTCTACTGCTATTTAATTTTTTTAAACAATAAATGCTTTTTCTTTCTTCAAAAATATAAATTATTGTTTTTTGCTATTTAAAGGAACATCATAGTTTAATAAATGTATTATTTTCCCTATTTTATTGTCCAATGAATGACATATCAACATTCAGAATGATTTTATCATTACTTCTTCAAATCCAAAAAAGGAGAAGGATAACGCAACTTAATTAAAGAATACGATCTCAATAATATGACAAAAAATAAAGAAACAATCATTAAGACACTATGCCGCATATTGAACGAGCAATCAAATTTTAAGAACGAATTAAAATAGTAGAAATTAACTCCACATAAAAGCTCCATTCCACTGATCATGATCAGTGCAACCCATGCAATATGCGAAAGAGAAGTCATTCCACCGAGAATAACAATAGATATGAGAGCTATATTTTCAGACATTTTAAACATATCCGGAGACACATATCCCCTTGAGGCAGCTAATAATCCTCCAGCAACTCCTGCAAACATACAACCAAAAGAAAATGCGGATAATTTAGAAAAAATGATTGTTGTATTAAAGGAAGAAAATGCTCTTTGATTATCCTTAATAGTTCTCCAAGCATTGCCCATAGATGTACGACGCAACCGTAAAATGATCCATGCAGATAAAAAACATAAAAACAACACAACGTAATACATAAATATTTTATAAAAAACAATAGAAGAAGGATATCGGAAAAAACGTAAAATACCCCTAAGATCCGCCCCAAGATACATCAAACGATCAGCTATATAAAGCCCTGCTTTTCCATTCGTTAATGGTTTCCATCGAATCAAAATGTTATGAAAAATCTCCGATATAATAAATGTTGCAATAGCTAAATAATCTCCTCGAAATTTGAGAGAAGGCAATCCTAAAACTAATCCACAGGCACCAGAAAGAATAGCCGACATAGGCAACAACAACCATGGAGAAAAACCGTAATTATTACCTAAGATAACGTAAGTATATGCACCAACAGCATATGCAACAACATAATTAAGACTAAATAATCCAGCAGAACCCGCTATAACACTCAAACCCCATGCGAGCATCACATAGATAAGAGCCTGAATACCTATAGAATCTATATATTTCTGAGCTTTATTAGTATTAAATAAAAAAAAGAGAACTAGAGGATATATTGTGGCTAGACAAAATAAAAACTTATCATACTTTTTCATTCTTGGCAGAAAGGCTAACATAATTTGTTGATCCACTTTTTATAAAAAACAAAGAGCTATAAAAGAAAGTATCCGTAAAAATATATTTCCAAAGATTTTGAAAGAATAATATAAAATCAAAATCCTGATAAATATACCCCCTGTTTATACTTTTCAAATATAATATACATATTCTAATTGATTATTTAAAGAAGTAGAATCCACCTATTAATCATCGATAAAATATATTTTGCAATGATATTGTATAAAAAATGAACTTAGTATTATAAAAAAATATTCCTATAATATTTCCAAGACATATTATTTTAAATATTCATTTAGATACATTATGAAAAAATATACCAACCCTCTAGACAGCTCAAAAAATAATCCAAACACAATAAAAATGATATAAATAACAAAAAAAAATCTATTTTTCATGATCTTAAGCTATTTTAAAGCACTAAAATTAGATTTTCATTAAATCTAATCTACTATAATTCAAAATAATTCTTGGTGTTTTAAATAATTGTAGAGTGTACGATGACTGAAAAACTACAGTCCCATATGAAATATGTAATAGGTCCAGATGGAAGCCCTCTTACCATGGCAAACCTCCCTCCCCCCAACACACGACGTTGGGTTGTAAGAAGAAAGGCAGAAGTTGTAGCTGCTGTACAAGGGGGGTTACTAAGCCTAGAAGAAGCATGTCAAATTTACACGCTTACTGTAGAAGAATTTCTGTCGTGGCAAGCGTCAATTATACAACATGGACTTGCAGGATTGCGCACCACTCGAATACAAAAATATCGAGAATAATAAATAAATTTTTGAACACAACAACAATATTCAAAAAAATACAATACTGCTGTTGACACTACTATTTATAGTAGCCGAATAAATTAAAAAATAAAATCGATAAGAGCGATCACATATGAGAAAATAAGCTGATACGTCAACGCAAAATTTAGCCAAGCCATTCTTTTTTAAAACACTATTTCTTTTCAGTTGATTCTACCTGCTCCAAACTAGATTCTAACATTTCTTGTAATAATAAGAGTTCTTTTATGGAAATTAAAAGATTATTTGCTCTTTGACGCGCAGATCTAGCTAGAATGGGATAGGCAAAGTGATTTGTATCATAAATTCCTACTTGTCTTTCCTCTATAGCAACCTGTTTCTCTAAATCACCAGCTATCCTTCTAAATTCTGATACCGTCGCCCGCAATTGTTGTAATTGACGCCGCTTATCATTCAATTGAAATTCTTTTAAACGAACTTGTTGTGCTGATAATTTCATAATTATACTCCATAACTTCAAATATTTTGTCAATCCAAAGGTCGTTAAGACAAAAATTAATGTAAAAAACAAAAAAAATGAACACTTAGCTCTACAAATCCATAAATAGTAACCTTTCATTTACGAGCATAGTTAATAATAAGAGAGCAAAATTAAAAGGTGGTAAACAAACTACTTGTAATTAAATGAAGGTGGATTTATTAACCATAGATGGATAAGATCAAAAAACAATGATTTTTGGTTGTGAAAATACGGATTTTTCTATCTTGATAAGGGCAATGGTTACACAAGTTATAAAAAATAGAGTGATTGCTATCCCTTTCTGGTTTGTTATTCGTCCTTTGTAGTTTCAAGTCAGCAAATGAAAAAAAGGTTGGTTTGTCGCTGCGATTAACCTTGAAATGGTTTTATTATAGGGAGATAATTAATGCGGGTTTTACTGATTGAGGATGATAGTGCATTAGCAAACAGTATTGAGCTAATGTTAAAGTCAGAAAATTTTAATGTATACGTTACCAATCTAGGCGAAGATGGCGTAGATCTAGGTAAAATTTACGACTATGATATCATCCTTCTAGATCTTAATCTTCCTGATATATCTGGATTTGAAGTACTTCGAACATTGCGCATGGCAAGAATTTCTACTCCTGTTTGCATACTTTCTGGTATGTCTAGCATAGAGGATAAGGTGCGAGGACTAGGATATGGAGCAGATGATTATATAAGCAAGCCTCTTAATAAAGATGAACTTGTCGCTCGTATCCATGCGATTGTCCGTCGATCCAGAGGACACGCTCAGTCAGTAATCGCTACCGGAGATTTAGTGGTGAATCTTGACGCGAAAACTGTTGAAGTTCAAGGGCATAGAATTCATCTCACTGGGAAAGAATATCAAATGATAGAATTACTTTCTCTTCGCAAAAACACAACTTTAACAAAGGAAATGTTTCTCAATCATCTATATGACGGTAGAGACGAACCAGAAGTTAAAATCATTGATGTTTTTATTTGCAAACTACGAAAAAAGCTCAGCAATGCTGCCGATGGGAAAAACTATATAGAAACAGTTTGGGGGCGCGGATATGTTTTGAGAGAAAGTGATAAAAACGCAACGTGCGAATATCTCGAAACAGCATAAATACAGAAATGTATGTAAATTAAATATTATTATATATGGGAAGAGAAATAATTCTTGTTCCTTTGTGGTAATTTTTATTTCGCAAAAACCAGAAAAATTATTTTATTTATCTTCAGATTGAATTTGAAAGATTGTTTCCATCTTTTAATTGATTTATCTGTGGCAAATCCCGCATTGCGAATTGAATGGCTTCACGATTGAATGGTTTTAATAAAAAGCTATTCACTCCAGCTCTAGCGCCAGCAATCATCTTATCAAAATCTACTTCAATCAAAAGATAATAAATAAATACATTAATACCCAAAGGCATTTTTCGAATACAAGTAATAAATTCTAAGGCATCTTCCATAAATTCATCAATAATAAGATAATCTGGCAACGATTCTTTTTCACATAATTTTCGTGCTTCATATATATTCGAAGCCTCATAAACCGTGAAACCAAAGCTGCTAAAAAGTTTTGTCCCTACTTTTCTAACAATATGAGAAGAGTCAACTAAAAGAAGGCTGGGCATCACACTACTCCTGATTATTTAATATCAACTAATATTATATCATAATAATCCTAAAGCACTCCTAAACTATACCTATTATAATACAAATTAAAGGGAACAAGCATCATATTGAAATCTATTTTTTTGTTAATACAGATAATACAACATTCTGGTCATCAATAATCTCATAAGATAACTTGACATCATTTTCATCAGCTAACAATGCCGTGTAATATAATTGCACACTGTGTGAATCAATTTCCAAATCTACATCTTGAGCCATAATTTGAATGAATTTTTCAGGTAATCGCACTCGATTGCCATTAATTTTCAAAGAAAAAATATTGTCAGCGGTTGAATCCTTGATAGATATAATTATTTCTCCACCCTTAAGAAGAGAAGCATACGCTATCATAAAAAGATTGAGCAAAAGCTTAGATTTCTTCCTAAAAAGATCCGTTTCCTCGCTTACCCAAAATACTGTAATTCTATTATCAATAGCAATAAAATCTCTGATAATTTGTTTAATTTCATCCAAGCCAACTAAAGAATGGACAGAACCAGTATAGCAAAAAGCTAATCTAATAAACTTAAGACGCGCTATTGCATTCATACTGCTTAAACGAATCAATTGTATTGCTTCATCTTCAATTCCTTCTTCATCTAATAGCTCTAAACTATTATGAATCGCGCCTATCGGTGAAATGATATCATGACAAATACGACTGCATAGCAATGCAGAAAGATCCATCGAAGAAAGGCTGAAAGAAAGATTGTTTACCACCGATATTTTCTCCTCACAAATTGATCAAATTTCCATTGAAGAACAATATTCAAAAATATTATTTTCTTCTCTAGATTGAACTATATACATGAAAAACATAATATATGATGTTCAAATAATTCCAAGTATAATAATCAAGACCAATTCTTTTCTAATAGCCATTCACTGCATTCTTCTGTGGATGGAAAATTTGTTTAAGCAAAATCCTAATAAAACGACAGCTGACACCTCTTCTTACTAGTAAGGTCAACTCAAATATTTTAACTAAAAGGTGAGTTCGTAAAAGGATCACACTTATATATAATGAGTTTATTGTTCAAAAAATGCCACATCAAACCAACAAAGAAATAATACAAAAAATATTTCAAATCCTTAAATATTATTTGAGCACTCCCTTTAAATAAAAATTCTCTCTATTTTACAGAATCCACATAGATATAACATATCATCCTGCGAATACCTCAAACTGTACTATTAATTTTTGTTTATATGCCTCTTGAGATACTCTTAATTCTCATTATAAATGATAATACTTGTTGAGGATTTATTTTTATGAGGTATAAAGTTGTTTTCCACCAGAAAAAACGATTGCTTAGAATCCAAGGTTATATACAGCATTCGTCTTCAAATAGAAGAAATATTTAAAATCTTAACTCAAGAAAAAAAAGAAATTTCAGACAAAGAACTATACACGAAAATGTACCTTGTTACTGCGCGTATCATAGCATTAACCGCTCTTCGTGAAGGAAAGAAGTCTCCTATCTTTCATTATCTCAAAAAAAATAAAAAATATGACAGCCTGCTAACACAGACAACAATGCAAGAAATTGATACACTCAAATATCAGCTTACGCCGATTAAAAAATAATCATAAATTTATATATATCAAAATTTAGGATGTCATTTTACGCTGTCTCAAAATAATTAGGGCTTTCACGTGTAATTTTTACATCATGAACATGTGATTCTCGTACTCCAGCAGCAGAAATACGAATAAAATTGGCTTTTTTCTGAAATTTTTTAATATCCGCAGCCCCTACATAGCCCATAGAAGATTTAAGACCACCTGCCATCTGATGAAGAACTGATGCTACAGGCCCCTTATAAGGAACTCGAGCCTCTATCCCCTCGGGAACTAATTTTAATACATCAGTTACTCCATCTTGAGAATACCGCGCAGCAGATCCATGCACCATAGCAGCAACAGATCCCATCCCCCTATAAGATTTAAAAGAACGACCTTGATAGAGAAAAATATCCCCCGGACTTTCATCAGTTCCCGCAAGTAACGATCCTATCATCACAGCCGCAGAACCCGCGGCAATAGCCTTAGCAATATCACCAGAAAATCTGATTCCACCATCAGCAATAACTGCGACACCTGCACGCTCTGCCACGGCAACAGCCGACATAATAGCAGAAAGTTGCGGGCATCCAACACCTGTTACAATTCTAGTAGTGCAAATTGATCCAGGACCTATACCAACTTTGATAATATCAGAACCCGCATCAATCAATGCCAAAGCCCCTTCAGAGGTGGCAACATTTCCAGCCATAACCAATACAGAAGGAAAATTTTTCTTAATTTTTTTTACTGCATCCAAAACTTTCTGAGAATGTCCATGAGCAGTATCCACAACCAAAAGATCTACCCCTACATCAACAAGTGGCCCTACTCGATTTTCAATATCTTTTCCCACTGAAACAGCAGCCGCAACTCGCAAACGTCCCTTACTATCTTTAGTTGCGTGTGGATTAAGTCTTGACCTTTCTATATCTTTTACAGTAATCAACCCTATACAACAATTATCATCATCTACGACAAGTAATTTTTCAATTCTATATTTATGAAGCAATGCTTTTGCTTCTTCTAAACTAATCTCTTTCTTTACTGTAATCAAATCGCGAGTCATCAACTCACCTACTCTTTGCTGCGTATCAGAAGCAAAACGTACGTCTCTATTAGTCAATATACCGACTAGTTTCCCTGGATAACACGTATTGGATTCAACAACAGGAATTCCCGATATACTATTATTTTTCATTAAAAAAAGAGCATCTTCCAATGTAGAACAGGGAGAAATTGTCACGGGATTAACGACCATTCCACTTTCAAATTTTTTGACTTGATGCACTTGAGAAACTTGTTCACAAGGAGATAAATTTCTATGTATTACTCCTAAACCACCTGCCTGTGCCATTGCTATAGCAAGACGCGAATCCGTCACCTGATCCATGGCGGCCGATATAATGGGCAAGTTTAATTTAAAATCCTTAGCTATTTGCGTGGATATATCAATATCCCCTGGTAAAACGTCAGAAAATTCCGGCCGTAACAAAACATCATCAAATGTCAACGCCATATCACCTATATTATTTTCAATAATCCGCGCCATTACAAACCCCTTTAAAATATGGAATTGTATTGATATTTTAAAAAAAATCAATGATTATAGGAAAATTTAAGATAAAAAGGATGTTTGAGCCAATTACTATGTAAATATAAAAATATTCTAAGAATTAATGTTAATTCAAGAAAAAATTAAATGCAAACGTGCAAAAAAGACACTTGATTTATATGTTCAAAAAATATTTTCAAACTTTAAAAAATAAATTCTATAAACTAAATATCAGATCTCATTCTTCCATATTTTGGATAGTAGCAAACTCTATTGCAACGCCTCCAGGAAAGTTTCTCACAACACGACCTAGAATATCGTTAAAAAATACTTTAGAAAATATTTTGATATGCAAATCAACACTCACAGAGACTCCTGATTCTGATATATCAATAACCTGACAAGAATGTACGGTTTTATTTTCTAATGTTAACTGAGCCTCAACGTCTTGAGAAATCTTGCGACTATACTTTCGATGATCTTGAAGAGATAAATCATCTTTATTGGCAAGCCATACAAGCTTATCAGCTAATTTCCTTCGATTGTCTTCAGAGGAAATTATTCTGACAGCATATCCTTTTTTTATGTCAAAATTTACAACCTTACCTTCGATACGTCCTATTTTTTCAACAAAAACAATGAAACGTTCTCCTATAAGAACAATTGGTACATCACAAGCAATACAAAGTCCTCCAGGAGATACTTCCCTTACGACGCAGTCATACTCTGTGCCGTCAAACAAGAGAAAACGACCCTTGAGATCAACTTTGATACGTTGAAATGCACGCTGATCTATAAACTGTAGATTATGAATTCCTCGGTACATAATAAAATTCTCTGATCATTTTAAACCCCCTAAAAGTTGTACACTTTATGTATTAACAATCTATTATTTCAAAAACAAATCTATGTTATTAAAAATTTGATACTTATTTTTATAATATAGCAGAATGCTTTAGAGGATAATATGACCCTAAATACAATATGTTATCATAGAAGATATAATCTCTTTTAAGCGTAACGAACTATCATTCAAGAGAAAAATAGCATGTTTTCTATGATAGTTTAGCTATAATTTGAATATTATTTTATTTAAAATAACCTATTTTTCTTTCTTAATATTAACTAGGATAACCGAATTTTTACCTCATACAGTTAACGGAGCCATAGAAATGAGGATATGCTGCGCTAATAACAGCCGAATATTAGCTATATAATCGTTTTCTAGAATTGGTTAAGTATATTAATTTTAATGGATTAAAATTATAGTGAATTAAAGCAGCCTCGATAGAAAAATATCAATAAAAAATTACTGTTCTATTTTTTTCTATTAGCAGAATATTTTAAAAAAAATTATAAATTTCAAAATATTATCACTATAAAAATAAGATAAACACTATCTTTTATTGTTAATCATTCTGATGAAAATATCTTTATTTTCTTTGTTGCTATTAAATTCACCGGTAAAAGATGTTGTTACTGTAGTTAAACCTTCTCGTTTAATTCCTCTCATCGACATACACATATGCTGTCCTTCAATCAAAACAGCGACTCCCTTAGAATCAGCAACATTTCCTATTTCATTAGCAATTTGCATCGTCAATCGTTCTTGTATTTGCAAACGACGTGAATAAATTTCTAAAATACGTATCAACTTTGACAAACCAATCACACGTTTTTTAGGAATATATGCAAGATGTATTTTTCCAAAAATTGGAAGAATATGATGTTCACAATATGAAGAAAAGGATATATCTTTTATTAGAACCATATCCCCATAATTGGATACCTCTCCAAAATAAAAGCGCGATGTATCTTGAACAATGAAATCCTGTTCATAACCCGAAAAAAGCTCTTTATACGATTTAATAACACGTTCAGGCGTGTCTTTAAGCCCTTCACGTTCCGGATCATCGCCGATCCAACGTAAAATAACCCGTATAGCTTCCTTAGCTTCCTCAGAAGTTGGATTTTTTGATTTCATATTAAAATGGAACTCCGGCCCTTCAAATTTAATGTTTTGAGATTACAAATCGTATAACGATGTAAATATCCATTACAATACAAGTTAATTTATACCTTATTAAAATAAAGTTATCAGAAATATTTGGACATTATACTTAGAGGAATACAATATAATTTATTTTATCAATACAACCTAAAAATCCTATTTTTAATTAAAAATAATTTTTTCAAACATTTCGAATATTTTATTTTTTATGTAATAATGTACTACGAACTTTTTGAAAAAATATATTTACTCTTTATTTTAAAGAAGGAACACCTTTGTCTCAAAAAAATATTCCAAAATCACGAAATTGGACTGGAAAATTTCCTAAAACCCCTGGACGCTTAATTGGTATAGGAATCATCCGAATTTATCAACTCGTATTTTCTAATATATTTGGACATTCCTGTCGATATTTACCTACTTGTTCAGAGTACGCTTATGAAGCTATTGCTCGTTATGGATTATGGATCGGCGGTTGGCTGACTTTATTTCGAGTAATAAAGTGCAATCCCCTAGGATCACATGGATTTAATCCCGTTCCAGACAATCTCCCAAAAAAAATAAAAATTTACTCTCTTTGGAAAAAGTAAAAAATATACCCCGCTAAGAACAGACTTTTTATGAAAATACATTTTCGTAAAAATTGAGCAATATTTTTAATAAGGATTCTGTAATGGAAAGAAAAAATCTTCATGAAATAGTCACCACAGAACTGCTAGAAGAACGCCAAAATTGGCTTAATAGTTTAAAAGTTGAACATGGATTGTCAAAACTAACCCTTCAATCCTATGAACGTGATATGCGTCAATTCCTAACTTTTATGGCATTTTATACTGGAGAAAAAATTGACCTTCAAGCCATGCGCCAATTACTCTACACGGATATTCGTGCTTTTGTTTCCAAACGTCGTCTACATGGGATAGAAAACCGTTCTCTCACAAGGAGCCTTTCAGGGATTAGATCCTTTCTTAAATATCTTAAAAAACGCCAAATAACTGGTGAAGCAAACATCCTCAACATGAAAAATCTCAAAAAATCAAACTCTTTACCAAAACCACTTAGTGAAAAACAAGCACTCAATCTTATAAATTATGATATAAATACCCATAATGATACCAAATGGATTAATGCTCGTAACTCAGCTATATTATACTTATTATATGGATGCGGATTACGTATTTCCGAAACATTATCTCTTACACCTCAAAATATAATTGACGACGAATCCTCTCTCCGCATTACAGGCAAGGGGAATAAAACTAGAATCGTACCACTTTTATCTTCAGTAAGAGAAATTATAATGAAATATTATACACTATGTCCCTTTGATCTTCATATAGAACTTCCTTTATTTCGTGGAGCACGTGGAAAACCTCTAAATCCAGGAGTTTTTCAACGTTATATACGCTACTTACGCCAAAATTTATCTCTACCTACAACCACGACGCCACATACTTTACGTCATTCTTTTGCCACTCATATTCTCTCTAATGGAGGAGATTTGAGATCTATTCAAAGTGTTTTAGGGCATGCAAGGTTATCAAGTACCCAAGTTTATACGAATGTTGATAGCAAAAGAATCATAGAGATATACGATCAAAGTCACCCTATAGTAACGAATAACAACAAAAAAACTAAGCTATTGTGATGAGTGCATTAATTTTTAATTTATTTTCAATTATTGGATCTAGGATAGGTTTATTTTTATTTTCAGTTAGAGTAACGACAGCATTTTTAATTTGCGGGATATTTTGGACAATTTGTTGTGCATTCAAGCGCAAGGATTGCAATTGTTGTGCTAGATTATAAGGGACTGTTATGGAGAGGTAGGCAGTATTTTGGACTATGCAGATATTAGATAGTCTTTTCATATCCACGATATTAATTGTTTCTCCTGGTATGTACAGGATTTTCAACGCATCCAAAATTTGTTGCTCTATGTTTTGGTTCATTGTAATAAGATTCCATAATACAATGGTTGCGGGGGTAGGATTTGAACCCACGACCTTCAGGTTATGAGCCTGACGAGCTACCAGACTGCTCCACCCCGCGACAATAATTTTGATCAATATACAAATAACAATAAAATAAGAACCCGCTTTTTATAGACCTGGCAGCGACCGACTCTCCCGCATCTTAAGATGAAGTACCATAGGCGCTAGGGCATTTAACGGCCGTGTTCGAAATGGGAACGAGTGCAGAAACCCCGCAAAAGCCACCAAGTCTATAAAAAACGAATGGAAAATGGTCTAGAACATTATATGACTATATATGACTATGGACAATAAGAGCAATCAAGCCAATCGAGCTATTAGTACTGGTCAGCTTCACTAGTTACCTAGCTTCCACATCCAGCCTATCAACGTGGTAGTCTCCCACAGCTCTGATAGGGAATACTCGTTTTCAGGTTGGTTTCCCACTTAGATGCTTTCAGCGGTTATCCATTCCGTATTTAGCTACCCTGCTATGCTATTGGCATAACAACAGGTCCACCAGAGATACGTCCATCCCGGGTCCTCTCGTACTAGGGAAAGATCCTGTCAATATTCCTACACCCACGGCAGATAGGGACCGAACTGTCTCACGACGTTCTGAACCCAGCTCACGTACCGCTTTAATTGGCGAACAGCCAAACCCTTGGGACCTTCTACAGCCCCAGGATGCGATGAGCCGACATCGAGGTGCCAAACAACCCCGTCGATATGAGCTCTTGGGGGTCATCAGGCTGTTATCCCCGGCGTACCTTTTATCCGTTGAGCGATGGCCCTTCCACTCGGAACCACCGGATCACTATGACCGACTTTCGTCTCTGCTCGACTTGTCAGTCTCACAGTCAGGCAGGCTTATGCCATTGCACTCAACAAGCGATTTCTGACCGCTCTGAGCCTACCATCGCGCGCCTCCGTTACTCTTTCGGAGGCGACCGCCCCAGTCAAACTACCCACCATACAATGTCCCGGCCCCGGATAACGGAGCGCAGTTAGACGTCCACATGGATAAGGGTGGTATTTCAAGGATGGCTCCACAAAAGCTAACGCCTCTACTTCAATGCCTACCACCTATCCTACACATATCAACGCAAACGCCAATGTAAAGCTATAGTAAAGGTGCACGGGGTCTTTCCGTCTAACCGCAGGAACCCCGCATCTTCGCGGGGAATTCAATTTCACTGAGTCTGCGTTGGAGACAGTGGGGAAGTCGTTACGCCATTCGTGCAGGTCGGAACTTACCCGACAAGGAATTTCGCTACCTTAGGACCGTTATAGTTACGGCCGCCGTTTACTGGGGCTTCAATTCAGAGCTCTCACCCCTCCTATTAACCTTCCAGCACCGGGCAGGCGTCAGGCCCTATACTTCGTCTTACGACTTCGCAGAGCCCTGTGTTTTTGGTAAACAGTCGCTACCCCCCTAATCTGTGACACCTCCTCCTGGTTGCCCAAAAAAGGTCACGCTTATCCCGAAGTTACGCGTGCAATTTGCCGAGTTCCTTCAACGCAGTTCTCTCAAGCGCCTTAGTATACTCTACCTGACCACCTGTGTCGGTTTCGGGTACGGTCTATACGGTGAAGCTATTTCCTGGAATTAATCCAAAGCACATCTAATCCAATAAAGATGTACAATATACTTAATCCGTCACTTACACCAGGCCCACAAATATTAATGTGGTTCCCATCAGCTACGCGTTTCCGCCTCACCTTAGGGGCCGGCTAACCCTGCTCAGATTAACTTTAAGCAGGAACCCTTGGTCTTTCGGCGAGAGGGTTTCTCACCCTCTTTATCGTTACTCATGTCAACATTCTCACTTCCGATACCTCCAGAAGTCCTCACAGATCCTCCTTCATCAGCTTACGGAACGCTCCGCTACCACTCGCTTATCTTAAAAAAAATAAACAAATCCTCAGCTTCGGTGCATGGCTTGAGCCCCGTTACATTTTCGGCGCAAAAATCCTTAATTTTAGACCAGTGAGCTGCTACGCTTTCTTTAAATGATGGCTGCTTCTAAGCCAACATCCTGGTTGTTATGGGATTTTCACTTCCTTTCCCACTTAGCCATGACTTCGGGGCCTTAGCTGGAGGTCAGGGTTGTTTCCCTCTCCACAATGGACGTTAGCACCCACTGTGTGTCTGCCAACTATTACTCCTCGGTATTCGGAGTTTGGNTTGGATCAGTAAGGCGGTAAGCCCCCATAGCCTATCCAGTGCTCTACCCCCGAGGGTATTCAGTTAACGCTCTACCTAAATAGATTTCGCGGAGAACCAGCTATCTCCGAGTTTGATTGGCCTTTCACCCCTAGCCACAAGTCATCCCAATCTATTGCAACAGATACGGGTTCGGTCCTCCAATTGGTGTTACCCAACCTTCAACCTGCTCATGGCTAGATCACTCGGTTTCGGGTCTAATGCAACAAACTAAACGCCCTATTCAGACTCGCTTTCGCTGCGCCTACACCTATCGGCTTAGCTCGCTTGCCACACTAAGTCGTTGACCCATTATACAAAAGGTACGCCGTCAGCTTTACAGCCTCCGACTGTTTGTAGGCATTCGGTTTCAGGGTCTATTTCACTCCCCTAGTAGGGGTTCTTTTCGCCTTTCCCTCACGGTACTAGTTCACTATCGGTCATGCACGAGTACTTAGGCTTGGAGCGTGGTCGCCCCATCTTCAAACAGGATTTCACGTGTCCCGCCCTACTCAAGGATAGAAAAAATTATTACGTGTACGGGGCTATCACCTTCTATGGCTTACCTTCCCAGATAATTCTACTTAAATCTTCCCTACCACTGGCCTGATCCGCGTTCGCTCGCCACTACTAACGGAGTCTCAATTGATGTCCTTTCCTACAGGTACTTAGATGTTTCAGTTCCCTGCGTTCGCTTCTTTTACCCTATTTTATTCAGGTAAAGATACCTTCAAGTACCTAGAAAATTAAACCTTAATAGTATACTTTCCTAGACACCTAAGGTGGGTTGCCCCATTCGGAAATCCACGGATCAATGCTCATTTGCAGCTCCCCGTAGCTTATCGCAGCGTATTACGTCCTTCATCGCCTGTGCATGCCAAGGCATCCACCAAATGCCCTTATCGCGCTTGATCACTCTCATTGTCAATACGTCATAAAGTTCATTACAAACGTTTCTTAATTAAAAAAAACATAAATAAATTATGCTCTTTCAATAGACCAATTTCCTGAGATAAATCTTCAACGTGCGGTTATACAACGTCGGTACCTCCCATATCGCATACAATGCCAATATAAAAAATACAAAAAAATCTACCTTCTATTCAATTTTCAAAAAACTATTGCTCTAAGAAAAAATCCCTAGAACAAAAAAACTATAAATTCGCAATTGGTGGAGCCGAGCGGGATCGAACCGCTGACATCCTGCTTGCAAAGCAGGCGCTCTCCCAGCTGAGCTACGGCCCCTTGCCTGATTGAATGGTGGGCCCAGGTAGATTCGAACTACCGACCTCACCCTTATCAGGGGTGCACTCTAACCGCCTGAGCTATGGGCCCTTAACATAAACTCAAATGACCCCATCAACCGCAAAATTATTCAAAAAGAAAGAGAAACATGGACGGCGATCCCTTAGAACTTGCTAAAATTAACAAATTCTTTTCTTGAGCTTATCGCTCTAATTCTTTAAAAAATGCTCAGATCATTAAATAAATCTAACAATACTAAACATCTTCCTTAGAAAGGAGGTGATCCAGCCACAGGTTCCCCTACGGCTACCTTGTTACGACTTCACCCCAGTCGCTGACCCTACCGTGGCCGGCTGCCTCCTTACGGTTAGCGCACCGTCTTCAAGCAAAACCAACTCCCATGGTGTGACGGGCGGTGTGTACAAGGCCCGAGAACGTATTCACCGCGGCATGCTGATCCGCGATTACTAGCGATTCCAACTTCATGCACTCGAGTTGCAGAGTGCAATCCGAACTGAGATGGCCTTTTGGGATTAGCTCCGCCTCGCGACTTCGCAACCCATTGTAACCACCATTGTAGCACGTGTGTAGCCCAGCCCATAAGGGCCATGAGGACTTGACGTCATCCCCACCTCCCTCCGGATTATCACCGGCAGTCCCTATAAAGTACCCAACATCTAGATAAAATCTAAACTTGATGGCAACTAGAGGTAGGGGTTGCGCTCGTTGCGGGACTTAACCCAACATCTCACGACACGAGCTGACGACAGCCATGCAGCACCTGTATAAAGGTCTCCGAAAAGAAAATACCATCTCTGATATCGTCCTCTATATGTCAAGGGCTGGTAAGGTTCTGCGCGTTGCATCGAATTAAACCACATGCTCCACCGCTTGTGCGGGCCCCCGTCAATTCCTTTGAGTTTTAATCTTGCGACCGTACTCCCCAGGCGGAGTGCTTAATGCGTTAGCTGCGCCACTGAATGGTAAACCACCCAACAGCTAGCACTCATCGTTTACAGCGTGGACTACCAGGGTATCTAATCCTGTTTGCTCCCCACGCTTTCGCGCCTCAGCGTCAGTATCAGGCCAGTGAGCCGCCTTCGCCACTGGTGTTCCTCCGAATATCTGCGAATTTCACCTCTACACTCGGAATTCCACTCACCTCTCCTAAACTCTAGATAACCAGTATTAAAGGCAGTTCCAAGGTTGAGCCTTGGGATTTCACCCCTAACTTAATTACCCGCCTACGCGCCCTTTACGCCCAGTTATTCCGAACAACGCTCGCCCCCTTCGTATTACCGCGGCTGCTGGCACGAAGTTAGCCGGGACTTCTTCTCCGGATACCGTCATTATCTTCTCCGGCGAAAGAGCTTTACAACCCTAAGGCCTTCTTCACTCACGCGGCATGGCTGGATCAGGGTTGCCCCCATTGTCCAATATTCCCCACTGCTGCCTCCCGTAGGAGTCTGGGCCGTGTCTCAGTCTCAGTGTGGCTGATCGTCCTCTCAGACCAGCTATAGATCGTAGCCTTGGTAGGCATTTACCCCACCAACTAGCTAATCTAACGCGGGCTCATCTCTCTCCAATAAATCTTTCCCCTTCTCAGGGCGTATACGGTATTAGCACACGTTTCCGTGCGTTATCCCGTAGAAAAAGGTAGATTCCCACGCGTTACTCACCCGTCTGCCGCTCCTACTAAAAATAAGCGCTCGACTTGCATGTGTTAAGCCTGCCGCCAGCGTTCGTTCTGAGCCAGGATCAAACTCTCATGTTCTTGCCAAAGGCGCCACCATGTAAAAAAAATCCTAATGCTAAAACATCTCTCAACGTCATAACAACCAGAAAAACATGAAAAAACGCCTCCTACCTTCGTAATTAAATCCTTAATTACAAATATAAAAAATCGCCGCCCATGTCTCCCTTTCTTCTCTACTCTATTCTCAAATAACATCCGCCATACTAAAACAATTGCCATAAATAAGTCAATAAAAAATAATCAAAAAAATATTACTACCCTCAAACCATTAACCATATCCAAACCCTATAATTTGACTCTTAGTAAGAAAAATTATATCCCCTTACAAATTATGCACTGTTGAAAAATGGATCTTTTGAATGTTAATCGTGTGAAATGACGTTGTATAGTACATTAAATAAAAAAGAAATACTATTTTCGTTTGGTAATAACCCTCCTATTCTAGGAGACAATAATGAAAAAATATTTCTAAATAGACGCAAGGTTTCTCTTCGATGGGTATACACAACATTCTTTGCTGGAGTCACTTCTGGAGTTCTCATGGGAGGGGCTCTTTTGACCGCCTTAGATGGACATCAAAAAGTAGCGATACCTGCAAAATTATCCCGTCAAACATTAGATCTAAATTCCGCTCATTTTAATCCTAACCCTTTTTCTATGCGAAAAGCGCGATTATCTACAAAAAACACAAAATCTAAAAATCCTGAAAAAATCATTATTGATGTTCCCACTCTCATCAAATCTCATGATAAAGATATCATCAAAAAAATTCCATTTGCTTATGCTAGAATGACATTCACAACACCATATCAAAATTTAAGAGATTATCCTAAATTTGATCCATTAAAAATTTTTTCTGGAGGGAGAATAGAATCAACATCGCAAATGTTGATGGATACAATTAACAACATTGATACACTATATGACACTAAATCTAAGCTTGAAATAACTACCAAAAAATTCAATTTTCCAACAGATATTACTAATATTAAAAAAGATATTATAGAAAAAGATGATACAATCAAAAAAGCAATTATAAACCAATATTTTCCCTTAAATTATGATAAAAATCAATCATATAACCTCTATTATGCCGACGATCAGCCTTTATATAAAGAGCAATATAATAGCACTATTAATAGTACAACAGTTAAAGTAATCGAAGAAAATAGAACGATTACAACACCTCAATTATCAACAAATATATCTCCTGAATTTGCCGATGATTTAATTGTAATACAACACAATACCACAGTTTTTAAAGCTATGATCCAAGCTGGTTATTCTAACAGTGAAAGCTCTAAAATAGTAAAAGCCTTAAAAGACAAAATACACGTTGATAAGCTAACAAAAGACGAAACAATCAGAATTGGCATGCTACAAAAAGAAGCAGAATCTACAATAATAAGATTCAGCATTTACCATAAAAAAGAGCATATATTAACTATCGCCCTTAACGACAATAATGAATATGTCTTAGGCGCAGAACCCGCTAAAATAGATATTGATTCTTATACAGATAACATACGAACATCTGAATCATTTCCAAGTATTTATGATGGAATATGGCGCGCTACTTCTTTTAATGGAATGAATAAAAATCTGGTACAACTAGTCATCAGAATCCTAGCAAACAACCTAAATTTACAAGAACATCTTAAACCAACTGATTTTCTTGAAACTTTTTTCTCCGTTGATCCTGTTAAAAACCAAAGCACCAATGATTCCGAATTATTATATATTCATGCTCGCTTTGGTGAAACACGCACTCGTTTCTATCGTTTCCAAAACCCCCTTGATGGATCAGTGGAATATTTTAATGAAAATGGAAAAAGCTCTCGACCTTTTTTACTCCGTACCCCCGTGCCATTTGGACGTATAACCTCTGGATTTGGTATGCGACGTCATCCAATATTAGGCTATACGCGAATGCACACAGGAGTAGACTGGGCGGCACCAAGAGGAACACCTATTATAGCTGTTAGTGATGGTATTGTTGAAAAATCTGGTTGGGCAGGTGGTTATGGAAAACAAACTATTATCCGTCATGCAAATGGATTTGTTTCTTCCTATAATCATCAAGATGCAATCTCTAAAAATGTCACAGAAAAAACAACCGTTAAACAAGGACAAATCATTGGTTGGATTGGAGCAACAGGACTGGCAACAGGACCACATCTACATTATGAATTAATTGTCAACGGGATCAAAGTAAATCCTATGAAAATTCGAATTCCCGAGGGAGAAACTTTAAAAGGAGAGATGCTACAACGTTTTCTTATGGAAACAAAAGAATTAATTCCCTCATCAATAACGGAAAAAATTCGCAAAAAACATCTCTTTATTAACGATAAATAAAAATTTGAAATATGATCAAAATAACAAATAGTTATTCTATTAAAAAGTATGATTCCACATTTTCCTCTATCATACCTTATGGTTATTTACGTGAAATTATGAAATTTATAATACTTTGATTTAAAATTGCATGAATAAGACAATAAAATCCACACTACAAATATTATTAAGAAAAAATACTATTTGAATAGTACGACTGTGCAACGGAAACACAAATATTTTTAATTAAATGTTTGTGTTTCCGCCCAAACTATTTATTGCTAATGTTTTTATCAAATAAGGGAAAGCCCTCACAAAAATCGTCCGAATATATAGAATATTATGACGATAGTCTCTTATTTCAAAAAATAACTCTAAACAGTTCGAAAATTAAGGCTATCGTTTTCAACAAAAACCTCAATGGAATCTCCCTCAGATATTGTCTGAGAGAGAATCTTCTCAGCCAATGGATTTTGAATATGTTTTTGTATCACACGCTTCAACGGCCGAGCTCCATAAAAAGGGTCGTATCCCTTGTGAGAAAGCCAATCTATTACTTCGTCTTCAAAATTCATTGAAATATTTTTATCTTTAATAAGTGATAATACCATATCAAGCTGAATACGAACAATCTGTGCCATATCTTCTTCACGCAATTTCTGAAACAATATTATTTCATCTAAACGATTTAAAAATTCAGGCTTAAATGTAGATCGAACAAGTTGCATTACCTTGTCGTGAGAATCAGTAGCGTCACAATCTTTGATTAAATACTCTGCCCCTAAATTAGAGGTCATAATAATCAGCGTATTGCGAAAATCTACCGTACGCCCTTGACTATCTGTCAACCTTCCATCATCTAGAACCTGCAATAAGATATTATGAACATCCGAATGTGCCTTTTCCATTTCATCAAATAAGACAACTTGATAAGGATGCCTGCGCACTGCTTCAGTTAGAATCCCCCCCTCTTCATACCCAACATAACCAGGAGGAGCTCCTATAAGACGAGATACAGAATGCTTTTCCATATATTCAGACATGTCTATTCGAATCATAGAATTCTCATCATCAAACAACAATCGAGCTAAAGATTTAACTAATTCCGTCTTTCCAACCCCAGTAGGACCTAAAAACATAAAAGATCCCATCGGACGTCGTGGATCTTGCAATCCAGCTCGGAAACGACGCAATGCATGAGATACAGACTCGATAGCCGCAGATTGACCAACAACTGATTTAGATATTTCTTCTTCTATCCGTACAAATTTTTCTCGGTCACTTGCCAACATTTTGTCAACAGGAATACCCGTCCAACTTGATACAATACTTGCAATATTATCAGATGTTACGACTTCTTGAACTATATCTTCTGCGACACCACCGGCTTTTTCAGCCTCATCTAATTCTTTTTCTGCTTTTGGAATCAAAAGATTAACAAGCTCTCCAGCACGTTCAAATTGTCCTTGACGTTGTACTATAGCTAGCTCATTACGCATGGATTCTAAACGCTTTTTAAGATCAGCAGCATAAAAAAGCTTTCGCTGACCTTCTTGCCATCGCAAAGTTAAAGAATGCGCTTTTTCTTCTAAAGAAGCTAATTCTTTTTCTAAATCTAGAAGACGATCTTTCGAAGACTGATCTTTTTCTTTTTTTAAAGCCTCTTTTTCTATTTTGAGACAAATAATCCGACGATCAAATTCATCAAGCGCTTCGGGCTTCGTATCTATTTGCATACGTACTCTAGCAGAAGCTTCATCCATCAAATCAATGGCTTTATCAGGAAGAAATCGATCCGTAATATAACGATTAGAAAGCACTGCGGCACTGACTAAAGCTGAATCAGAAATCCGTACTTTGTGATGCTGTTCATATCTTTCTTTAAGCCCTCGTAAAATAGATACTGTATCGGCGACTGTAGGCTCACCAACCAAGATTGATTGAAATCTTCTAGCCAAAGCCGGATCTTTTTCTATATATTTACGATATTCATCTAATGTCGTTGCTCCGATACAATGCAATTCTCCGCGTGCTAAAGAGGGCTTAAGCAAATTAGATGCATCCATTGCTCCATCGGTTTTCCCTGCTCCTACTAATATATGCAATTCATCAATAAATAAAACGATCTCCCCGTTCTCTGATCGTATTTCACCAATAAGAGATTTTAACCTCTCTTCAAATTCTCCTCTAAATTTGGCACCTGCAATTAATGCTCCTATATCAAGAGCCATTAATCTTTTATCCTTCAATGATTCAGGAACATCCCCATTAACAATACGCGAAGCCAAACCTTCGATAATAGCAGTTTTACCGACACCAGGATCTCCAATTAGCACTGGATTGTTTTTAGTGCGACGCGATAAAACCTGAATAGAACGACGCATTTCATCGTCACGACCAATAACGGGATCAAGTTTTCCATCCCGTGCTTCTGCAGTCAAATCACGACAATATTTCTTTAAAGCATCAAATCCTTGCTCAGCATTAGCAGAATCAGCTACACGCCCCTTACGTAATTTCTTGATCGATTCTTCAAGACGATTAATGCTGATCCCACATTTTTTAAGGGAATCTCCTACTGATTCCTTAGCTAATATCATAGCTAAAAGAACTTTCTCTGCTGTAACAAAAGAATCACCTGATTTTTTGGCTATCTCCTCCGCCTTAGATAAAATTGCAGCCAAAGGCTGAGAAAGATAAACTTGTCCGCCTCCTCCCGTAACCTTTGGGATTTTAGAAAGAGCACTGCGATTAGCATTCCTTAGCTTCCCAAGATCTCCTCCAGAGCTTTGAATTAACAAACAAATAAATCCTTCTGCATCTTCAAGAAAAGTATGTAAAAGATGTTCAGGCACTAAATTCTGATGACCTTGTGCCAAAGCATATGCTTGGGAAGAATGCAAAAATTTACGCATTAATTCTGAATATTTATCACTATTCATCATACAATCCTCCAGATTCTGATTGCCCTTATATTAAAGACAGCAAAATATCACAATGTAAAATCTTTATCTACAGTTTCTGAATTCACTTCTTGAGTCTGAATATTTATCACTATCCATCATACAATCCTCCAGATTCTGATTGCCCTTATATTAAAGACAGTAAAATATCACAATGTAAAATCTTTATCTACAGTTTCTGAATTCACTTCTTGAGATTGGAGAAGAACAGAAGTTGTTGTTTCTTCTGCAGGTTTATTGTTTATTTTATTATTATGGAATACACGTGGACGTACAACTCTTCTACGATATACTTTTTTATTAGGCGCTTTTTTTTCAAGAGATGGCTCAGGGGCTTTAAATACCTCATCCCCAACTGCAGGCTGAATATCGCTACTAAAAAGCGGTTCCTTTTGTTCTTTAATCGTCGAATTATCTTCAAAACCACTAGGTGCATTTTGAACATGGCCTCTTGATTCTTTTGAAAGAAGGTTTTCCTGTTCATCACGTTGCAACTTTTCTTGAATCTGCGCTTGAGCTATAGAAACAATGCGATTGTAATGTTCTGCATGCTGAAAATGATTTTCTGCTACTACATAGTCACCTGCACTTATTGCATCACGAGCCAGAGCTGAATATCTCTCTGCTATGTGTTGAGCAGTGCCTCGAACCTTAACATCATATCCATTGCTATCATAATTACGTACCAATGGATTAAGATTTTTACGACCAAAATTTCCATTACTGCCGCTAGATCCTCGTCCGCGACTACGTTTATATTGTTGACCTGATCTCATTTATTATCTATCCCAACTCATAAATACTTGTTATTCACTATTTTTAGTATAAAAATTTAATTTATTAATTAACCCATTGATAACACTTTCATTTCTACATATTACAAGAATCTTCTTTAAAAAACTTCACATATCAACGACAAAATAGTAATATTCTATCGTTTTTTTCATAGTCCTTAAAAGAATTGACTAAGAATAATTTCTTGTCTTCAAAAATACGTATCACGTCTATTTTTTGATTATAACCAATTTCTAAACCACAAAATCCATTCTTACTTAAATGGCGAGATACACCATCTGCTATAACACGATAATGAGACAAACCATCTGGACCCCCATCAAGAGCAATCACCGGATCAAAATTCTTTACTTCAGGCCCAAGTTTATCCACAACAGCAGATTCTATATAAGGGGGATTAGAAACAATAATATCAAAAAACCCCTCAATAGAAGAAAACCAATTGCTTTGCAATGCGGAAAATCTCTTGGAAAGACCATTGGCAACAGCATTCTTCCTAGCAATTTCAAGGGCTTTACTGGAAATATCAACCCCCAAACCCTCAAAAAAAGAATTTTCCTTTAGCAAAGCAAGACAAATCGCTCCACTACCCATCCCAAGATCAAGAATACGAGCATCTTTTTTCTTTCCCCTTTGAGAAAGGAAAAAAGATAATATAGAATCAACTAAAAGCTCCGTTTCAGGGCGAGGCTCAAAAGTATCCGATGAAAGAGCTAATCTTACATTATAAAAATCACGCCATCCACAAATACGATGTATTGATTCATAATTCAAAGAACGAATAACCGCTTTTTTAAGCAATAGCCTCTGTTCATCATCAAGAATTGTATCTGGGCACGCAATAACCTGACAAGAAGATAATCCCGTAACACCACATAGAAAAGAACGAGGATTCCTTAATCCCTGCAATCCCGATTCTTTAAAATAATATTTTATCAACGAAAGACAACCTTCAACAGTATGAGGAAGTTCTTTAATTAACAATGAATCATTCACTTGCAGAACCTATCATTTTTGCTTGATGCGCAGTAAGCAATGCATTGACAATTTCATCAAGATAACCCTGCAAAACATATTCAAGTTTATAAAGAGTTAAATTGATTCTGTGATCAGTAATACGTCCTTGTGGAAAATTATAAGTACGAATACGCTCAGAACGATCTCCGGATCCAATTTGTGCCTTACGATTTTCGGATCTTTCATGTGCCATACGCTTTCTTTCAATATCATAAAGACGTGCTCTTAATACCTTCATTGCTTGTAATCTATTTTGATGCTGTGATTTTTCAGAGGAAGTTACCATAATACCAGTAGGAATATGTGTAATTCTTACAGCTGAATCCGTAGTATTAACATGTTGCCCTCCTGAACCAGATGCTCGCATAGTATCAATGCGAATATCTTCCGTAGCAATTGCAACATCAATTTCTTCTGCTTCTGGCAACACTGCAACAGTTGCTGCTGAGGTATGAACCCGTCCACTTGCTTCAGTTGCAGGAACACGTTGTACGCGATGCACGCCTGATTCAAATTTCATACGATAAAAAACTCCGTTACCAGATATTGTTGCTACTATTTCTTTATACCCACCATCATCATTATCACTTGACGACAATATTTCTACTTTCCATTTTTGATATGTAGCATAACGCTCATACATACGGAAAAGATCACCAACGAACAACGCAGCCTCTGATCCCCCTGTTCCAGCACGAATTTCAAGGATACAGCTTTTGTCATCATCTGTATCTTTGGGCAAAAGAAGACAACTTATTTCATATTCAAGCGCTTTGATTTCTTTTTCCACTTCCCCAATCTCAGCCTTAGCGAGATCTCGAATGCCTAAGTCACTGTCTTGATCATCAATAATAGTACGAAGATCTTGCTCTTCACCTTTTTTTTTCTCATAAATATCGATCTTAGATATTATCGGACTAATCGCAGCATACTCTTCTGTCAGCTTAATATAAACATCCACAGAAGGCGACTCGGACATACGTAATTCTATTTCAGAAAAACGATTCTTCAAATTGCATACTTGCTTGTGAGAAAGAAAAACCAAAACCCAAAAACTCTCATAAAAAATTGAAATAATATTCTTAATTCACAGAGTGATAATGATTTTCAATGCTGTCTTATACACCGAAAATAACTTTGCAAATAATGAATTCACAACCGAAATTTTACTATTTTTTCTTTGCTTGTTCGCGAATGTGCATATTTAAAAACTTAATATTCTGATTAGCTAATTAGAATCATTTTCTAAAAATATCCCGCATATCCTATTAAAATATACAAAAATGACATTCTTAGTTAGAAAATAAGTTACACAGCACTTCTATCGTAAAAATACAACAGAACACTCATTAACATACTATCATAGAAAAAAAAAGCATAAATTATTTTAACGCAAAGAATCCTTAGTACGTTTTATCAAGCTCAAAAAAAAAATAACGCCTAAATTAAAGAAAGCATTCTTTGCTGGGAAACAATTATTTGCAACACAAAATCAAAACATACCTTACAAAAAACAGAAAAATTATTTTCCAAACTAGAATAGCAACTCTTTAAATTTTCTAAAGATATCAGCATCATGACCTTAGAAAATATTCTTGTCAATACAAATTATCCGAAGAAAATTACCTATATGCAAAAAACTCTATATCCTAAAAATTGATTGTTCCTCAAGGAAACATTCAATAACGTATACCAATAATACGAGCATATTTAAAAAACTTTATTTTAAAGACAAAAAATAATATTAAGTAATATCTAAACCATAACAAGAGTGTAATGATCTCACAGCTAATTCAGTATAAGCACTATCAATTAAAACAGATATTTTTATTTCAGATGTCGTAATTGCCTTAATATTGATATTTTTTTCGGCAAAACATGAAAAGAAAGCTGACGCCACCCCCGTATGACTTTGCATTCCAATTCCTATAGCAGAAATTTTAACTAGTTTATCCTCATGTTGAATAACATCATAACCAATTTTATCTTTATTATCAGTTAAAACTGCAAGAGCTTTTTCTAAACTCAACGAAGGGGTCGTGAAAGTGATATCTGCATACTGACCATCTTCAGAAATATTTTGAATAATCATATCAACATTAATATTAGCTTTAGCAAGCGGAGAAAAAATAGATGCCGATATCCCAGGATGATCTTGTAGACGCCTCAAAGAAATTTGAGCTTCATCTTTTGTATAAGCAATTCCAGTAATTACTTCTTGTTCCATAATATTTTCCTCATCACAAATAAACGTTCCTGATTGCTCTTGTTGATTTGAATCTGCAAAACTTGAACGCACGAACAAACAAACTTTATGAAGCATAGCCAATTCTACGGAACGAACTTGCATTACCTTAGCTCCAAGTGATGCCATTTCTAACATCTCTTCAAAAGAAATATTTTTCATCAAACGAGCTTTTGGCTCAATACGTGGATCAGTAGTATAAATACCATCTACATCTGTATAAATATCACACCGATCTGCATTGATAGCAGCCGCTATTGCAACCGCTGAAGTATCGGATCCTCCACGACCAAGGGTTGTGATATAGCCTGCAGGGCTTATTCCTTGAAAGCCAGTAATGACTACTACTTTTTTTGTCTTCATGTGAGAAATAATTTTTGTCCCATCTATACGGGATATCCGCGCTATTCCATGTATATTATCTGTCAAAACAGGAATCTGCCACCCTTGCAATGAGATTGCCTCAATACCCAATGATTGCAAAGCGAGAGCCATCAGCCCAGAAGAAACCTGTTCTCCTGAAGAAATAACAACATCTCTTTCACGTGTATTATTGAGAGATCCCATACACTGACACAGAGAGCTTAGCCTATCAGTTTCTCCACTCATAGCAGAAACAACAATAGCAATTTCTTGTCCCATATTCACTTCACGCTTAACATGCAAAGCAGCATTGCGAATACAATCAATATTAGCTACAGAAGTACCACCAAATTTCATAACAATACGTGCCATACTAATCCTAGCAGAAGTTTTCTTATATTAATTATAAAGGTTTGATAGCTATCAGCACCTTTTCAAAAGAAGATCGTACTTGCAAATAACACAAAATCAATAGATCATGTCTATTGATTTTATAAGGAGGTTTAAATGCAAAAAAAATATCCGAACTATACCACTAAAAACCAAGAAGAAATAAATCAATTTTCAAACATAGCATCCGAGTGGTGGAATCCCACGGGAAAGTTTAAACCCCTCCATCAAATAAATCCAGTAAGATTACAGTATATTCAAAAAAAAATAATGCAACACTTTCAATGCGATAATCATGATGCTTATCCTTTCAAAGGCTTACGCATATTAGATCTAGGCTGTGGCGGAGGTTTGCTATCAGAACCTATAGCTCGAATGGGAGCAACTGTAATAGGAATCGATCCTTCTCCAAAAAACATTGCAACAGCTAAAAATCACGCTGATACGCACAATATAAACATTGATTATCGTGTAGCTTGTGCTGAAGACATAGCTAAAACTGATGAAAAATTTGATGTTATTTTAAACATGGAAGTGATAGAACACGTTAATAATATCCATTACTTTGCAAACACTTGTTGCTCTCTTCTTCTCGACGATGGATTGATGTTTGTCTCTACGATTAACCGTACTTTTAAAGCAATGTTATTGGCCATTGTCGGAGCTGAATACGTTCTTCAATGGCTACCAAAAGGTACTCATCAATATGAAAAATTTGTCAAACCAATAGAAATAGAAGAACTTTTAGCTAAAAATAACGTAGAAGTTATAGATCGTATCGGTGTGGTTTATAGTATATTATGTAATAAATGGAAACTTTCTGAAAAAAAAATGGATGTCAATTATATGCTATTAGCACATCTGCCTAAAATAAGATAAAAAATACGCATCATAAAATATCAATCATACCATCTTTAATGGTAATTTGCCGATCCATCTGAGAAGCAAGATCATGATTATGCGTTGCGACTAATGTTGCCAAACCGAAACGAGCAACCAAATCTTTTAAAAAACCAAAAACCCGTTGTGCTGTTTTCGGATCTAAGTTGCCTGTCGGCTCATCTGCCAAAATAATTAAAGGCTTGTTTGCAACAGCACGACAAATTGCTACCCTTTGTTGCTCGCCCCCAGAAATATCAGAGGAATTCCTATTAGCATATGGAGCCATCCCCATATAATCTAAAATCTCCATAGCACGTTGATGTGCCGTATTATGATCGACTCCAGCAATAATTTGAGGAATAATGATGTTTTCTATGACCGAGAAATCCGTTAACAAGCGATGTGCTTGGTATACAAAACCAATTTTAGTACAACGCAAAAATGCTTTTTTCTCATCAGAAAGTTGGTTACATGATTGACTATCAATAATAATATCGCCTTTATCAGGATTTTCTAATAAACCTGCAATATGCAAAATAGTTGATTTCCCCGTTCCCGAAGGAGAAACGAGAGCAACCATTTCACCTTTTTTTAAGCTAAGGTGAACGTTTTCAAGAACTGGAAAATATTTGCCAACCTGATAATAACTATGCTTGATATTCTGAAGCAATAAAACTTCTGTGTTACTCAACATGCTCTCCTACTCATAGCGCAAAGCTTTGACAGGATCTATACGAGATGCTTTCCAACTAGGAAATATTGTTGCCAACAAAGATAAAAAAACAGTCATTGCAACAATCCACGAAACCTCAATCCATGAAATTTTAGAAGGTAATTCAGTTAATAAATATGCTTCTGTATCAAATATTACCACACCAAATGCATTCAAAAAAAACTGTCGTATCACTTCAACATTAACAGAAATCAAAATACCAATAATAACACCTGCACAAGTTCCAGAAATACCAATAAAAGCACCTATCATAAAAAATATAGCCATAATAGAAGAAATGCGAGCACCCATAGTACGCAAAATTGCTATATCCCGCCTTTTTTCTTTTACCAACATCACTAAACCAGAAATAATATTAAGAGAAGCGACTAAAACTATCAATGCCAAAATAACAAACATAGCATTACTCTCAACTTGCATGGCATAAAAAAACATTTGATAACGTTGCTGCCAATCGACAATTGACACATCATTTCCAAAGATATCGATAATATTTTTACGTGATTTTTCAATCATATCAGGATCTTTGACAAAAATTTCTATGCCCGAGACCGCATTTTCAATATTAAAATATAACTGTGCTTCTTCAAGGGGCATATAAATCATTCCACTATCATAATCTGGAATACGTATTTGAAATATTGCTGAAACAGTATATGACTTAGAACGAGTTCCTATTCCCAATGGCGTAATGTCACCATATGGAGAAAGAATTTTGATTTTATCCCCTATTGAAATACCTAAAACACGAGCAAGATCTTCTCCTATAACAATCCCTTTTCCCTGATCAAAATCATTTAATCCACCATAAAAACGTGAGAAAGATTTTTTTATATGAGAAAAATCTTTGCTAGAAATGCCCCGTACCGATACGCCAGAACCACGAGAATTCATACTAGAAATAAATGCCTGACCAGTGACAAAAGGTGAAACCTGCGTAACATCTGGAATAGAACTGAGTTTCTTTGAAAGAGATTGGTAATCAACAAGCGGATAATATTTCTGCTGTATTATGATATGCCCATTGATTCCCAAAATACGTTTAATCATATCTGCACGGAATCCATTCATTACAGACATAACAACAATAAGAGCCATAACCCCTATCATTACGCCGATAAATGATACAGAAGAAGCAATAGAGATAAAAGATTCTTTGCGACGCGAAAACAGATAACGCCAAGCAATTGCCACTTCAAATCTAGAAAAAAAAATCATTTTTTCCCCTTAATATGATGTTTTAATCATCAACTTTTCCCCAAAAAAGCGATTCGAGGCATAATTAACAACTTCTTCTAATGACATATATTCTTTTGTACCCGTTGATCTATTTTTGATTTCAACCTTAGAATCAGAAATAAATTTTGAACCAATAATAATCTGCAAAGGAAAACCTAATAAATCAGCTAAAGCAAACTTAGATCCCGCTTGTTCATCTACATCATCTAAAAAAACATCACATCCCGCTTGAGAAAGCTGTGTATAAATTTTGTCACTTGCAGAACAACACGCCTGATCGTGAATTTTGAGATTAATAAGCGATATATGAAAAGGGGAAACTGAATCAGGCCATATAATCCCTTGTGCATCATGGGAAGACTCAATAATAGCAGCAACAACACGCATAGGACCAATTCCATATGATCCCATCTGGACATAATGTTTCTTACCATCCGCACCTTGAAATGTCGCTGACATGGGATGAGAATATTTTGTGCCAAAATGGAAAATATGACCTACCTCAATACCCCGTGCCACAATTCTATCTTCTTCCGATAAAGAATGAAATAATTTCTCATTATGTACATCAGAAGTAGCAGCATAAGGAGTAGTCCATTGTCTCACAATATCTTTTAAAGAAACAATATCATCAAAATCTGTGTTTTCTGAAGGAATCGGGAAATTCATAAAATCTTTAGAACAAAATAATTGTGTTTCACCTGTATTCGAAAGAACAATAAATTCATGACTTAAACTACCACCAATTGGACCAGATTCAGCACGCATTGGTATAGATTTTAATCCCAAACGATGAAAAATCCGAAGATATGAGACAAACATCTTATTGTAAGAATGTACTGAATCCTCGAAAGTTAAATCAAACGAATAAGCATCTTTCATCAGAAATTCACGCGAACGCATAGTTCCAAAACGCGGCCTCAACTCATCTCGAAATTTCAATTGCATTTGATATAAAATCAATGGAAGATCTCTATAAGATTTCACATGAGAGCGAAAAATATCGGTCATCATCTCTTCATTAGTCGGACCATAAAGCATAGACTTATCGTTTCTATCAACGATCCGGAGCATTTCTTTCCCATAAGATTCATAACGCCCACTTTCAATCCACAAGTCAGCTGATTGCAAAGTTGGATTACTCATTTCAAGTGCACCTATTCGGTCTTGCTCTTCGCGAATAATCGCATTAACCTTACTAAGAGCTTTATTTCCTAAAGGAAGCCAAGAATACATTCCTTTTGAGTGTTGAGATATCATCCCTGTACGCAACATCATTTTATGCGAGATAATTTCTGCATCTTTAGGATTTTCCTGCATAGCTGGTAAAAAATACTTTGATCTTTTCACTATCATATCCTTTTATTAAACGAACTTAATTGTAAAATTTAACTATTTTCCAGGATAATCCTCAAATCATTTCCTGTGGAGATATCACGCAATATTAAATATTAATTTCAAGATATACTCATACTATACTACCGTTGACGAGATATTCTACTCACAAAAACAGTAACAATGGGCTTCTTTCCCCAAGCCTGTTTGAGACAAGAACGTAAAGAACGACCTATTGATTCCCGCAATGCTTTTAAATCTTTCCGACGATTTTGAGGAAAATTAACTACTGTTGTAATAACCGTTTTTGACAATAGTTTATTGATTTTGATTCCATCCTCACCATAAGTAGGTATGCCAATATCAATAACTTCTGGCACACCAATGATGTCATAATGATTGTCAAGAAGAACATTGACTGATATATGTCCAACAAAAGAAAGCTGTTTTCTCTTAGCAATTCCCAATTCCTCAAATTTTCCAACCAGAAAACCGTCTTTTAAAAAACGTCCATGAACTACTTCATCTACAATCTCAACAGGATCGGGGAAAAGACGCAACATCTTACCATTGCGAACAAACGGAACCTGAGCAATACCAGATTGCAAAGCAAGTTCTTTTTGCGCAACAAGATGCGAAAGCTCTCCATGAATCGCAACCATAATTTTAGGACGAATCCACTGATACATACGTTTTAAATCTTTACGATATGGATGACCTGAAACATGTACTGGATGTTCTGCATCGTCTGATACTATCTGCACACCTTGCTCTATCAGTTGATTCTTGAGTTGACCTATTGCCACTTCATTTCCTGGTATAGAACGAGACGAAAATATCACCTTATCCTTGTTACTCAATTTTAAATTGCGCATTTCACCACGCGACAACTGAGCCAAAGCAGAACGTGGTTCTCCCTGACTACCGGTTGCAATAACAACTAATTTTTCGCGAGGATACAATCCAAAACTTTCCTCCGAAACAAATGATTGATCTTTTTTTATAAGCCCAATACCAATAGAAACATTCACTACACGCTTCAATGAAGAACCAAGCAGTAATACCTTACGCCCTAATTTTTCAGAAACATCTATAATGCTGCGAATCCTACTAACACTGGATGCAAAAGCTGTGATCACAGCATAGCCTTCAGTTTTTTTAATAATATTATACAGATTTTGAGCAACATCTTTTTCTGAGACAGGGGTTCCATGAAGCATTGCATTAGTAGAATCACACATTAATGCAAGGACTCCTTCGTCTCCTATAGCACGCAAAGAATCTTCATCTGTCAAATCTCCAAGAACAGAAGTATCATCAAGCTTCCAATCACCTGTATGAACAATATTACCCACTGGAGAGCGGATAATTAACGCCATAGATTCAGGAATTGAATGATTAACTTGTATAGATTTTATGGAAAAAGGACCAATATCAATTTGATCTCCCGCTTGAAAGGATATACATGGAATATTCTTAGGAAAACGCTCGTATACTCCTTTAGCCTCTAAAAGCCCAATTGCAAAAGGAGAAGCATAGACAGGAACATTGAGAAATGACCATAAATCATGTAGAGCACCATAATGATCCTCATGGGCATGCGTAATAATAATTGCCATAAGATTCTTACGTTCTTCCAAAACGAAAGTAATATCTGGAAATACGAGATCCACTCCTGGTAAATCATCTTTCGGAAAGGAAACACCACAGTCAACCATTATCCATTTACGATTGTTAGGATTGCCAAATCCATAAAGAGCCATGTTCATGCCAATTTCACCAACACCACCAAGAGGCAAAAACACTAAATCTTCCTGTTCTTTCATATATGATCTTTCATTTTAAATAAAAATATCTCCTGTAAAAATTTTACGAAAACAACCTTTTTTTTCTTCCAATAATAAATATCCAAAATCATCAACTCCAACAAAATGACCTGAAATAGAAAATTGGGGAAGTTTAATCGTGATAGGATTACCTATTCCGTAAGCAAAACAACGCCAAAGTTTCATGATTTCTTCTCGTCCTGTATCTTTTTTCCAAATAGCTAACATTTTTGCAATTTCTTGGAAAAAAATTGGTAAAATACTCTTTAAATCTATACATCCTCCCTCTTTTCTCAGAGAAGTAACAGGATAAGAAGTATCTTTGGGACAATACTCAACGTTCAACCCTATTCCAATAACAATTGCTTGTAAACCACTTTTTAAATCTAAAGTCTCAATTAAAATTCCAGCAATCTTACGTTGAAAAACTAACAAATCATTTGGCCATTTTATTTTGACATCTACCTCAGCAGGAAGAATAGATGCTATAATTGAGTGCATAGCAACAGAAACTGCAAAAGACAAGAGCGTTAGGGAATCCTTCGATATAGAATCAATCAATAGTAACGAAGCGTATAGATTCCCTTTATCAGAAACCCATTTTTTCCCTCCACGACCTCGACCAGATGTTTGACGTGATGCAATTATCCATAAATTTCCTAAATCGCCAGATAATGCACGTTTCATACATTCATCGTTTGTAGAAACGATAGTATCAAAAAATTCATACCGAAAATTATAAAGTTTTTTACATTCAGAAAGATCAGATAACATCGTTAAAACATTGATCTAACTATCGTAGTAATCCACGAGTTTAAGATATTCTCAAACAAGAAGTAACCAACAACAAAAAAAGTAGATGCGATAATAATCGGACTCATTTGCTTTCCAACGAGAATCAATTCTTCCGTTGGCTGATTAAACCACATAATACTGACAATACGCAAATAATAGTAAGCGGATACTACAGAAGACAACAAACCAATCATAGCAAAAATATAAAAATCTCTATTTACAGCAGAAAGAAGAAGAAAATACTTCCCTAAAAAACCCGCAAAAGGTGGAATACCCGCTAACGAAAAAAGCAAAATAGTCAAAACAGAGGTCAGAAAAATACTCTGCTTCGATAATCCTGAAAGATCAGAAATGTTTTTAATATTGCTCCCATCTTTACGACGTAACGATAAAACACAAGCAAAAAATCCTATCATCATAACAAGATAAATGATCATATACCTAATCATAGCAGAAATTCCAAGAACAGTACCAGCCGAAAAACCGAGCAAAGCATATCCTGCATGACCTATGGAGGAATAAGCCATAAGACGCTTTAAGTCCTGTTGTTTGATCGCAACAATGGAACCCAAAACCATTGAACCAACAGAAACAAGCATAAAGATCTGTAGTAAATCAAAAATCATCGGCCAAAAAACAATTGTGATACGATAAAGCGCCATCGTAATAGCAAATTTTGGGACAGTTGCTAAAAAAGCAGTAACAAACATAGGGGATCCTTCATAAACATCAGGAATCCACATATGAAATGGAACCAGTGCCATTTTAAAGAAAAGACCCACTAGAATCAGCACAACTCCGACTATTACAACAGACGACTTATACCCAACGAACAACGACGTCACTATATGTGAAAAATCCGTGTAACCTGTAAATCCATAAATAAAAGACATTCCATATAATAAAAAAGCAGAAGAAACCGCCCCTAACACAAAATATTTAAGAGCTGCTTCTATAGAAAAAACGCTCTCACGATTCATTGCAATAACCACATAAAGCGCCAAAGATTGTAGCTCTAGTGCCATATAAAAAGACATCATATCATTCGCTGAAATCATGCAAAGCATACCCAAAATAGCCATCAAAATAACTACAGGAAATTCAAAACAGCTAAAAGGTTTCACATGAATACAGCTGAACATCATTATGAAAAGCATGATGCTACTACCTAGAATGATAGACTTTGCAAAATATGAAAAGCTATCTGAAATATAAGCCCCGCCCAATCCTATCCCTTTATAAGGCATAATAAAGAGAGAAATAAGAGCAACACTCAACACTATCACTGGGAAAACAACCAAATGAAAGGCATTCTTGCGACGAGAAAAGACACCCATCAATAAAAGAAAAAGGCTTCCAAGGGCAATAATGATTTCAGGAATACAAAGAAAAAAATCACTTATACAGCTTATAGGAATCATAATAATAGTTCCAATTCCTCGTCAGTTAGATAATACAACCAGTATTATTTTCCGAACGAATCAGTTTTTACAATAGAAGAAATGGTAAGGGCAAAAGTATCAAAAACCGGAATAGTATATATTCCAAAAAAAACTATTAATACTGCGATCGGATATACAATACAACGCTCCCGTAATGATAAATCTTTTATTTTTTTCACTTCTTCACGTTCCGACACACCAAAAACAATCTTACGATAAAACCATAAAGAGTATAGCGCTGATAAGACAACACCAAAAGATGCAAAAACGGCAATCATATTATGATTGAAGAAAGCAGATACAATAATCAAAAATTCTCCAATAAATCCTGATGTTCCAGGAAGACCAATATTAGCCATAGTAAATACCATCATTACTACTGCATATCGAGGCATATTACGAACTAAACCACCATAGGCATAAAGATCACGCGTATGTAACCGATCATAAAGAATACCTATACTAAAGAATAGCGCACTAGACACAAGACCATGTGATAGCATCTGAAACATCGCACCTTCAACACCACTTCTTATTCCTGAAAATATACCAATCGTTACATATCCCATATGTGCTATCGAAGAATATGCTATAAGCTTTTTGATATCTCTCTGTACCATCGCAACTAGAGAGGCATATATAATAGATATTACAGACAATATAAGGATAAGGGGAGAAAAATATTTAGAAGCCAAAGGAAAAAGAGGCAATAAAAATCTAAGACAACCATAACCGCCCATTTTCAACATAATACCCGCTAAAAAAACCGAACCAGCAGTTGGCGCCTGTACATGAGCACTTGGTAACCAAGTATGAAAAGGAAACATAGGAATTTTTATCGCAAAAGAGATAAAAAAAGCCAACCATAACCAACACTGTATAGACATTGGGAAAGAGCTGCTTGCATAAAGATCAATAATACTAGTTGTTTTTTTGTCCCAACACATCACCATAATCGCCAAGAGCATAAAAACAGAACCAAAAAATGTATAAAGAAAAAACTTATACGCCGCATAAACGCGTTCGTTTCCTCCCCAAACACCTATTATGATAAACATAGGAATCAAACTAGCTTCAAAAAATATGTAAAATAATACGATATCCAGCGATAAAAAAGCTCCTATTGTCATAGATTCAAGAATTAGAAAAGCTATCATATATTCTTTGAAGCGTTCTTGAACCGACTCCCAACTAGATAAAATGCAAAAAGGAGTAAGAAAAGCGGTTAGCACTACTAAAAGAATCGATATACCATCAACTCCAAGATGATAATCACAAAAATAATCAATCCAATGATAATATTCAATCATCTGGAATCCAGAATTATTTTGGTTAAATATAGCCCAGACAAACAAGGAAAAAACAAAATTGATAATACTGGTTCCCAAAGCAATACCCAGAAAAGAGCGACGCTCACATCCCAAGTAAGAAGCAAGAAACAAAAGAAGAACACCTATAAAAGGTGTAAAAGTTATAATTGAAAGAAATGGCAAATCCATTAAATATTACCTTTCAACAACATGACTAGCACCAATATAGAAATTCCCACCAACATGGCAAATGCATAATGATACAGATACCCTGTTTGCAAACGACTCGCATAAAAAGATAAATACCGCACACAAGCTGCAACGCCATTAGGACCATATCTATCTATGGATAAATCAATACCCTTCCATAACCATTCTCCCAAACGAATCGTAGGACGAACAAACAAGAAATCATAAATCCGATCAAAATACCAAGCATTGTGAAGAAAGTAGTAGAAATAAGAAATTTTTTTTGAAAGGAATTTTGGTAAACTTGGGAAAACGATATACATTATAAAAGAAACCACAAAACCAGCAGAAAAAGCTATAAAAGAAGAATATTCTACCCATAAAGGCACATAATGATGTATTCCCAACATCTTATTACGAGAAGAAGTAAAAATCGCCTCTTTCCAAAAAGAAGAATATCCATCCCCAAAAAAGAAACTATGAAAAACAAATCCGAAAAATATAGATCCTATCGCCAAAATAAAAAGTGGCATTTGCATAACCATTGGAGATTCATGAATCTTTTGTAAGATATTTTTATCCACGCGCATCTTACCAAAAAAAGTCAAAAACATTAATCTCCATGAATAAAAACTGGTTAAAAAAGCAGCAAATAAAAGAGGGAAAAAAGCAATAAAACGATTCGAAGACATATACGCCACTTCTAGAATTACATCTTTAGAAAAGAATCCTGAAAGCCCTATACTTGTTTTAGGAAGCCCAAATCCCGTCAACGCTAAGGTACCAATAATCATCATCAAACCTGTTACAGGCAAATGTTTATATAACCCACCCATACGACGCATATCCTGTTCTCCAGAGACTGCGTGTATCACTGATCCAGCCCCTAAAAAAAGAAGTGCTTTAAAAAATGCATGTGTAAACAAGTGAAAAATAGCAGCTCCATAAGCCCCACACCCCAATGCAACAAACATATAACCTAACTGTGAACAAGTAGAATACGCTATAACACGTTTGATATCATGTTGAGCAAGGCCAACGGTTGCAGCAAAAAAAGCTGTAATAGATCCAACGACTACTATACAATCCAAAACAACGGAAGAAAGCTCAAAAAGTGGAGACATTCTAGCTACTAAAAAAACACCAGCTGTCACCATCGTAGCAGCATGAATAAGAGCAGAAACAGGTGTCGGGCCTTCCATCGCGTCGGGAAGCCATACATGCAATAAAAACTGAGCAGATTTTCCCATGGCACCTAAAAACAACAAAAAGCAAATTATCGCAATAGCATCATGCCTATGTATCTCTATTCCAAAAGGAGCAAGAGCTTTATGTGTTGTCCCTACAAGATTACCATGCGTAAAGTATTGAGTGGCTTTGTTAAAAACAATATCAAAATCAACCGATTGAAAAAGATAAACTATCGCAGAAATAGCAAGAATAAGACCGCAATCACCTATCCTATTGACTACAAAAGCCTTCATTGAAGCTTTGAGGGCAGATTCTTTAAAAGACCAAAAACCAATTAGCAAATAAGATGCAAGGCCAACACCTTCCCAACCAAAAAATATTTGTAAAAAATTATCAGAAGAAACCAAAACAAGCATCGCAAAAGTAAACAATGATAGATACGAGAAAAACCGCCGGCGATGTGGATCATCATGCATATAACCAATAGAATATATATGAACAACTGCTGAAATAGAATTAATAACCACAAACATAACAGAAGAAAGAGTATCTATACGCAATCCCCAAGATACATCCAGTCCACTAGATTTGATCCAATGAAATATTTCATATTTAACTACCGTAAAGTTAGAAAAACCTACTTCATAAAACACCCACCAAGATAACAGTGCTACGATTACCATTAATACAGAAGTAAAAATCTCAGGCAATTTTTCTCTCATCAAACGACCGAAAAATCCAGAAACAACTGCCCCTACGAGAGGAAGAAAAACTATAGCCTCATAAATCATAGCTACAAATCAACCCTTCATTCGATTAAAATCATCAACAGAAATTGAACCTCGCTTCCTATAGAAAACAACTAAAATAGCAAGTCCTATAGAAGTCTCGGCTGCTGCAACCACCAAGATAAATAAAGAAAATATTTGACCAGCAATATCTTGCATATAGGCAGAAAAAGAAATCATATTTAAATTCACCGCCAAAAGCATAATCTCTATCGACATCAATGTCGTGATAATGCTTTTACGATTAAAAAAAACTCCAGAAGAACCGATAATAAATATAATAGCAGATACAATCAAATAATGAGCAAGATTAATATTCATCCTCAATCCCCTCCCCTGATTTTACTTTAACTACTGTAACAGAATTTCCAGGATTACTCTTTAATTGCTTGGAAATATTTTGTCTCTTAATGCCGGGACGATGCCGGAGCATTAGTACAATTGCACCAATCATAGATAGCAATAAAATAAATCCTGATATTTCAAGGGGATAAATATATTTTGTGTATAAAACCTCACCAATATCTTCTGTATTATTTCCCCTAAAAACCAATCTAGAAACCTCACCTTCTAATCCAAAAACTAGTAAATTACTTGCACATACAAACAATTCAGCAGCTAAAATTCCTATAAAAAAAGCCCCTAAAAATGGACGATTTCTTCTAGGTTTTGCTTCTTCAACATCAATATCAAGCATCATAATAATAAAAAGGAAAAGAACGATCACAGCCCCAACATATACAACTAGAGTAATCATTGCGATAAATTCTGCCCCCAAAAGAAGAAAAAGACCCGCAGAATTAACAAAAGCAAGAATGAGGAAGAAAACTGAATATACGGGATTACGTAATGTAACGACTAGAAGCGAGGAAGCTATTACAACAAAGGAAAAGAGATAAAAAACAAAGATTGTACAACCATCTTCACATATTCCTTAAGATCTTCATTAGAAGGAAAAAATTATAGTCATTACAAAAAACATATATAATCATAAAATCAATATTAACGATAAGGAGAATCAATCACAATATTACGAACAATTTCACTTTCCCATCTATCACCATTATCCAGAAGACGCTCTTTGTCATAATAAAGCTCTTTACGAGTCTCTGTTGCAAATTCAAAATTAGGACCCTCAACAATAGCATCAACTGGACAAGCTTCTTGACATAAACCACAATAAATACACTTAATCATATCTATGTCATAACGCACAGTCCGACGTGTTCCATCATGAAGACGAGGTCCGGATTCTATTGTAATAGCTTGCGCAGGACAAACAGCTTCACATAACTTACAAGCTATACATCTTTCTTCTCCATTAGGATAACGGCGCAGGGCATGCTCTCCTCTAAAACGAGGACTCACGGAGCCTTTCTCAAAAGGATAATTAATCGTGGCTTTCGCCTTAAAAAAATAACGCATACAAAGAAAAAAAGATAACACAAATTCTTTGAGAAAAAGAAAGCTTACATTACACATAAAAACCCTTTTAAAATCCCTTATATGATTACATCATAATTTTGAGAAAGAAAGAAACTATTAAAACCATTGAAAACGATAGAGGAAGAAAAACCTTCCATCCTAACCGCATCAATTGATCATAACGATAGCGTGGCACAAAAGCTTTGACCATTGAAACCATAAAAAACACTCCTAAAGTTTTAAAGACAAGCCAAAAAAATCCAGGAACATATCTAAAGACTGCTATATCAACCGGAGGCAACCATCCTCCTAAAAATAAAATACTTGTCAAAACACACATCAGAACAATAGTTGAATATTCAGCAAGCATAAACAATAAGTAAGGAGTTGAACTATATTCCACCATATAACCAGCAACTAACTCTGATTCTGCCTCGGATAAATCAAAGGGAGGACGATTCGTCTCTGCAAGAAGAGAAATAAAAAAAATAACAAACATTGGGAAAAGAGCCAACCAATACCAATCAAGTATCGAGGGAGGAAATCCCAAAATTGTTCCTATACCGCTTTTTTGAGCATTAACAATATCTGTAAGATTCAGCGAACCCGCACACAATAAAACTGTCACAATCACTAAACCAATAGAAACTTCATAAGAAATCATCTGTGCAGCAGAACGCAAGGCACCAAGAAATGCATATTTTGAATTTGATGCCCATCCTCCTATAATAATACCATAAACCTCAAGGGAAGAAATTGCTAGAATATAAAGTATTCCCACATTGATATCGGCAATAACCCAACCATCCGCAACAGGTACTACAGCCCACGCAGACAAAGATAAAATAGCCGAAATGAGCGGCGCCAAGAGAAACAAAAATTTGTTGGATTTAGCAGGAATAATAGGCTCTTTAAATACAAATTTTAAAAAATCAGCAAAAGATTGGAATAATCCCCAAGGACCAACAACATTGGGACCACGACGCAATTGCACTGCCGCCCAAATCTTGCGATCCATAAGCAAGATATATGCCACAAAAATCAAAACACCAACCAAAAAAACGATTGATTTAATGATCATAAAAAATAAAGGAACAAAAAATTCCCCCAAGAAGGAAAACATTACTCTAATTCCCTCACTCTATTATTAGAAACACTTTTACCGCAATTTTGCGCTACAAGAGAGCATTGAGCCATGGTAGCCGAAGCTCTTGCTATAGCATTTGCTAAATAAAAATTATTTACCGTTGAAACAAATTCTCTTTTCTGCATTTCTCCTGCTTTTTTAGCCAAAGAATAAATACCCTCCGTGGAAGAAGGAACGATTTCATCTAATCGCATAAAATGCGGGTAATGCGAATATAAATGAGAGCGCAACTGCAATAAGGAATTAAAGGGCAAAATACATCCTAATTTATCCGCAAGAGCACATATTATTTCCCAATCTTCTCTTGACTCACCTGGAGGGAAGTTAGCACGCATGCCCATCTGCACCCTACCCTCAGTATTCACCCACAAACCTGACTTTTCTGTATACGCAGCGCCAGGCAATATAACATCAGCGGATTGAGCTCCCTTATCACCATGCGAACCTATATATACAGTAAAAGCCTTCTTACGAGAAAAATCTAATTCATCTGCTCCTAACAAAAATACAACGTCAGTTTTATGTAAAAGATTCATTGCATTTAAATTATCATCCGCAGGAACAAAGCCTAAATCCAAAGCCCCAACACGCGAAGAAGCAGTATGTAAAACGGCAAAACCATTCCATGAATCACTGACTGCTCCAACATCAATAGCTAATTTAGCAGCATTTGCCAATACCTCAACTTTGTTAAAACCCTTGAGAGCCCCTTGCCCCACCATAATCAAAGGTTTCTCAACCCCTTGCAATGTCTTAAAAAAAGGATCTTTCCCCGAAACAAGATTAGCTAAAGATTCGCTTCCGACACCTAAATGCTGATAATTATATCGCAACTCTCCGACATCTCCAATGACAGCTATAGGAAAATTCCCAAGTCGCCACCGCTTACGAATACGTGCATTCAAAATAGCCGCTTCAAAACGAGGATTAGAGCCAATAATCAACATTGCTTCAGCTTCATCTATTCCTTGAATAGTCGGATTAAATATATAACTAGAACGGCCATACGAAGGATCAAGACTCTCTCCATCTTGCCGACAATCAAAATTATTACAACCTAAAGATTGCATCATCAACTTAAGAGCATATATCTCTTCTACAGAAGCAAGATCTCCTGCAATAGCCCCTAATTTTACACCAGAAGGAGAAACAGCTGTTTTAATCACCTTCAAGGCATAATCCCAATCAACAGGTCTCAAGCGCCCATCGACACGAACATAAGGGCGATCTAAACGCTGCACCTTAAGCCCATCCCAGATAAAACGAGTTTTATCTGATATCCATTCTTCGTTAATAGATTCATTGATACGCGGTAAAATTCTCATTACTTCACAGCCACGCGTATCAATCCTAATAGCAGAACCGAGAGCATCCATCACATCTATACTATCTGTCTTGGTCAATTCCCACGAACGAACTGTAAACGCAAATGGTTTTGAGGTCAAAGCGCCAACAGGACAAAGGTCAATGATGTTTCCTTGTATTTCAGAGGTTAAAGACTGTTCAAGATAAGTAGTAATTTCAGCATCTTCACCTCTTCCAATCAAACCTAGGTCCGGCACTCCTGCTACCTCAGTGATAAAACGCACGCAACGCGTACAATGAATACAACGAGTCATAACTGTTTTAACTAAAGGACCTATGGATTTATCTTCAACAGATCTCTTGTTGTCACAATAACGAGAAGATCCAAATCCAAAAAACATAGCTTGATCTTGTAAATCGCATTCCCCTCCCTGATCGCATATAGGACAATCCAAAGGATGATTGATCAGGAGAAATTCCATCACGCCTTCACGGGCTTTCCGAACCATAGAAGTTGTGGTAAAAATTTCAGGCAATTCACCATTAGAACCTGCACGCAAATCAAAAACATTCATAGCACAGGATGCTTGAGGTTTCGATGCAATACCCTTAATCTCCACCAAACACATGCGACAATTACCAGCAATAGACAATCTCTCGTGATAACAAAAACGAGGCACTTCAACACCAGCAAATTCACAGGCTTGAAGAAGCGTAAAATCACTAGGAACTTCAATCTCTATACCATCAACCTTCAGTTTTACCATCATTTTAATAAACCACTTTTTACAAGAGGATACTCTAAAAAATATTTTTGATGCCCATCCAAATCAACATCCTTACCATCAAAAATGATGTACATTATACTGATCAATACGCTCTTCCATTACATGCCGAAAATTCTTTATTAATCCTTGTATTGGCCATGCCGCAGCATCACCAAGAGCACAAATAGTTCTCCCTTCTATATTCTTACTGACTTCAAACAGCATATCAATTTCATGCTTTTGAGCCACCCCTCTAACCATACGCTCCATCAATCGCATCATCCATCCAGTACCTTCGCGACAAGGAGTACATTGACCACAACTCTCATGCTTATAAAAAACAGATAAACGCCATATTGCCCTAATAATATCTGTAGACCGATCCATCACAATTACAGCCGCAGTTCCCAGCCCTGATCCCATCGCTTTAAGACTATCATAATCCATTATAGCGCCTCTCATCTGATCTCCCGTAAGACAAGGAACAGAAGATCCACCAGGAATAACAGCCAAAAGATTATCCCATCCTCCCCTAATACCACCACAATGCTTTTCAATTAATTCATCAAAAGTGATCGACATAGATTCTTCAACGGTACATGGATAGTTCACATGACCTGAAATAGAAAAAAGCTTCGTACCTCTATTATTTTCACGGCCAAAGCTTGAATACCAACTCGCACCACGCCGCAAAATAGTAGGAACCACTGCAATAGATTCAACATTGTTAACCGTAGTAGGACAACCATATAGACCCATATTAGCAGGAAAAGGAGGCTTAAGTCGAGGCAACCCTTTTTTCCCTTCAAGGCTTTCAAGAAGAGCAGTCTCTTCTCCACAAATATAGGCTCCAGCACCATGATGTACTATAATATCAACATCATAACCAAGTTTACTATTACGACCAAGAAGACCCCTTGCATAACATTCATCCACCGCTGTTTGCAAAGATTCACGTTCCCTTATAAATTCTCCACGAACATAGATAAAAACACAATGTGCTCCTATAGCAAAAGAAGCAATGACACAACCTTCAATCAAAACATGTGGCTCATGCCGCATGATATCACGATCTTTACAAGTTCCAGGCTCAGACTCATCAGCATTCACTACAAGATAGTGAGGGCGATCAGAGCATGTCTTAGGCATAAAAGACCATTTCATTCCCGTTGAAAAACCAGCACCACCACGTCCACGCAAACCAGAGGCTTTTACTTCGCTAATAATCCAATCACGACCTTTACCTAAAATATTATCGGTACCATCCCAATGACCTCTCGCCATCGATTCATCGAGAGACTTTCCCTTCAAACCATACAGATTGGTAAAAATACGATCTTGATCTTTTAGCATGTTCAGGCTTTCTATACTTTTTTACAAAGAGTCATTCCGTACATCTTCAAAAATATTATATACCATTTTCATTAATTCGCATCCCATTCTAGATATCAATTTAAATTCAAACGATATCCTCTCTTGCCTTATTGTTCTAAAATATCTCTTAATTATTCGATTACAAAGATTGATAAACCACTCTAGAAAATCAAAAGTCAGAAAAGTAATATATCCCTGTTTTTATCATTTTCCCTCTTTGTTTTATCATTCTTCAACAAGCGATGTTAATCCTCCTGCAGGAGCAGAACTAATTCGATCAATTTGAGGACCAGGACGGATAGAATCGCCACGTCCTGCAGAAAAAGCTTCAATAATTTCTTCTAAACGCTCTGGCGTCAAATCCTCGTATGTATCCTTCCCTATCATGACCATTGGCGCATTCACACAAGCTCCCTGGCATTCCACTTCTTCCCAAGAAAGCTTTCCTTCTGGATTCCTGTGCAATGGCTTTTGATGGATTTTATTGCGACAAACCTCAATCAAATCTTCACAACCCCGCAACATACACGGAGTAGTTCCACAGACCTGAACATGAGCATGCGTTCCTACTGGAGCTAATTGAAATTGAGTATAAAAAGTTACAATTTCAAGGACACGAATATATGCCATATCCAACATACCAGCAACAAATTCAATTGCTGCCCGACTAACCCATCCTTCTTGCTCTTGAACTCGCATCAACAACGGAATAACCGCAGATTGATAACGTGATGAAGGATATTTGCTCATAACTTCATTCGCCCAAACAATATTTTCTTCACTAAAAGAAAATGACGATGGTTGAAATTCTTCCGCTGCCAATCGACGAATAGACATATCTTTTTAAGTCCTCACCAAACCCTATGCCAATAAAATAAAGTTTTATACCAATAAAAAATTCTTAAGCAGAATTTATCTATCAACCTCACCAAAAACAATATCCAAAGATCCTAAAATAGCAGAAACATCTGCTAATTGATGCCCCTTACATAAAAATTCCATCGCCTGAAGATGCGCAAATCCGGGCGCACGAATCCTACACCGATAGGGCTTATTACTCCCATCAGAAACCAAATAAACCCCAAATTCTCCTTTAGGAGCCTCTACAGCCGCATAAACTTCTCCAACCGGAACATGATATCCTTCCGTATAAAGTTTAAAATGATGAATCAGCGCCTCCATAGAACGTTTCATATCAGCTCTTCTTGGAGGAATAATTTTGGAATCCGAAGCAAATACCGGACCCACTCTATTATCTCCAAGCAAACGATCCACACACTGTCGTATGATTTTTATAGATTCACGCATTTCCATCATACGCACCAAATAACGATCATAACAATCCCCTTTTTTTCCTATTGGGATATCAAAATCTAACTCTGCATAACATTCATATGGCTGAGACTTGCGCAAATCCCAAGCCGCACCAGACCCACGAATCATAACCCCTGAAAAACCTAATCCCCACGCATCTTCAAGTTTAACAGTACCAATATCAACATTACGTTGCTTAAATATACGACTTTCAGTTAAAAGACCGCTAATATCATCAAGCACCGCAGGAAAAGAATCACACCAACAACCAATGTCTTCAACTAATACAGGCGGAATATCCTGGTGAACCCCTCCAGGACGAAAATACGCTGCATGCATACGTGATCCAGAAGCACGCTCATAAAATACCATAAGCTTTTCTCTCTCCTCGAAACCCCATAAAGGAGGAGTCAACGCTCCGACATCCATAGCTTGCGTGGTTACATTTAACAAATGAGAAAGAATACGCCCAATTTCGGAATAAAGAACACGAATTAATTGTCCTCGAATTGGAATTTCAATTCCGAGAAGCTTTTCAACTGCTAAAGCGTATGCATGCTCCTGATTCATCGGAGCCACATAATCCAAGCGATCAAAATACGGAACTGCTTGCAAAAAAGTTTTGGTCTCAATAAGTTTTTCGGTTCCACGATGCAAAAGTCCTATATGAGGATCAACACGCTCTACAACCTCACCATCAAGTTCAAGAATAAGCCGTAAAACTCCATGTGCCGCAGGATGCTGCGGACCAAAATTCATAGTAAAACCACGAATCTTCTTCTCACCCATCAATAATGGACTCCAACCCTATCAAACCAAAAAAATAAAATAACGATCTTTCTAAGAAACGTTTCCATTCTCAGAATCTTTATCAGCAAAAAGAGGCGACCCTTCCCAAGGAGATAAAAAATCATAATCACGGTACTCCTGCATCAACTCCACAGGGCTATAAACAACTTTCTTAGCCTTATCATCATAACGAAGTTCTACAAAACCAGTGACCGGAAAATCTTTACGCAAAGGATGCCCTTCAAAACCATAATCCGTAAGTATACGTCGTAAATCAGGATGACCTTCAAATTTAATGCCGTACATATCCAATACTTCACGTTCAAACCAATTTGCCGCAGGATATACTTCAACCATTGAAGGGATAGAATCCCCTTCAGACACAGCCACTTTCACACGTACACGACAATTGTATTTTGGAGATAGAAAATGATAAACAACATCAAAACGGCTCGAACGACTTAAAAAATCAACACCGCATAAATCTACTATATTTACAAAACGGCAATTCGAATCGTCTCGAAGAAAATAACAAAGAGAAAGCAGATCTCCACAATCAACATCAAGAGATAATTCTCCCACTGAATTAATAGTAGACCTCACAGAGCGACCAAAGGAATTAACTATGTAATCACCGATATCTTCCATCTTTCTAACCACATCATAACCTTTTTAACGCTTAATATTACCAATACGACGAATTTTCTTTTGCAATAAAAGAATCCCATAAATAAGAGCTTCTGCCGTTGGAGGACAACCAGGAACATAAACATCAACAGGAACAATACGATCACATCCCCGTACAACAGAATACGAATAATGATAGTATCCCCCTCCGTTAGCACATGAACCCATAGAAATAACATAACGAGGCTCTGGCATCTGATCATATACCCTACGAAGCGCCGAAGCCATTTTGTTAGTTAACGTACCAGCAACAATCATAACATCTGATTGACGCGGAGAAGCACGTGGCGCAAAACCAAAACGCTCAAGATCATACCGAGGCATAGAAGCCTGCATCATTTCAACAGCGCAACATGCTAATCCAAAGGTCATCCACATCAATGATCCAGTACGAGCCCAAGTCACCAATTGATCAATAGGAGCTACAAGAAAGCCTTTGTTCATTAGCTCAGTATCTGTACTGGGAAAATCCATACCCGCCTTTTCCAGAGAAAAAGAACTGTGATCAACAACAATCTTTCGATCAAATTTCGTTAGTCCCACTCCAAAGCTCCCTTTTTCCATTCATAAATGAAGCCAACAGTCAGAATCCCCAAAAACACCATCATGGATCCAAATCCCAACCAACCAATTTTCTTGAAATAAACCGCCCACGGAAATAAAAAAGCAATTTCTAGATCAAAAATAATAAATAAAACAGATACCAAACAAAACCGAACATCGAACTTCATATGAGCACTGTCAAAAGGATCAAAACCACACTCGTAAGTTGACAACTTTTCTGGATCAGGAGATTTAAAAGCCACTAAAAATGGAGAAATCATAAGAGCGATCACTATTGCTGATGCAATGGCTATAAATACTAAAATCGGAGCATAAGAGGTTAAAAGATCATTCACTTTGACTTAACTTCCATTACCAAAACGCACTAATCTGTACGGATAAAAATAAATACATTCTCACAACAATACAATAACATTATATTAAAAGGAGAACAATATATCACATAAATTACAAATATACGGTGTGAATTAATATATATGGCGCGAGTGACGGGGCTCGAACCCGTGACCTCCGGCGTGACAGGCCGGCGCTCTAACCAACTGAGCTACACCCGCAATTATCATTTGACTTGCGACAATCAATCAAGAAAGCGAGTCTAAAACTTATATACATAACTAATAAACTAGAAAAAATATTCTATACTCATTTACTACAAAACTGACAGGAAATACAATTGAAATACGTCAGTCACATTAAATTAAAAACATCAACAGCATAATTACCATATAATACATATTATTACTATGCACAATAAAACAATCAATCACTAACCTAAAATGATATGTTATTTTTATCAACAAAAAAATTATTTTTATTATGCCATTTTTTATTTGCGAACATTTGTAAATTATTGTATCAGTGATCTAATTAGAGGGCAATTAGCTCAGTGGTAGAGCGCCTCGTTTACACCGAGGATGTCGGGAGTTCGAATCTCTCATTGCCCACCATGTGTATAAAGATAGTTCAAAAAAATTTGCTCTTTAATGATGTAGAAATATTCTATTTCATAAGATATTAATTATATCCCTATATTTTTTAACTTCCTATCATTGATTGTCTCCATAAAGAGCAAGTATTGAAAAAATTATAAAACCACGAATATTTTGGTAAATATATTACAATATTCAAAAAAGATTCCTGAACTATTCCAATATAGAGCGCAAAAAAATCCATCAATCCTAAAATGAGCGTCTTTTAAAATAAAAAAGTCAATACATACCATCATCGCAAATTATCTAAACAGATATGTGAGCGCAATAACACCGCACACACCTCTCCCAATGAATCACTCTTAAGAACAATAATAAAGATTGAAATACCAATAATTTAAAAAATGAACACTAAAATTTTTCACAACTATAAATTCATATCTTTAAAACCGACGAAAAAAGCAATAACTCTACATAACGCTCAATACCCAAAAAATCATATCTTATCTCAAATAAAATACATCTCTGTACCAGTAAAAATTATTCCTAATTGTAATTAAAAAATAAAATTCAAAACATGACTTTTATACGAAAAAATAATAAAAAAGAGGGGGATTTTTTTAAATCCCCCTCTCCATAGGCATACGGATGTATGACAATGATTTACATCATGTCCATACCACCCATACCACCCATACCACCCATACCGCCCATACCGCCGCCGGCAGGCATTTGAGGAGCTGCTGATTCATCTTTTGGAAGATCAACAACAACAGCTTCAGTAATTAACAGCATAGACGCGACAGAAGCCGCAGACTGTAGAGCATTACGAACTACCTTCACAGGATCAATAATACCCATTTCAAACATATCGCCAAAAACGCCTTTCTGAGCATCATACCCAAAATTAACATTTTTGTTTTCCTGTATCTTGCTAACAATAAGCGCAGCTTCATCGCCAGCATTTTCAATAATTTGACGACATGGATATCCCAAGACTTTGCGAACAATCTCTATGCCAGCGCACTGGTCACTATTATCTCCTTTAACAGATAATGCTTGAGCAGCTCGGATGAGCGAAATACCGCCCCCCACAACAATACCTTCATCGGATGCAGCACGTGTAGCATCAAGAGAATCTTGGTAGCGATCTTTTTTCTCACTCAACGCTGCCTCAGTCACATCTCCGACCTCTATAACAGCAACACCACCAGCTAATTTAGCCAAACGCTCTTTAAGCTTATCACGGTCATAATCTGATTTAGTTTCTTCAATAGCGGCCTGAATTTCACTAATACGAGCCTGAACTAGTTCCTGAGAACCACATCCCCCAACGATTGTTGTATCATCTTTGGTCATAACAACTTTTTTAGCAGAACCTAGATCAGCAACTGTAGCTTTTTCAAGTTTAAGCCCAACTTCATCGGAGATAACAGTAGCCCCTACTAAAACAGCAATATCCTGAAGAACCGCCTTACGACGATCACCAAAAGCAGGTGCTTTTACCGCAAGAACTGATAAATTACAACGCAATCTATTAACAACAAGAGTTGCCAATGCATCCCCTTCTACATCCTCAGCAATAATGCATAAAGGACGACCAGATTGAGCAACAATTTCCAGCAATGGAAGGAGGGGTTGAAGAGCCGATATTTTCTTGTCATAAACCAAGATATATGGATTTTCAGCTTCAGCAGTCATTTTTTCAGAATTGGTCATGAAATACGGAGATATATACCCTCGATCGAATTGCATCCCCTTAACAACTCTAACTTCAGTAGTAGCTGTTTTGGCTTGATCAATGGTAATAATTCCATGTGGACCTATTTTTTCCATCGCAAAAGCAATTTTTTCACCAATATCTCTATCACCGTTAGCAGAAATAGTTGCTACCTGGATGATTTCTTCACGACTTCCAACTTTTTTATGGTTAACTTTAAGATAATCTACAACTTCTTGAACAGCGAGATTGATACCACGCCTCAAATCCATAGGATTAAGTCCAGCGGCAACATACTTCCGACCTTCATTAATAATCGCCTGAGCAAGACAAGTAGCGGTAGTTGTACCGTCTCCTGAATTATCTTCTGCATTAGTCGCTACATCTCGTATCATACGAGCACCGACTTCATGGAAATGATTCTTAAAACTTATACTTTTAGCAACACTCACACCATCCTTAGTGACACGAGGAGCCCCGAAAGAATTAGCGATGATAACACAACGCCCTTTGGGACCGAGAGTACACTTTACAGCGTCAGCAAGTGCGTTCACACCATACGCCACACTGTCCCGAGCATTAATACCCAACTTAATATCTTTAGCAGACATAGACTAAAACTCCTGATTTTACGAAATCATATAATTAACAGAGATCAACAAGATCCCATTTAAACATTACTTATTTTGGCCTGTCTCCAACTACGACACCTATGATATCTGATTCTTGCATAACAAGATATTCTTCATCACTTCCAAGCTTAATTTCCGTTCCAGACCATTTGCCAAAAAGAACGACATCACCAGGCTTTACTTCAGGTTCAATAACTTTTCCAGATTGATCGGTAACACCTGCGCCAACCCATACTACTTCACCTCCACAGGCAGAAGGCTTTTCAGAAACGGTATCTGGTATTATAAGACCGCTTTCTGTCATTGTTTCACTTTGAAGACGGCGTATAACCACACGACCTCTTGACGGACGCAAATAGCGCTTATCCACCATATTCCAACTCCTAAATTTAAAAAAAACGAATACAACAACAAGCTAAAACAATATCCTTGTTACTGTTATCACTCTAATCCACACGAGTGCTAGTAACGTTTATCTAGGAACAAACCACTATGAAGTCAAGGGGGATCCCCCAACAATAAACCAAAAAAGATCAATCACATTTATTACGCTATAAATCAATAATAGGAATGATTGAATCAAAGAATATTTATATTCAATAGTAAATTAAATATCCATGTACTACTATAGATTTTACTGAGGATAAAAAGATCAATCACATTGATTGCACTATAAATCAGTAATAGGAATGATTGAATCAAAGAATATTTATATTCAATAGTAAATTAAATATCCATGTACTACTATAGATTTTACTGAGGATAAAGGAATTTAAATGACGAAAGAAATCTCATCTCTATGTCAAATTTCACCATTTTACGATATCATCCTTTGTGATGTATGGGGAGTGCTCCATAATGGGCAAAAATTATTTCCTGGAAGCATTCCCGCTTTACAAAAAGCGCGTGAGAATGGCTTAAAAATAATATTATTGACCAATTCTCCACGTCCATCTGCCAGTGTTATCTCCCACATACAATCACTAGGATCCTCACAAAAATTCTGGGACGATATAATCACTTCTGGCGATCTAACCCATCACCTACTTGCAAAAGAATCACACAATATATTTTTCATAGGACCTGACAGAGATCGCGTTCTACTTGAAAATCTCAATGTTAAAGTAGTTGATGAACAATATGCCGAAACAATAATTTGCACTGGTTTATACAACGATGAAACAGAAAAACCTGAAGATTATCGCATATTGTTAGAGCCTTTTGCGCGCCGTAACATTCCTTTTATCTGCGCTAATCCCGATATATTAGCCAATCGTGGCAATAAAGTTGTTCCTTGTGCCGGAGCACTAGCCCTCATCTATCAACAATTAAACGGAATAATTAAAATGGTAGGAAAACCCCATTTACCTATCTACGAAATGGCATTTAAAAAAATATCTACTCTATGTAATTCATTAGACAAGAAACGTATACTTGCTATAGGAGATGGAATGGAAACCGACATTAAAGGAGCCCTACAATCCGGAATAGATGCATTATACGTGAGCCAAGGAATTCATACGCATGAATATTCGGCAAATAATAAAATTGAGGCACAAATGTTGCAAAATTTCTTTATAAGGAAAAATTTACATCCTCATTGGTGGATTCGAGAATTAATCTAAACAGGGACAACTATGCACGTTTTCCATAATATTGAAACAAACCAACCACTGCCAAATCATTTAAAGGGTGGGGTAGTCGTCATAGGAAATTTTGACGGAATACATCTTGGGCATTATTCAATACTAGAACATGCCATAAAAATAGCTAATGGCGCTCCAACTGCGGTTCTTTTATTCAGCCCCCATCCCCGTATTGTACTACAATCTTCTACTCCACTATTTACGTTAACCCCCCAATCCATTCAGACAAAAATCCTCGAAAAAATGGGCTTTTCTGCGCTTATTAGATATAAATTTACCCTAGAAATGTCTAATTATTCTTCCGAGCAATTTATCCGTAAAGTGTTAGTAGAATGGCTAGAAGCAAAAAAAGTGATTACAGGATCCCAGTTCCGATTCGGGAAAAATCGTTCTGGAGACGGAACTTTCTTGGAAAAAAGTGGACGAAAATATGGATTTAATACCATCCTCATTGATGAATTGCGTGATAACACCGATCAGATTATATCTTCTAGCAAGATTAGAACAGAATTAACAAATGGCAATGTTCATAACGCTGCTCATTTACTCGGATATCATTTTACCATTGAATCAAAAGTCGTTCATGGAAAAAAAATAGGACGCACATTAGGATTTCCTACAGCAAATATGCAACTATCATCGGAAACCTCACTTAAAGAAGGAGTATATACTATCCATTTTCGCACACAAGATAAAATATCTTATAATGGAATTGCAAACTTTGGTAGAAATCCAACCGTCATTCAAAACGGCCCTCTCCTTCTAGAAAGTTTTATTTTCGACTTCTCTCAAGAAATCTATGGACAAACATGCGCTGTTTCATTCTTTGATTTCTTGCGTCCAGAAATAAAATTTAAAGACCTCCAAGAATTACAAAAGCATACTCAAAAAGATGAGAAAAAAGCTCGCAAACTCCTGGAAAATTACCAACCGTTAAGCGAAAGAGATCGCATAATATGTTTTTAATCCCATCAATAACTTTACTCCTAAAGCCTCTCTTTTCCCATTAAAAACCAATAAAACTATCGATCTTTTTAAGTCTTAAATCTCTCAGAATAATTGATGTTTTCTGGAAGATATGTTATAGATATATTCCACATGTTTTATTGGCTATGAAAGAGGTATCCCCGTTGTTTGTGCGTTTTGTTCATAAAAAAATGATCTTTTGCGTTTTAATCCTCCAATACTGGGCAGCTTTTTGCTCTTATAGTATCGCCCTTCAAACACATGAAATAGCATCCGAATCGGCAACGATTGGAGAGGAAAATTTCCCTCTAGAGAGAGCTGATGGGCAGAAAGAAAAACCCTCTTATCAAAGTAAAAAAGATGTAATAAATAAAAATATACTTGTTCTTTCAAATAAAAAAGATCTGAAAAAACCTAAAAATACAGAAAGTATACTAGATACCTTTCCTCTCCCTCCCCCTCCTGCAAAATATTATAAATGTTGTTAAAAGAAGAAATTTAAACACCATCCGCCTATTTGCAATAGACAAAGAATATGGCAATGATTTGCATAAAAAAATTAGCATCATATTTTATTACCATATAATATCTTTTAACGCACACTCTATCATGCTATCATGCAAATACTAGACAAAAGCAAATAGTAAGTTATACTATGCCTGTTGTAAAAATAATTTCCTTTGGGTGATTAGCTCAGTGGTAGAGCAGCTGACTCTTAATCAGCCGGTCGCTGGTTCGAAACCTGCATCACCCACCATAATTTACTGGTAAATTCCATTGCGAACAAATCCTTATTCTTGATATTTTAATCCATCTCTTTATACTAACATACTACCAGTATAATAGAATGTTCTTATCGCGACATCTTAATCATCTCTTAAAAAGACCACGTATAAATTGATCCTTTCATAGAATGATACCTGATAATAGCTTTTCTCTCACACGTTTCATAAATTATTATTAAAAAAATATAGACTAAAGAATACTTACTAATGTCTTTGTAAATAGATGTATTATCCTAAATTTTTATTTTATTTTGAAAAAATATCCCCACTTAATGGTTTACACTCGTATCATAAAGTGATAGTTGAAAAATGTTTTGAATATGAAAAATCTATGCTGATTATTTTTTGCCGTATCTTTGTTTATTTCAATCTAAAAAAATTGAATTATAACAATACTTTGAAGGCTATTAATTCCAACAATTGAAAGGGGACACCCGTTAATCTAAAAAAAATTGAATTGTAAAAATACTTTGCATGTCATCAATTCCAATTAGATAGGAACACTCGTGATAAATACTGCTAGTACTAATTATAATACCTACAAATATACAAAGATATATGTGTTTATTCTCTTTTTTATCTTTGGAGGAATAACTAGTTTAAACTCTATCCTTATTCCCAAATTACAGAATAGTTTTTCTCTCACATACCTACAAGCAATGCTTGTTGAAGCAGTTTTCTTTTCCTGTTATTTTTTTTTTCCATCCCTGCTGGGATGCTCATCCAACGATATGGTTATATAAAAAGCATCTGCATAGCATTATTGATTTTATCAATAGGTTGCATACTGTTTATAACCACTACTTACATCACAACCTTTGAAGTATTTTTAGTTGCTCTATGTATCTTGGCAATAGGGGTAGTAATTCTTCAAGTTGCTTTGAATCCCCTTGTCTCATTATTGGGAAGTCCCAAGACAACATCTAGTAGACTTACTTTTGCGCAATCCTTTAATTCTTTAGGAACGACTGTTTTCCCCTATATCAGCTCTATATTAATCTTGGGAAATTTAACGGATACGAATAAATCCATACTTCAATCTGAATTGGAAACCAATCAATACCACACAACAAGCGTTATATCGCAAATGTATTTAACAATTGCGATATTTTTATTACTTTTTACCTTTTTATTCTGGAGGCAACGCAATAATTTTACGGAACCTAAAATAAAATACTCAAAATTTTTCCAGATATTTACCATTTTAAAAAAACCTCGATTTGCGATGGGCGCCTTCTGTATCTTTCTTTACGTTGGTGCAGAAGTAGCTATTGGTAGTATTATGGTCAATTATCTAATGCGCCAAGACACCCTATTCCTAGGAAGCGTGTCTGCTGGCCAGCATACCGCGATCTATTGGGGCAGTGCCATGATTGGTCGATTCTTAGGTTGTTGGATACTATCCCGTTTTTCTGATGCCAAAAACTTGTGTGTGTGTTGTCTCACAGCATCTTCTCTCGTGATCATTTCTGCCTGTACTGTTGGCTTTATATCAGGATGGTCTCTAATAATCGTTGGTCTATTCAATTCCATTATGTTTCCTACTATATTTTCTCTAGCAACCGTAGATCTGAAAGATCGAAAATCTGAAGGATCTAGTATTATATGTACCACCATCTCAGGAGGAGTCATTATTCCTTTAATCTTTGGATACATGGCAGACATCACAACCTTAAGAGAAGCATTAATAATCCCTGCTATTTGCTATATGATCATTGCAGCATATGGCATATTCTGTCATGATAAGAAAAGTGGTTCTTCAGCAGAGATAGAATAAACCCTATAGATCTCGTAAAAATAGCGATTGACGCATAATTTGCTGACGGAGAGGTTTTATTGTGTTCAACATATGGAACGTTCCTGTACGTAAAATCTGTAGCAAAGGATAGTTTACAAAGAGCGATCGATTAAACAAATCTGTAAATACAGTCCTCTTAATAACATCTCCACAACGAATAGAATGAAAGCGATTTCCTATATTCTGAAAAGAACTTTTATTTTCCTGAAGCAAATCCAATAAAACAATGATATCTCGGATTGATAAATTAAGTCCTTGCCCACATATCGGAGGAAGTGCGTGCGCAGCTTCTCCAATCAAAACCACCCTATTTTTACCCAAACAATACGATATCATTCCCGATAGAGGAAAACCTTGAACTTCTGTTATCACCTCAATCTTACCAACTGCAGAAAACAAATACTGCTCAAGCCTACGAGATATTTCATTCCAAGGAAGTTTAAGATAAAAATCTGCTTCTTGAGATTCCATAATCCATACAAGACTAGAACAATTACCCCCCATAGGAATTTGAGTGACAGTTCCTAGAGGCTTATGCAACTCTACACATAGACCATTATGAGGCTTAGAATGCTTAAAATTAAGAACAAGCGCTTTTTGTGAATAAGACCATTTTTTTTGTCTAAAACCCATTTGTCGGCGAACCAATGAGTTGCGCCCATCACTACCAACAAGCAATCGACCAATAATTTGCTCTCCTGTAGAAAGAGTAACACTGACCTCTTTTTCTTCTACTTTAACTTTGTCAGCCGAAGCATTAAAACAATGGATAAGAGAATTTTGAGAAATTACCTCATCAAGAACTTCCATTAATGCATGATTAGGAATATTATAACCAAACGCATCTAAACCAATTTCAGTAGATTGAAATACCGCATCTGGAGCCTTGATCAAATAACCAGTAATATCAACCAATTTGAAGGAAGATACAGGTTCTGCAATGTGTTGAATAGAATTCCATACTTCTATATCTTTTAAAAAACCAATGCCTTCATTCATCAGCATAGTCGTTCGCAAATCCTGAAAAGAAGATGAGGGGGAGACAAATGCTGTCAATAGACCTTTTCTTGCAGAGCCAAGTGCAGCAATAAAACCTATCAGTCCACCGCCTATAATAATCACATCAAAACGATTCATTGGATTCTACCTTTATCGAAATGCACTTTTCCCCCGCCAATATAATATACTAACACTGTATATTTTATTGATGATATTGACTAGTAGCAATAAACGCTTTTCTTTCTATGCTATATCATACTATACTGTTTAAAGAAAAAGCTTCTTGCTTTTATAAAAGATAAAATTGTGATAGAAAATTTAAGAAAAAATTAATTGGAATACCCCACGATTGGAAAAATGAATTATAGAAACTTTTCATCTAAATGTATTGGTGCTTTTTCAGTACATATTCTAACTGCTTGCGGTTCTTTTTGTGCATTTCTTGGTGTCATAGCCGCTGCTCAATATCGATTAGTTGATATGTTTTGGTGGATCGGTTTAGCTCTTATTATTGATGGATTTGATGGGCCTATTGCTCGCAAAATGCGTGTCAAGGAAGTTCTACCTAATTGGTCCGGAGATACACTTGATAATATCGTTGATTATCTAACCTACGTCATCCTTCCAGCTTTTGCACTGTATCAAAGCAATTTACTGGATAGCACTGGATCATCTATCGCTGCCGGAATGATTGTTATATCAAGCGCTATTTATTATGCTTATACAAATATGAAAACAGAAGAGCATTTCTTTTCTGGTTTTCCCGCAGTTTGGAACATGGTTGTTTTTTTTCTTATTGCGCTTAATGCTAGCGTTATTGTTTCAACGATAGTTATTGCTACATCTACAATTCTTACATTTGCGCCTGTGAATTTCTTACATCCAATTAGGGTCGTGCGACTACGTCCTCTTAATGTTTTTGTTTTATTTTGTTGGTCTTCTTTAGGGGTGTATGCTCTGTTATCAAATTTTCAGGTACCTTATTGGTTTTTTTTCTCTTTTAGCTTATGTGGGATTTACTTGTACAGTATAGGTGCTATATTACAAATTTTTCCTAATCTGGGGAAAAAACGAAATCATTAATATATAAACAATTCTTCTGATCTCGTAAAAGAAAAACATGATCTCTATGAGAAAATCGCTTTATAATACGCAGAGATCAATCCCATAATATAACCAATCTTTAAAAAGTTATTTGCTCAATTTATGTTATATAAAATTGACAAAATTCATGTGTTAGAGTTCGTTGCACATTTAAACAATACTGATTTCGATGAATTTTTTCTACAAAATTCAGCATAAAAAAATATTATAAAAAATAGGATTATGTGACACATGGAGAAAAAATAATCCGCACAATTGCAAAACAATGAACTTCAATTATTGATATTAAATAGAGAATAGTAGAATATTTTATCTTATTTTAAAAAAATGGTTGGGGTGCCTGGATTCGAACCAGGGATCGCGGTACCAAAAACCACTGCCTTGCCACTTGGCTACACCCCAATAATGAAAAATATCTTATTTACTGAATTATAGATTACAAATAACGACTACCTATAACAGTCAGCTGATTATCTGATAAGGTTTTGATCTCATATCTAGCAAAAGATAGCAATAGTTTCATATAATATTTTTAAAAAGTATTTTGATTATCCATTGATATTCTTCAAGATTAATAAATTATAAAATCTATTTCTCTTTTTACCATCATCAAAGTATTGTCAAAAAATGTTATTCCTTTAAAAAATATAAATACTATTGTGATTACTATTGCACGATTTTTATATCATAAAAATGTGGTTTTAGACAATATTCCAAACGATTTGTTTTCACAATTTATGCTATCAATAGCCTCTTCCTAACCAATTCTATTGATTAGATAGAACTCTAGACAACTTAATTTCCCAAAAACAAACATTATCTTATCTTGTTTCAATAGCAATTGATATTACTTAAAAGTAATATTCAAGAAAAAATTACTACCTTTATGGAAAATATCTCAATCACTCTTTTGGCGTTGAAACCACCTATCATGGATAATGCTCATTCTCACATCCGGCACAATGTATATCTTAGGCAATACCAAATCTCAGCAAATCTAAAAAATGGACAATACCTATTATCTTTTGATTAGCATCCACAACCATAAGAACAGAAATATTATGCTGTTTTAAAAACTGCATAGATACCGTTAGGAGAGTATCTTCCGAAATAACCTTAGGATTTTTCGTCATAATATCTTCAACAGTTAACACATTGAGATTCTTTCTAAAATTTCTAAATATATCTCCTTCTGTTACAATTCCTTTTAATCTTTGATCTTCATCAACAACCGCAATACACCCAAATCTTTTTTCCGAAAGTACTGGAATAGCATCTATTAATAATGAACCCATCTTTACAAGGGGAAGCCGTGTACCAGTATGCATGACGTCTGTAGCACAAGTAAACAATGATCCTAATTTCCCACCTGGATGCAAAGCATAAAAATCATTTTCTGTAAAATTTTCTGCTTCCATAAGCGCCATAGCTAAGGCATCTCCTATTGCTAATTGCATGATAGTAGAAGTCGTCGGAGCTAAGCCATAAGGACAAGCTTCTGGTTCTTTTGGTAATTTAAGTACAATATCTGCATGACAAGCTACAATCGATTTGTTTTCCGAAGTAATAGCAATTAACGGAATAGAAAACCGACGAGCATGACATAAAATAGCCTTAAGTTCATTGCTTTCTCCACTCCACGATAGGGCAATAATCACATCATCTTGCGTAATCATGCCAAGATCACCATGATTAGCCTCAGCAGCATGTACAAAGAATGAAGGCGTTCCCGTAGAAGCAAATGTAGAAGCTAATTTCGAACCAATATGACCGCTTTTACCAATTCCAGTAACAACCACACGACCTCTAATAGCCTTAATTTTTTCTACAGCACGACTAAAATGAGAAGATAATTCTCCTAGTAAAGATGATTCTAAAGAACTCAAACCCTTTTTCTCTATTTCAATACTTTGCAGAGCAGATTGAATAGCTAAATTACTCATAAGGGAAAAACCTTTTCTATTAAAATTTATAAAATGAAAAACTATCCTTAAGTTATCCAAATGATATTAAAAATTAAGAAATGATTATTGCTATTTAATGCCATAATATTTTCTTCTTGCCAAGAAATTACATTTATAACATCAGCTTTTTAATTGATATTGATCAGGTTTGTTCCTTCAAAATGAGAAAAACTATCATATCTTGAAAGATACGGTAGATAATCTATCCAACAAAATGGGCTCTTAATCCAATAGAACTAGATTTAAAATTTTTGTTAGGCAATCTCCATAAAAAGAAAAGAATTCTAAAAAAATGAACTTCTTTTCTTCGCTATAGTAGTATTAAATTTTTTCATTAATGCGGGACGTAAAGCTGACAATCCAACGACCTATTCAAAGTTACAGGAAGATAATACTATCATGTATTATACTCTGATAGATCCTATAATTACTATGATTTAAATAGATTTAATATATTTGTTTTTAATTACCTAGGTGTCTGAAAAATTTCCTTCAACTTCTTTCCATTGGTAAAAACCCATATTTTTCATTTGTCAGAAATACTTTTAGAATCAATTCCTAGATGAATCCGTACTTTTTCAAATAAAATATTGTAATTATAGAGTATCAACTTCAATATTATATTCTTTGATTTTACGATAAAGAGTAGAGCGACCTATACCTAGTCTTCTAGCAACTTCACTCATCTGCTCTCGATACAATTTCATCGCTAATCTAATCATTTCTTTTTCAATGTCAGATAAACGGCGTATCTCTCCATATTTATCAATAGAAAAAATAGTTCCTTTCGAAATAGATAAATAATTACTGGATTGAGGGATATTGTTGTTTTCATCTTGCATACAATAAATGTCGAATGTTTCCGATGTATTTGAATTAATTTCTTTTTCTTGATTTCCTGCTTCAAATAATAAGGAAGTAAAACAATCTTCTGTAATATAAGAATCCTTAATCCCAACTACAGATCGCAATATAATATTTTCAAGCTCTTGTACATTATCAGTCCATTTATAATGAGTTAACATAGACAATGCTTTTTCTGACAAATTTATCTGTTGTACATTATTTTCCAGACAGAAACGTTTCAAGAAAAAACGCGCTAACCATGGAATATCATCCTGACGACTACGCAATGTAGGAATCTTGCATGAGAAAATACTAATTTTATAGTAAAGATCTTTACTAAAAACCTGATTCTTAACTTCTTGAAAAAGATTTTTCTCTGTTGCAAAAATAAGACGAACATCTAGCTTTAATGCATTTCTAGAATCATCAAATTCAATTTTCCCTGTCTCAATAAAATGGAGAATCTTTCTTTGTACTTTTAGAGACAATGCGCTTGGCTCTTCTAAAAGGATAGTCCCCCCGTTTGCTTCAACAAACTTTCCAAGAAAATACGTACTATTTTCACCTTGCAAATCCACTTTACCAAATAAATCTTTTTCAACTTTATCCTGATCACTGATTCCACAATTCACAACTACGAAAGGAAAAGAAGCACGTGATCCTGATGCATGAATAGAATGAGCTAATGTCTTTTTTCCAACTCCAAATTCTCCTTCTATCATCACTGGAATAGTACAATATACTGCTTTCCTTGCTAAATTTATCACTTGAATCATTTCAGAGCTGACTGCAATTAAGGAATCTAAAGTAAAATATTTTTGTTCTTCTGCGGAAGAATTTTTTTTCCTTTCTAAAATAGATCGGATAGAATAGAAAAGATGCTCTTGCGAAACTGGATTAAAAAAACATTTGGGAATCCTATCCTGTAAAGAGCTGATAAGAATCTTAAGCTCATCATGTTTTGTTTGCACAATAATTGGGATATTGGGCATCTTTTCCACAATTGTTTGTAAAACTTTTCCTTTATCATCTCCAAAATTGATAAGGCTTAAAAAAATCACATCTACTTTTATTTTATCTAAAACTAACAGATCAGGGCACTGGGATAATACGTCGATAATAAAAACGTCATATCCATAAGATTCCATATACTCTTTGATAAGATTGCTTTGTTCATCATCCTGATCTATAATTAGTAATCCTTGACGATCATCCAAACTCCTTTTTATATGCATTTTCCGATTTTCCTTAATATGGAATAAAACATTATTCCACTCAATCTAATAGCTAGAATTGAAAATCTTATTGGATTAAATGCTCTAATTTTAGGGAAATGATTAAAAAAATGAGATCACTGCTATTCTTAAACAAGATCTCTTTGTATGATCTTATATAAAATTGAAATATTATTCTGTAACTAGAGGATATACGACGATAATGAAGATGACTTACAAATCCCCCACTGATGATTTCGCTCCTAAAATTTTTTTTTCGCCAGATATAAAAAAAGATTCTACAGAATATTTGGGAGATCTTCCTCGCTGGAATCTGAAAGATCTATATCCGTCTCATGATAGCAAAGAAATCTTAACTGATATGGAACGCCTTGATCATGAAAGTCTAGCTTTCAGAACACGTTGGAAAGGTAATTTAGAAAATGCTACTAATCAAACCGGCAGTACTGGATTAGGAGCGGCTATATCTGAATATGAAAAACTTTCTGATCTCGCAGGACGTATTTATTCTTATGCATACTTATTATATAGTACCCATCTATCGGATCAAACTATCTGTAAATTTCATACCGATACGAATGCAAAAATAACTGATTTAGAACAAAGATTGATTTTTTTTACACTAGAAATAAATGATCTAGATAATACGCTTTTAGAAAAATCCTATAATCAAGATTTATTGGCGCTCAAATACTCTCCTTGGATCAAAAATATAAGAAAATATAAAAAACACTTATTGTCAGATGAGCTAGAATGCTTATTTTCTGATACAGCTCAAACAGGATCAGAAGCACTTAAACATTTTTTTTCCGAAACCCTAGAAACTCTCCGATTCAAAGTAAATGACCAAAAATTACCTCTTGAAAAAGCATCTACGTTATTACTGAATCCAGATAGAAAGATACGCGAATCATCTGGAAAGGCGATATCTAAAACATTTGAAAAAAACAGCCATATCTTCTCTTTTATTACCAATACTCTAGCAAAAGATAGAGAAATTCAAGACAAATGGAGAAAATATGAAAATGTTTCCGATAGTCGTCATCTCAGCAATGATATAGAACCGTACGTGATAGAGTCTCTCGTACAATCTGTTAAAAATTATTATCCAAAGATATCGCATAGATATTACAGCTTAAAAAAACAATGGCTAAAATTAGACAAGATGTATTTTTGGGATCGTTCTGCTCCCTTGCTAGACTCATCGGAAGTCATCATTCCTTTTGAAAAAGCCAGGGATATCACTCTCGCATCTTATGCTAAATTTTCTCCTCAAATGTCTGAAATAGCAGAAAAGTTTTTTTCTAATAATTGGATTGATGCCCCTCAATGTGAAGGAAAAGGAATAGGAGCATTTTCACATGGAACTGTACCCTCTTCTCATCCTTATATCTCTTTAAATTATTCAGGGAAATCGCGAGATGTTACGACACTAGCTCATGAACTCGGGCATGGTATTCATCAAGTATTATCAGCTCAACAAGGGGCGCTGATGGCTAATGCTCCACTGATATTAGCAGAAACTGCTTCTATTTTTGGCGAAGCTTTGACTTTCGATTCTTTAATAGATTCAATCTCTAATGAACACGATCGCAAAATATTACTTACCCATAAAATTGAAGATTCACTTAGTAGCATTATAAGACAAATTGCTTTCTACGATTTCGAGCTGAGGATACACACAGAACGCCGTACCGGATCTATTCCTATTCAAAGAATCAATGAAATATGGCTTGAGACCCAAAAAGAATCTCTCGGTCCTGCTTTTGAACTTGATAACTCAGGATATGATAATTTTTGGATGATGATTCCTCATTTTATCCATAGTTCCTTTTATGTGTATTCATATTCTTTTGGTAATTGTCTAGTTAATTCACTATACGAGATATATAAGAGCAATACTGTTGATCAATTTCAGAAAAAATATCTTAATATCCTACGTGCAGGAAATTCAAAAAATCATTCAGAACTTCTTCAACCTTTAAACATTGATCTTTCTGATCCAAATTTTTGGAACAGAGGATTACAAGCAGTTGAAAGAATGATAGATGATCTTGAGCAAATGTAATTGTTACGCTGTTGTGTTACTAACTATATTTAGATCCAAAATGATCTAAAATTTTTATTATTTCGTGACTATTAGGACAATTAGATATGATTGCTCCTCATCTAATCGAAATGATCTGTATGTGGAATGGTTAAGAATCTCGTTTCTTCTTGTAACGAACTAATTCTATAAGCCACTCCACATACAAAAACCACCAATCAAGATATTATTTTCTTGCTAAAAAATATTAAAACTAAGGAACGTATCACAATCAAATCACGATAAATATAGTATCTTACAGTCTAAAAATAATGCACTGAGCAAATAGAATTTGGACTGAAAACCTATAAATCAATCTATGAATTTCTGTTAAGCACATTATATTATTCTCCATTCCTTAAAACCAAGATCATGTACTGATATACCAACCTACAACTCATACAAAGAACAGTAATCAACGATGATAATGATTTTTAAAACATCATCTTAATAATATTCACTAAAATTCAAGAAAAATTTTCTCAATTACTGAGATTTATCCATCATATCTGTATATTTGCACTATTTCTACAATTTTCCGCAATTGCTAATGCAACCATATCAATAATCTCTCTTACATTAACAGCAGCAGGTAAAATATGTACTGGTAATGCTGATCCTAATAAGACCTTTCCAATATACAACCCATTGGTAATAGATTTTACCATTTCCAAAGAAATATTGGCAGAATCAATATTAGGAAAAATCAATAATTTAGCATCTTGAGATAAAGATGTATCCCGCACAGCATTATTACAGAAAATTTCAGAAAAATCAGCCTCTCCTTGTATTTTTTCATCGACTTTTAAATCTCTAGAAAGTTCACGTATCTGCTCTAGAGCTTCATGCATTTTCAACGAGCTTTTCGTATTATGTGATCCAAAATTAGAACGAGACAACAAAGAAACCAGCGGATTCATTCCAAAAGAACGCACAGCTTGAGATGCCAATACCGTATTTTCTGCTATTTCTCTAGCAGATGGATCAACAGAAACATGTGTGTCGGCAAAGAAAATAATCTGATCTTTTGCAACTAATATACTCATTGCTGAATGATTACTTATTCCTGATTTTTTCCCTATAATCTTGTTGATATCTGTCAAATGACTGTCATATTGATCTTCAGACCCACATGTGCAAATCATCACATCAGCTTCTCCGCTTTTCAGTGCTAAAGAACCTACCAGGGTAGCATTAGAACGGAGAATCGTATGCACAGAATCCGAAGATATGTCCTTTTCTCCAGTTAATGCACGATATAAATCAACATAATTTTCCAAAGTTTCCTGACTGTTTAAATCAATAATATCGAAATCTTTTTCAGGAAGGATTTGCAAATCTAAACAGCGGATATTGTTCTGAATAACAGAAGGAGAACCGACAAGAACTGGTCTAGCCATCTTTTCTTTTATCAAAATTTGTGCAGAACGCAAAATACGCTCATCTTCTCCTGAAGAAAATAAAATTCGCTTTAAATCCGCATTCTTTGCAATCGAAAAGATATTTTTCATCAATGATCTTCCCGGAAACAAAAACTGTTTTAATGAATCGCGATAAGCTTCATAATCTTTAATAGGAGAAGAAGCCACCCCAGTTTCCTCTGCCGCTTTAGCAACTGCAGGAGCTATGTATAAAATCAAATTTGGATTAAAAGGAGATGGAATGAGATAATCAGATCCGAAAACAGGATATTCTGTAGAAAAATCATTGTAGACTATATCAAGAGGAACATCTCGAACCAATGCAGCCATAGCATGCGCTGCTGCTACCTTCATCTCTTCATTTATAGAAGTAGCTCCACAATCTAACGCTCCTCTAAAAATATAAGGGAAACAAAGGACATTATTTACTTGATTAGGAAAGTCGGAACGACCTGTACAAATCATTGCATCAGGTCGAATCTCTCTCGCCACATCAGGCATAATTTCAGGAATTGGATTAGCTAAAGTCATTATCAATGGATTAGGAGCCATATATTTTAAAACATCAGGTTTAAGCGCTCCAGCAGCAGATAAACCAAGAAACAAATCAGCGTCTTGCATTGTTTCAGCAAGTGTTTTGAAACCACCATCTTGAGCATAAAATGATTTCCACTGATCAATCTTTCTCTTACGCCCTTTATAAACAAGACCTTCAAGATCATGAATCCAAATATTCTCGCGTCGTACTCCCATTGTTACTAGAAGATTTAAACAAGCTAATGCAGCGGCACCTGCTCCTAAAGTGACAACTTTAATATCACTAAATTTTTTGCCTATTAATTTCATTCCATTTAATGCTGCGGCGGTAACAGTAACAGCAGTTCCATGTTGATCATCGTGAAAACAAGGTATTTTTAGTTTTTGCGATAAAATTTTTTCAACTTCAAAACACTCAGGAGATTTAATATCTTCTAAGTTAATCCCTCCAAATGTCGGTTCCAACGCAGAAATCGTTGAAACCATTGTATCAACGTCTTTTGCATCGATTTCTATATCAAATACATTAATACCCGCAAATTTTTTAAATAATACTGCTTTCCCTTCCATAACAGGTTTAGAAGCTAACGGACCTATATTTCCTAATCCAAGGACAGCAGAACCATTAGATATCACTGCCACAAGATTAGAACGAGTAGTATACATTTGTGCCTTGGAAGGATCTTCAGCAATTATCATACAAGGAGCCGCAACACCCGGAGAATAAGCTAAAGAAAGGTCATTCAGATTATTGAGTATTTTTGTCGCATTAATTTCTAATTTTCCAGGAGAAGGATATTGATGATATAGCAGAGCCTGCTTAAATAAATCATCTTCCTTTTGAAATTGAGGATCTTTCATTTTTTTTGATGATTTTTTTTCCATAACCAAAATCCTTTTTTCAAATTTCAAATACACAATAAAGAAACGATTAACTGCTGTACTCTATTGTATCCATACTGCTGCTTCGAAATTTAATTGCAACTCTAATAAAACTATTAATAACAATTCCTTGCTAATCACAGAGCATTATAGAGGAATACAGTACGCCAATCGACTTTTTTATTATTTATGATCTTTTATTATTCTTAACTAATCCAATAAACGGTAAACAATAAAGAAATGAAAACAAAACTAGAAAACTCTATTTCAACGAACATCATTTCTTCTACTTCAGAGAACGGAGTAAAAGTATTTCGCCTTACCGGGAGTTGGAGGTCAGCAGAAATTTCTAAAATCTCCAAAGGTATACTTATAACTATAAATAAATCTACGCAAGAAGATCTTGCAATCGTTGATCTTTTGGAAATTACAGAAATTGATACCATAGGTGTTGCAACCATAATCTATTTTACAGAGAAATACAGAGGAAAAATACAATTACAAGGAATGACTGCACATATGGAACAATTATTTTCCATTATGTCCTTAAATCCAAACAATAAATTAAAACAAAAAAACCAAAAGATATATTTTCTTATGATATTTTTAGAAAATTGTACCATTATATTCGCAAAAAGGCTTTCAAAAGCATCAATAATTCTTTTATTCAATTACATATTTTAGGATTAATCATTAGCAATGTTGGAGCATTATTCGTTAACATCCATAAGTTCAAGGAATTTTTCCCTTCTCTGATCAGGCAAATTTATTACGTGGGTGTCACCGGAGTCCCAGTGATTATTCTTATATCTTTTGTAACTGGTGCAGTGATCGCACAACAAGGAGCGTTTCAACTTAGTAATTTTGGAGCAGAAATTTTTGCAATTGATTTAATGAGTATCCTTCAATTACGTGAAATAGGAGTATTGCTAACAGCTGTTATGGTTGCCGGACGCTCTGGAAGCGCTATTGTAGCTGAAATTGGTTCTATGAAAATCAATGAAGAAATAGATTCTCTCAAAACGATAGGCATAGATCTCGTTAGAGTTCTAATATCTCCACGCATTTGGGCGCTTATAATTTCATTGCCATTACTCACCATTTTAGCCAATTATTCTGCTATTGTTGGAGCATCTATAATCGTTTGGAAATACTATGATATTCCTTTTTCTGTGTTTTTTGCACGCTTTCATTCCACAGCAACATTAGGAAACGTTTTTACAGGATTAATAAAAGCTCCTTTCATGGCATGCGCTATTGGAATAGTCGCAATGAAAGAAGGATTCGGAGTGGGAACAAATTCGGACTCTCTTGGAAAAAGGGTGACAACGTGCGTTGTTCAATCAATTTCCATGGTGATTATTATAGATTCACTATTTGCAATTTTCTATTTTGCAATTGGCATATAGATTTATAAGGAACGATAATGCAGTTAGATAATATATCACTTCAAAAAGAAAAAATATTATCTGTTCAGAACCTTACGGTTAAATTAGAAAATAAAACTATACTAAAAAATATTAATTTAGATATGTCGCGCGGAGAAATTCTTGGAATTATTGGACCATCAGGATCAGGAAAATCAATTCTAATGCGTGCAATTCTAGGGCTTATACCTCGTTTTTCAGGAGAAGTTAAAGTATTAGGAAAAAATCTTAACCTTTCTACAAACAAAAAAGATAATACTATCAATACCAAGTTCGGGGTTCTTTTTCAACATGGGGCATTATTTTCATCTATGACTGTCCAAGAAAATATTAGCATTCCTATTCGAGAACATCTTAATCTTCCTGAAGAGCTTATTAACGATATCGTTCAAAACAAAATGTCTATGGTGGGGTTACCTATAGAAGTTGCCGATGTGTTACCTTCTCAATTATCAGGAGGAATGATTAAACGTGTTTCTTTAGCACGATCTTTAGCTATTGATCCTGATCTCATCTTCTTAGATGAACCAACTTCTGGATTAGATCCGATAGGAACATCAGAATTTGATAATTTACTTATAAAATTACACCATCTTTTGGGATTATCAGTATATATGATTACGCACGATCTTGATAGTTTAGTCTCTACTTGTAGCAGAGTGATAGTTCTTAAAAAAAAAGGCATTCTGAAAGAAGGAACTATTTCGGATATTCTAAATTCCAACGATCCCTGGATACGCTCTTATTTTAGCAGATTTACAAAGGAACCTAAATAATTAATGGAAGTTAAAAACTATTATACAGCTGTGGGATTTTTTGCAATTTCAATCCTACTTTTATCATTTTATTCTATATATTGGCTATCACGCAATGACCAATATAATGGTCCCACGACTGAACTCATTATTCGTATTCCAGGATCAGTAGAAGGTCTTGCAGTTAATTCATCTGTCCGTTTTAATGGTATTCCAATCGGCCATGTTACTGGGTTATTCGTTGATAAAGACAACCCGCATTACTCTATGGCTCAGACACTCGTTCGAGTTGATGTTCCTTTATATCCTTCAACCAAAGCAATGATCAAAGCACAAGGAATAACAGGCATGACATATATAGAGCTGTCTACTGAACGCACAGAAAATTATACCCTCTTTCAAACCGCTACCAAAGAAAAAAAAATCGCTATGATTACCGCCATCCCTTCAGGAATAAATCATCTTTTGTCAACTGCAGAAGATACATTAAACAAAATAAATGTATCGTCTGATCAGATTCAAAAAATTATAAACAATGCCGACAACCCTCTTAATAGAATTATAAAAAATTTTGAAACTATCTCGACAATACTCGTAGATAATGTTTCTGATTTAGACAAAATGATACATAGAAAAAATAATGTTGCCGTTGATTTTACAAAGACTCTTAGCAATACTTCTGATTTTATCACATCATTAAACAAAACAATTAAAGCCGTTGATATACAAAAAATTAATCAGATAATCGAAAATATTCAAGTGGTTAGCAATAATTTCATTAAATCATCTGATCAAGTTACAAATACAATCAATGATTTACAAGAAACGACACACACTTTTCAAGGAGTAGGGAAAAAAGCAGATCACCTCTTGTCAGATGTTTCTTCTCAAATACACAGTAAAGAAGCTTTTGATTTTTGGGAAAATATTTCTGAATCTAGCTCAAATATACGTAACAGTACATCTGCTATACGGGAAATTACAGATCATAGTCAAAAAATTATTTTAACCATTGATACAATAGAAAAAATGACAGAAAATCTTAATAATTCTTCCATAAAATTGAAAGAGTTAATGACAACAATCAATAGCTTTACAGATTCAGAAGGAAAAAAATCACTTATTGAAGACGCTCAAAAAGCAATACGATCTTTTCAAAATACTACTGAAAAAATCAATGAATATATTCCCCCTATTGCAAAAAATTTGCAAAATTTTTCAAATTCTGGCCTGTATGACTTGCAAAATCTTATCAGAAATCTCCAGGAAACAGTCGGTCATTTTGACGATTCTCTCAGTAATTTCGAACGCAATCCTCAAAATATTATATGGGGGAAAGAAACTGTTAAACAATATAAACCTAAACACTAATCAAAATGGATGAGTGAACTTATGGATAAAAAATTAAAAAAAATTACCAAGAACATGAGATTGTGTATTCCTGCCATATCATTGTGCATGTTTCTCTCTTCATGTTTTGGGAATATCCCTAAAAATATATTTGATTTAACAGAAAGCACAAAACATAATCAATCTATCCAACATAATGTACGACTTACCATCAACGAACCTGTGACATCAAAAACTCTAGATAGCCCAGATATTATCGTCCGCTCTTCCCCCGTTGAAATACAATATCTGATAGGATCTCAATGGAGTGATAGATTGCCACGCATGGTACAATTAAAATTGATTGCAAATTTTGAAAATAATGGAAAAATATCAACCATCATTAAACCCAATCAAGGAATTTATCCAAATTATCAAATCTCTTCTATTATTAGAGCTTTCGAAATTGATATTCATCATCATTATGCTATAATTGAAATATCTCTAAAAATCATTGATATAAATACCGGTAACATAATAGCACAGAAAGTTTTTCATGTTGAAGAAGCTTTTGAAGAGGATAATAAATTATGTTTTATTGAGTCTCTTAATCGTGCTTTTTCTCGTATTTCCTCGGAAATTATTAATTGGACAGTCTCATCCCTTCCTTAAATTATGATCGGTGTGATAAAAAAAGAGCAATTAGAGTAAAAGAACGATGACAAATTTTGCAGAAAAGATTAAAAGAATCCACTGGGCTCAAACATTCAACAACAATTCCACTTTATCCTTTCCTACGAGCCACTAGACCTTTGAAACTCTTACCCAGCAAGCGAAAACCTACCTTTTACATTCATAAACTACCACCTTACGTTTCCTCAAAGTACTGTTCACCGGCCCCCTATTCCAGGGTTGAAAACAAACTCTCTAATCGCTGATATACGGTTTTCAGCAGCATTATAAAGTATTAAAGAAATCTTAAAACTTGATCTAAAGTTTTCAATATGCTTCCATCTCATAAGAAGATCATCCGCTTATTGAAGCGTAATACTCATATCTTCATAAATATTATTTCCTGTATGGACACAGCCAATAATAGCCCATGCTCCAGAAGGATATTGATAGGCCTTGTAAGTGTCCCTCAAATCTCTTGATTAAAATCGATTAAGCTTAGGTATTTTATAAACATATAATAAGATTTAAAAAATTGGCAACGTTAGTGCGTATTTGTAGACGAAAGACAATAAAAATATCAAAAAAAACTAAGTTTAGCCTCTGCTGTAGTAGTATTGTCAGTACCCGTTGCGTTTAGTGATGGTGATTTATCCGGATCAAAAACATGTAACAGTGCAATTGAAAATCAAAGGAACGATGCACGGAAAAAAGACTTCAACAACTAGAATGGAAAAGAAGAGGTCAATTCATCAGATTAAAAAACACAATAACAAAGTAAAATAAGTAACTTAATATTTTTTAATCCAAAATATATAAGGGTTTGATTATACCATTTTTTCTTTAGCACAACCCAAACATTTTCATTATAAAACTATTCTAATAGTTCAACAACAACTTCACAAACAATCTCTTTTTAATCGATAGCCAAAACTCCAGCAGAACATCGAATAAATTCGAATTGCAGGCTGTCGAACCTTTTAATTAAGTCAATTCATGCTGATAGGAATCAGCATGAATAAAAAATTTAATACTTTTTATCCTAAAAAGAAATGTTGCAGAAAATATTAATATTTTTACTTATCTAAAAAAATCAAAAGATATACTTTTAATTATACCTAAAAAAGAACTCATTATTCTGCTATAATTCCTTGAATTTGATTATTTTTTGAATCGCTGTCCTGCGAGGAATTAGATCTTGCTTTGAGAATCATTTGATCTCTGTTCATAGCAATACGACGTTTTTCATGTAAAATAGCCCCCGTTCCAGCTGGAATCAAACGACCTACAATAACATTTTCTTTAAGCCCTTCTAACATATCAACTTTTCCAGCAATAGCGGCTTCGGTAAGAACTTTAGTCGTCTCTTGGAAAGAAGCAGCTGATATAAACGACTTAGTTTGAAGAGAAGCTTTTGTAATACCCTGAAGAACAGGAGAGAAAGAAACCTGTTTCTTTCCTTGTTGCGCAAGCGATCTATTCAATTCCTCTACTTCAACACGGTCAATATTATCTCCTAATATATACTCAGTATCCGCTGGATCAGTTATTTCAACTTTTTGTAACATCTGACGAATGACAACTTCTATATGCTTATCATTGATCAGAACACCTTCAAGACGATAAACTTCTTGAACTTCATTGATAAGATAAGATGCCAAGGCCTCTATTCCCTTAATCCTTAAAATATCATGTGGAGCGGGATTTCCTTCAAGGATATAATCACCTTTTTCAACCTTATCTCCATCCTGCAGATAAAAATGTTTATTTTTAGGAATAAAGTATTCTACTGGCTCAACACCTTCTTCAAAAGGCTCGATTAATACGCGAGATTTATTCTTATAATTTCTCTTGATTTTAATAGATCCGCTAACTTCTGCCAAGATAGCATGATTCTTAGGACGACGCGCCTCAAAAAGCTCAGCAACTCGTGGCAACCCACTTGTGATATCTTTTGTCTTAGCACTAGATATCGGCGAACGCGCCAAAACATCTCCCACAGAAACTTTTTGTCCAGGAGAAACGGAAAGAATAGCATCTACTGGTAAAAACCATCTAGCATCTGTTCCACGAGAAAATTTCAGAACAGCACCATTTTCATCTTTAACTACAATAGCAGGCTTTAAATTTTGTCCGCGACTAGTAAATCGCCAGTCAATAACTTTTCGTTTAGCAATTCCTGTAGATTCACCAACGCTTTCTATCACAGAAAGACCATCAACAAGATCTTCAAAATCTACTATTCCAGAAACTTCTGTTATCATTGGAAAAGTATGAGGATCCCATTCAGAAACACGCTGTCCATATTTGACAATATCACCATCATCAACGAATAGTTTAGCACCGTACATAATGCGATGCGAAGATTGCTCCTGACCTGATACATCTAAAATCTGAAGCGTCGTATTACGTCCCATGGAAATGAGATCATTTGCAGAATTACGGCATACACTACGGTTCTTAATCTTAACTGTTCCTTCGCAAGAAGACTCTAAGAAGGATCGATCCATAACCGTCACTGCGCCCCCAAGGTGGAAAGTACGCATTGTTAACTGTGTTCCAGGCTCACCAATCGACTGAGCAGCGATGACACCAACGGCTTCACCTACATTAACAAGAGATCCTCGAGCAAGATCCCGACCGTAACATAGCGAACACACTCCCTTCTTAGATTCACAAGTTAAAGCCGAACGAATTCTCACAGAACGGATACCGCTTTTTTCAATTTCAGTAACATGTGATTCAAGTATTAATCCTCCAGCCTTTATGATGCATGCATTTGTCACCGGATTGACAATATCATCAAGGGCTATGCGTCCTAAAACACGACTTCCAAGAGAATATACTACTTGTCCTGAATCTACTATATGCGTAATACTCAAACCTTTATTGGTACCACAATCAACCTGATTAACAATACAATTTTGAGCAACATCTACCAACCTACGACTCAAATAACCAGAGCTAGCAGTTCTCATAACAACATCAAGCAATCCTTTACGACCCCCAACACAAGATTGAAAGAATTCAAATCCATAAAGTCCATCTTTAAAGTGAGAACGAATAGGTGACTCAATGATTTCTCCTGATGGTTTGGCTATCAATCCTCTCATTCCACCAAGCTGACGCATCTGATGCACAGAACTACGAGCACCAGAATGAGACATCATAAATATAGAATTCATCTTTTTTTGACGACCAGTTTCCGGATCAAACTCAACCTGTTTAATAAGAGACATCATCTCTTCGGTAACTTTATCAGTGGTTTTACCCCACAAATCGACAACTTTATTATATTTTTCTCCACGCGTAATCAATCCATCATTGTATTGATTCTCATATTCTTTCACCATCTTATCAGCTTCTGCGATAATTTTTCCCTTTGATTTAGGAACAACTATGTCATCTTTACCAAAGGAAATTCCCGAAGAACAAGCATATCGGAATCCTAAACGCATAAGATCATCACAAAAAGCAACTGTGCTTTTTTGTCCACAATGACGATAAACTGCATCCACCATCGCTGAAATATTTTTCTTAACCATTTCTTGATTGCAAATATCAAATGAAATATTATGATGACGAGGCAATATTTCACCTAGAATCATACGTCCTGGGGTTGTTTCATAAATCTTGGATACCCAATTACCACTTTCATCAATATTTTTATATCTACCACGAATCTTAGAATGCAAAGTAACTACTTTTCTTTCAAGAGCATGATATACCTCATCCACATCAGCAAAAACCATCCCTTCACCAGGATCACCTTCATGGATAATAGACAGATAATAAAGCCCTAACACCATATCTTGCGAAGGAACCACAACTGGCACTCCGCTCGCTGGATGCAAAAGATTGTTAGTAGACATCATTAATACACGTGCTTCTAATTGCGCTTCAAGAGAGAGAACGACATACACAGCCATTTGATCTCCATCAAAGTCAGCATTATATCCTGCACATACTAAAGGATGAAGTTGAATAGCTTTTCCACTTATAATTTTAGGCTCGAAAGCCTGCATACTTAATCGGTGCAAACTTGGAGCACGATTGAGTAATACAACATGCTGGTGAACGACTTCCGCAAGGACATCCCAAACTTCAGGTCTTTCTTTTTCAACGAATTTTTTAGCCTGTTTAACTGTGGAAACATACCCCTTCTTTTCTAGTTGCGCATATAGAAAGGGTTTAAAAAGTTCAAGTGCCATTAACTTAGGCAGACCACATTGGTGCAATAGCAATTCTGGACCTGCCACAATAACAGTACGACCAGAATAATCCACCCTTTTACCGAGAAGATTAGTCCTGAAACGACCTTGCTTCCCTTTTAACATATCAGATAGAGATTTCAAAGGACGTCTATTCGCACCAGTTACTACACGCTTATGACGACCATTATCAAACAATGCATCAACAGATTCTTGCAACATTCTTTTTTCATTGCGAACAATAATTTCCGGAGCATGCAAACTTTTTAATCTCATCAAACGATTGTTTCTACCGATAACTCGACGATACAAATCATTTAAATCAGATGCCGCAAATCTTCCAAAATCAAGAGCTACCAGCGGCCTTAAATCAGGAGGAAGAACTGGAATAACGGTCATAACCATCCATTCAGGACGATTACCTGATATCAGAAAACTATCTACAATTTTAAGACGCTTAATTATCTTTTTTCTTCTAAAAATAGAAGAAGATTTACTCAGTTGACCACGCAAGGTAATAGCTAGATTCGGCAGATCTAATAAAATTAACAGCTCACGTATCGCATCTGCCCCCATCATAGCTATAAACTGATCTTGACCAAAATCATTTACCGCTTCTACATATTCTTCTTCTGTTAAAATCTGATATTTCTCTAACGAAGACAAGCCGGGATCAATAACAACATAACTCTCAAAATACAATACACGCTCTACATCTCTTAAAGTCATATCAAGCAACGTTGATATACGTGATGGCAAAGATTTAAGAAACCATGGATGAGCAACTGGAGAAGCCAGTTGGATATGAGCCATTCGATCTCGACGAACACAAGATAGCGTTACTTCAACACCGCATTTTTCACAAATAATGCCCTTATACTTCATGCGTTTATATTTGCCGCATATACATTCATAGTCTTTAATAGGGCCAAAAATTCGAGCACAAAACAAACCATCTCGTTCTGGCTTAAAGGTACGATAATTAATTGTCTCAGGTTTTTTTATCTCACCATAAGACAAAGATAAAATCTTTTCTGGAGAGGCAATTGAAATCCTGACGGAATCAAATTCTCTATCATCTGTCCACGGATTAAAAAATCTCATGACCTCTTGTTGCATACCCTTATATCCCCCATTCAAAGGCAAAATATCTTAAAAAAGAAAATATTTGTCTTATCTATTATTCATTTAAATCAGGAATCTCTTCCATTTTTACAGTACTTTTTGCACGTGAATTTTCTAAGTCAATACTTAGACCCAAAGCTTGCATTTCTTTTACCAAGACATTGAAACTCTCTGGTATACCAGTTTCAAAAGAGTTGTCTCCAGAAACAATAGATTCATAAACTTTAGTACGACCTACAACATCATCAGATTTAATAGTAAGCATTTCCTGTAAAACATAGGCAGCACCATAAGCCTGCGTACACCATACTTCCATTTCTCCTAAACGCTGACCACCTCTATTAGATTTTCCTCCTAAAGGTTGCTGTGTCACAAGAGAATAACTACCAATAGAACGAGCATGAACTTTATCAGAAACCATGTGATTAAGCTTCAACATATAAATATACCCAACGGTAACTGGTCGATCAAATGGTTCACCAGTCAGACCATCATAAAGAATGGACTGCCCACTTTCATCCAAATCAGCCATACGAAGCATAGAATTAATAGCCTCTTCATCAGCCCCATCAAAAACAGGCGTTGAAACAGGCACACCTGATTTCCATTGTTCTGCCAAACGTAGTACAGACGCATCATCATAATCTGATATTTTCTCAGCATGAGGACCAGTCCCTATAATCTTCTCTAAAAAACTACGTAATGGCGCTATATCACCATTGGCCTTATAATCATTAATAATACTCTTAATCTTCTTACCAAGACCAACACATGCCCACCCAAGATGAGTCTCAAAAATTTGTCCAACATTCATACGAGAAGGAACACCTAGTGGATTAAGAACGATATCAACAGGAGTACCATCTTCAAGAAAAGGCATATCTTCACAAGGAAGTATCCGAGAAACAATTCCTTTGTTACCATGACGTCCAGCCATCTTATCTCCTGACTGAATTGAACGCTTCATAGCAACAAAAACTTTAACTACTCTTAAAACTCCTGGGGACATATCATCCCCCCATTGTATCTTTTCAATCTTATTCTTAAAACGACTCTCAAGAACAGATTTAGAATGTTCATATTGAGCTCTTAAAGATTCAATGTTCCGCTGCACTTTCTCATCTTGCACAGCAAACTGCCACCATTGAGATCGCTGATATCCAGATATCAAATCACTAGAAAGAACAGAAGATTTCTTAAAGCCTTTAGGTCCGGAAATCGCTGTTTGACTGCATAAAATTTCCTTTAAACGACTATAAATATTCCGATCTAAAATTGCTTGTTCATCATCTCGATCTCGTGCAAGAAGCTCGATTTGTTCTCGTTCAACAGACAAAGAACGCTCATTTTTATCAATACCATGGCGGTTAAAAATACGAACTTCAACAACTGTACCAGAAACTCCAGAAGGAACACGCAACGATGTATCACGAACGTCTACAGCTTTTTCACCAAAAATAGCACGTAAAAGTTTTTCTTCGGGGGTCATGGGGCTGTCACCCTTAGGAGTAATTTTACCTACTAAAATATCACCGGGATTAACCTCAGCTCCAACACAAATAACTCCACACTCATCAATATTCTTCAATCCCTCTTCCGAGACATTAGGTATATCACGAGTTATTTCTTCTGGTCCTAACTTAGTATCACGCGCCATAACCTCAAATTCCTCTATATGAATAGAGGTAAAAACATCTTCCGAAACCATACGCTCAGATATCAACATTGAGTCTTCAAAGTTGTATCCGTGCCAAGGCATGAAGGCAACGAGCATATTACGACCAAGCGCCAAATCCCCTAAATCTGTAGATGGACCATCCGCTATAATATCATTTCTACGAACTTCATCACCAACCTTTACTAATGGACGCTGATTAACACAAGTATTTTGATTGGAACGCTGAAATTTCATTAAACGATAAATATCAACCCCTGAAGCAGAAGGATTTAAATCTTCTTCCACCACACGAATGACTATACGTATTGCATCAACTTGCTCTACTATTCCAGCACGCTTCGCAACAATAGCAGCCCCTGAACTTTTGGCAACGACAGATTCCATACCAGTCCCAACAAAAGGAGCTTCGGCCTTCAATAATGGAACAGCTTGACGCTGCATATTACAACCCATAAGAACACGGTTTGAATCATCATTTTCTAAGAAAGGAATAAGAGATGCTGCAATAGAAACCACTTGTTTTGGAGAAGTGTCCATAAAATTTATATTTTCTCGAGGAACAAGAACTTCTTCTCCTGCACAACGACAAAAAACTAATTCTTCCGCAAACGAGCCATCCTCTTTAAGAGAAGCATTAGACTGAGCAATATAACGATTTTCTTCTTCTATAGCAGAAAGATATACTATCTCATTTGTAACCTTACCATCACAAACTTTACGATATGGAGTTTCAATGAATCCATATGCGTTAACACGCGCAAAAGATGTAAGAGAACTCACCAAACCTATGTTATGGCCTTCTGAGGTCTCTGCAGGACAAATACGACCGTAATGCGTTGGATGGACATCACGCATTTCAACCCCTGCCCTCGCTCTTGCCACACCCCCTTGCCCTAGAGCAGATAAACGACGCGTATGTGTAATACGCGAAAGCGAGTTAACATGTTCTTCAAGTTGAGAAAGCTGCGAGGAACAGAAAAATTCACGAACAGCAGATACTACAGGCTTAGCATTAATGAGATCCTGTGGCATAACAGAATCAATATCAACTGATGAAATGCGTTCCTTAATAGAACGTTCCATACGCAATAGTCCAAGACGATATTGATTTTTCAACATCTCACCGACAGAACGTACTCGACGATTTCCTAAATTATCAATATCATCAATCTTCCCCTTACCATCACGCAGATCAACTAAGATTTTGATAATAGCTATCACATCTTCTTTTCTGACATGACGCACAGTATCAGGAACATCAAGATTAAGACGCATATTCATCTTAACGCGACCAACCGCAGAAAGATCATACTTATCAGGGTCAAAGAAAAGGAAATTAAACATCGATTCTGCAGCCGAAACAGTTGGCACATCACCTGGACGCATAACACGATAAATATCCAGAAGTGCATCTTTGTAATCTTTGTTTTTATCCAATACTAATGTATTACGCACATAAGCATTAGAATCAATAGAATCGACATGGAGAACAGGTATATCCTCAATTCCACAAGATACAATTGCCGCTAGAGTAGGTTCATCAATTGCATCACCAGCTTCAAGGTATATCTCCCCTGTTGTTTCATTGACAATATCTTCTGCTACATAAGATCCATACAAATAATCTGAAGTAACCCCTAAAAAACCTACCCCTTTTTCTTTAAGATTTTTGAGCAAGTTCGCAGTAAACCTTTTCCCGCTTTCAATAACTCGCTCACCCGTATCAACATCAATCAAACTAGAAGATACTTTTGAACCAACAATCAAATCGGCACAACTCAATGGAAAGCACCAATATTCGCCCTTTTTTACATAAACAATTTTGGAATAAAACGTAGATAAAATATCCTCAGAATTCATACCCAAAGCCATTAAAAAAGACGTCACAGGAACTTTACGACGCCTATCTATACGCACATGGATAATATCCTTGGAATCAAATTCTATGTCCATCCATAGCCCTTGATCAGGAATAATACGACAAGCATACAATAGCTTTCCTGATAAACTGGCCCTCCCTTTATCATGATCAAAAAGTATGCCTGGAGAACGATGTAACTGAGAAACAACTATACGCTGAGTACCATTAATAACAAAAGTTCCATCTTTAGTCATAAGTGGAACATCGCCCATATAGATACTTTGTTCCTTTATATCTTTGATAGATTTTGCACCAGTAAATTCATCAATATCAAAAACAATCAAACGCAAAATAATCTTTAAAGGAGCAGCATACGTCAAATCACGCCGCAAGCAATCATCCACATCAAATTTTGGGGAGTCAAATTCATAAGACTCAAATTCAAGCATCGCAGCCCCAGAAAAAGCCGTAATAGGAAAAACAGACTTAAATGCGGCCTGTAAACCCTCATTAGGACGTTCCTCAGGAGAACTATTCATCATCAAAAACTGATCATAGGATGCCCTCTGAACTTCAATAAGATCAGGTATGTCAATTATCTCAGGAATCTTTCCAAAAAATTTGCGCGCACGCCCGAGACCATTGAACACAACGTCCTTAGCCATCGTTTCTCCTCATAATAAACTCATGATAAACTGCATAATAGGAAAAAATAGATACTTCCTTAAAAACGAAATCCCTTGAAAGACAAAAGATCTTAAAGTGTCAATCAACTAACGTATATCTATCGTTGCACCAGCAGCTTCAAGCTTTTTCTTTATTTCTTCAGCATCTCCCTTAGAAACGCCTCCTTTTAAGCTCTTTGGAGAACTTTCCACAAGCTCTTTGGCTTCTTTGAGACCTAAACTAGTGATTGCACGTACTTCCTTAATAACATTGATTTTGCTCGTAGCATTAAAACCTGTTAACACAACATCAAATTCAGTCTTTTCAGCAACAGCAACACTTTCTGTTGCTGCGGAAGCCGATACAGCAGCAGGAGCAGAGGCAGAAACACCCCATTTTTCTTCTAATTTCTTCGAAAGCTCTGCAGCTTGAATAAGAGTAAGAGACGACAATTGTTCAACAATTGATTCAATATTGGACATATTACACATTTCCTTTTTTTATTTTAGTTTTTTTACAATTAACAGAACTAATCTTGCCGATTCTTCTCCTCAAAAGCAGAAAGAACACGAACAATATGATTCTGAGGTGTTTCAAGAAGCATAACCAATCTAGTTGCAGTGGACTGAATAGCACTTAAAATACCAGAGCGAATTTCCTCAATATTTGGCAAGGAAGCAATTTTCTTGATTGAATCTTGGGTAAGCATATCTTTTTCCAAAATTCCACCAAGAATCTCAAATTGACTGTTATCATTAGCAAAACCAACTGAAATCTTAGAGGCAATAACAGGATCAACAGAATATACTATCAATGACTGCCCAACAAAAAGATCAGCAAAATCTACAACAAATCCCAAATCACGAATGGCAATTTTAACGAGAGTGTTTTTTGCAATTCTCACTCCTCCTCCAGCTTCTCGCAATCTTGCCCGAAGATCTTTCATCTGCGCAACATTAAGCCCCTTATAGTCAGCGACAACGATTGAGCTAGAAGAAGAAAAAATATCACTTAACTCAGAAATTTCTACGCTCTTTTCTTGATTATTCAACTTTCATCTCCAGATGACAAATATACCTAAATACTAAATATTCTGTCCACACCCATATAAGGACAAATCTACCGTACTAAAATCTCATTCTCAAAGAAAGAGATAACAGTCTCCCAACAACTCCCCTTAAAAACAACAAATGACAATAAAAAGGGAATCTAGAAAAAAAACCCAAAAAGAGTATTAAACAGAGAGAACAGAATGGTCAACCTTTATCCCACACCCCATAGTCGATGATAAGGTAATACGCTTTATATAGTGACCTTTTGAAACAGGAGGCTTTGCCTTTATAACAGCACTGACAAAAGCCAAAACGTTTTCTTCTATTTTTTTATTATCAAAAGAAGCTTTACCTACTATCCCATGAACGATCCCTGCCTTTTCAGATCGAAAATCAACAGCACCCTTCTTATATTTCCGAACAGTAGTAGCAACATCTGTTGTCACAGTACCAAGCTTTAGATTAGGCATAATACCACGAGGCCCTAGAAGCCTACCTAATTGTCCAACTAAAGGCATCATATCAGGGGTAGCAATACAACAATCAAATTCTATTTTTCCACCCTTAACGATTTCGAAAAGATCTTCTCCCCCGACAATATCAGCACCTGCTTCTCTAGCTTTATCAGCCTCAGCAGATTTGGCAAAAACAGCTACACGAACATTGACACCCGTACCGTTAGGCATAGAAACAACACCTCGAACCATTTGATTAGCATGACGAGGGTCAACGCCTAAATTCATTGCTATTTCAATGGTTTCATCAAACTTAGCTACAGCACGCTCTTTGAGCATATCCACAGCATCACTTAATCCGTATAATACTGAAAAATCAATTCCTTTAGAAATCCGCTGCATACGTTTTGAAATTTTAGACACCATCTAATCCACCACACCTATACCCATTGAAGAAGCCGAACCTTCTAGCATACTCATAGCCTGCTCAATACTAAAAGCACCCATATCCTGCATTTTTATCTCTGCAATTTTCCTAATCTTTTCCCGAGAAATAGTACCGCTAATTTCTTTGCCGGGAAGGCTAGAACCTGATTTAATCCCTGCCCCTTCTTTAAGGAAAAAACTCACAGGTGGATTAGACAGCTTAAAAACAAAAGACTTATCTTTATAGATAGTTACAGTAGTCGGGATGGGATCACCTTTTCTCATATGCTCTGTTGCCGCATTGAATTGCCTACAAAAATCCATAATATTAGCACCAGCCTGCCCAATAACAGGACCTACTGGCGGCGAAGGATTTGCAGAACCCGCCCCTATCTGTAATTTAACCTGACGAAAAACCACTTTTGCCATTTCCAGCCTTTCCCAAAACAACAACAAACCTAATACTTACAAAACAACCAAAAAGAAAAATATTTATACCTGAAAAACTTCTAAAGCAAGCATAAAAACCATTTACATAACATCAAAACTTACAAGATTAAACGATTTTCTCAACCTGACTATACGCCAATTCCACTGGAGTAGCACGACCAAAAATTGAAACCTCTACTTTAAGACGCGATTTTTCCTCATCAACATCCTTTACAATTCCATTAAAAGAAGCGAAGGGGCCGTCAGAAACACAAATTCGTTCACCAATCTCAAAAATAATGGTAGAAACAGGCTTATGAACAGACGCTTCAATCTGACCCATAATATGCTCAATTTCAGAATCTGATACTGGAGATGGGTTTTTACCAGAACCAAGAAAACCCATAACTTTTGGCGTATTCCTGATGGTATGATATACTTCATCAGTCATAACTGCCTTAAGCAATACATAGCCAGGAAAAAATCTACGTTCAGAATTAACCTTACGTCCCCTACGAACACTAACCACTTTCTCAGAAGGAACGGTTATTTCTGTTACCAAATTATCTAGGCCAGCTCTATTTAATCTCCCAAGCATTGATTCAACTGTCTTTTTCTCACAGTTAGAATAAACTTGTACTATGTACCAATGAGACGTCATCTTATCACCTAACAATTAGTCACCGATATTCAAAAGAAAATGCATGAACCATCCTATCAACTGATCAATTGCTAATAAAAACATCGAAGATATGGACAACATAATTATTACAACGACAACTGAGATCAAAACCTCATTGCGAGATGGCCAAAATATCCTCTTAAACTCAACCTTAACCTGCTTAAAAAAATTTACTATACTCAAACCATTAACTCTCACCAAAGAAAGAACACCATACCATACTTGTAGAACATGCCTTGATATATAAAGCAAGAGAAAAAATAGAGATCTATAATAGCCCTACCAAACAAACCACCATAGATCTTTCTGGCAGGAGCAGAGGGGATCGAACCCACGACCTGCGGTTTTGGAGACCGCCGCTCTACCAACTGAGCTATACCCCTTTTCTCGAAATTTAAGTTTCAGCGAAGTATCCTCTTTTTAAGAAGAAAAGTCTTCTATTATCCTATAATTTTGGAAACAATCCCCGCACCAATCGTCTTTCCTCCTTCACGAATAGAAAAACGCTGATTTGCTTCCATCGCAATCGGACTAATAAGCTCTATCTCCAAAGTAACCCTATCACCAGGCATCACCGCTTTAGATTCAGGAGGCAAAATTATCTTCCCCGTAACATCCGCCGTATCCATAAAAAACTGTGGACGATAATTACCTAAAAATCCTGTATGACGACCGCCTTCTTCTTTCTTCAGAATATAAACACTAGCTTCAAACTTAGAATACTCTTTAATAGAACCAGGAGCACAAATAACTCTCCCCCTCTGAACATCCGCACGATCCACTCCGCGAAGCAATAAACCAACATTGTCTCCCGCTATAGCTTCATCTAACTTCTGCCGAAACATCTCCATATCTGTACATTTCGCTTTAAGCGTCTTGCCACCCATACCAATTATCTCAATATCAGATCCAGCCACAAGCTTACCACGCTTAACACGACCAGTCGCAACAGTCCCACGACCACCAATCGTACAAGAACTCTCCACATGCATCAAGAAAGGCTCATCCGTTAAACGCGAAGGTGTAGGAATATAATTATCAACAGCTTCCATCAAAGCATGAATCGAATCTTCCCCCAATTCCTTATTCTCTCCGTTTAAGGCACAAAGAGCAGAACCCCTAATAACAGGAACTTCATCTCCAGGAAAATCGTAATAACTCAAAAGCTCCCTAATCTCAAGCTCAACAAGATCCAATAACTCCGGATCATCAACAGTATCAACCTTGTTCATATACACAACTATCGACGAAATACCAACCTGACGAGCAAGAAGAATATGTTCCTTCGTTTGTGGCTTCGGACCGTCATAGGCAGAGCAAACAAGAATCGCACCATCAGCCTGCGTCGCACCAGTAATCATATTCTTTACATAATCAGCATGACCAGGACAATCAATATGCCCATAAAATCTCTTGGCAGTCTGATAGTGAACATGCGCCGTCGAAATGGTAATACCACGAACCCTCTCCTCCGGAGCACTGTCAATCTCACCATATGCCTTCTGCTCATCACTATAATACTTCGTAATAGCCGCAGTTAGCGTCGTCTTCCCGTGATCAACGTGACCTATAGTACTAATCCCAAGACTTTCCTTGTCACGAATAAACCGTTTTTCCGCCATCTAATAAAATCCCCTCATCTCAACTCATCTTCAATAAATCTAAAACCATAATAACAGCAATCTAAACATTATGTTCGAGAAATATACTCATTACCAACATCTAAAAAGAAAATCCCAGCGCACGACCATTTGACAATAACAAAAGTTACAGGAATGAAATGGTAGCGAAGGAGGGACTTGAACCCCCGACACAAGGATTATGATTCCTCCGCTCTAACCAACTGAGCTACTCCGCCAAAAATCATCCCAACATTGTTCTTTTTATCAAGAAAAAAAGCTGCAATCAATACCAATAAAACCATTCATAGAAGTATTATACAAAAATAAATTTTCGCATAATACCATAACATATATGCATATTACTATATATCAATCAATAGCCTCGAACTTTCTTCAATATTTCTTATAAAGAAGGATTTTTTTTCATTATAGAAAATAAAGATTTTTCCACCTTGTCTGAACGTTTAGAGCAGCTAATAAATCCCCCCCCTAAAATACGGGCATCATTCGAATCTGAGCTATAAAATACGCATGCCTGACCAGCAGCAACCCCCTCTTCACTGTTTTCAAAATCCACATACACCCCACTATCATCTCGTTTCACAAAAACAGAAACCGGATCTTGCGAAGAACGAATCTTAGCAAAACATTTGAATCCATCAACAACCACATCTTCGAAAGATCCATCACCTAACCAATTAATTTCACGTAAATAAATACGACGAACTTCCAAAGCCTCTCTTGGTCCGACAATTACTCTAGAGCCTTGTTTATCGAGATACACAACAAAAAGAGGATCACTTGCCGCTATACCAAGACCACGCCTTTGCCCTATAGTATAATTTATAATCCCATTATGACGCCCTAATACTTGTCCACTTAAATGCACAATCTCCCCTTCCAAAGATATGTCAGAGCTCAACTTCTTTACTATATCAAAATATTTCCCTTTTTGAACAAAACAGATATCTTGACTATCTGATTTATCCGCCACTTCCAATTTCATCTCCCTCGCCAAATCTCTGACTGATTCTTTTTTCATCTCTCCAAGGGGAAAACGTAAATCACATAACTGTTGCTGCGTAGTGGCAAACAAGAAGTAACTTTGATCTCGCTCTGAATCTACTGGGCGACACATTATGCGTCGACGTACCCCATCAGCTCCAACGTGGAAACGAGAACGTATATAATGTCCTGTTGCCAAAACATCTGCCCCCAATCGACGCATTACAGAAAGTAAATCCAAAAATTTAACAGTTCGATTACAATCTACACATGGCAAAGGGGTTTCTCCGGCAATATATGCATTTGCAAAAGGAACAATAACAGCATTATGAAAACGCTCTTCATAATCAAAAACGTAGTGCGGAACATCAATAGCATCACAAACACGACGAGCATCATACACGTCTTGTCCCGCACAACAAGAACCCTTTCTTTTTGATTCTTTTCCACCGTTATACAACTGCAACGTGACACCAACAACATCATACCCATCACGCTTCAAAAGAGCTGCAACAATAGAAGAATCAACCCCTCCAGACATAGCTACAACAACACGCATATCCTTTGGATTCTTATCAAAATCTAGGCTATTCATATCTCACCAACTTCAACTTTACACCACCTCATCGTAAACGATTTTACATGCATCCTATTTATAAAAAATCACTCAACATTAAATTCAAATTGTTTTATAGAACGAATTGCAGAATTAGACGACAACTCTTCTAAAATATCACTTGAAACACAACCGTCTACACAAAGCAAAGAAACAGCATCCTCTTTTAACTTACTCCGCCCAAGGTGGAAATGAGCAATATTGATTCCAGCTTTTCCCAAAACAAAACATTGCAACAAAGCCCACTATCCCAGGCACATCTTCATTGACAATGTAACTCATTGAATTTCCTATGTCTGCATCAAAATTAATCCCTTGAATTTTAATAAATCTTGGCTTGCCATCAGAAAAAACTGTCCCTGTAACCGAATACGACGCACACGCCGTTTTCACTATCAACTCAATATACCCATCCCATATACCACTTTTATCGCGTTTTATTGTAGAAATAATAACAGCATTTTCCTTCATGATAATAGGGGCAGAATCATATTTGATCCTCTTCAAGAGAAACAGAATCCATATTCAATGCGTTAGAAACTACTCCCTCTAGCAAATAATCAGACATTTGATGGGCCAATTGAAGAGCAACCTTTTCTTGGGCTTCCACTGTCGAAGACCCTAAATGCGGCGTACAAACAACATTTGGCAATCCAAAAAGAGGATTTTGTAGCGCTGGCTCAACTTCAAATACATCAAAACCAGCACCAGCCACATGACCCGATTGAAGCAATTCGGCTAAAGCTTTTTCATCAACCAAACCACCACGAGCACAATTGATAATGCGAACACCTGGCTTCGTTTTGGACAAATTTTCCTTATTTAAAATATTTTTGGTTTTATTTGTTAGAGGAACATGCAAACTAATAAAATCCGACTGAGATAAAAGATCTTCCAATTGTACTTGCAAAACCCCTATCTCCTTAGCACGCTCTTGAGATAAAAAAGGATCAAAAGCAATCACCTTCATCTTCAACCCAATAGCACGGGTACAAACCAGAGAGCCAATGTTTCCTACTCCAATCACACCCAATACTTTGTCAGAGATCTCTACTCCCATAAACTTTGATTTTTCCCATTTACCCTTATGAGTTGATTCATTAGCAGCGGGAATCTGTCGAGCAACTGCCAACATCAAAGAAATAGCATGCTCAGCAGTCGTAATAGAATTTCCAAAAGGAGTGTTCATTACAACAATATCCGCTCGAGAAGCAGACAATAAATCCACATTATCTATCCCAACACCAGCTCGACCAACCACCTTAAGATTTTTAGCTTTCGACAATAAATACTCGGTTACTTTGGTAGTAGATCGCACGGCAAGACCATCATAATCGCCTATAATGCGAGCCATCTCTTCTTTGTTTTTCCCAATTTCTGGGCGGAAATCAACGTCTATACCCCGATCACGAAAAATCTGTATGGAACTAACTGATAATTCATCAGATACAAGAACCTTAAGCTTTGACATGATTTTCTCCTTTTACTCAATTAAAATTTACGATATAGCCCGTAAAAAAGCACTTTTCTGGAAATAAAAAGCCCATTTTAACCAATCACATAGCGATACAAGATCTTCTTTCTCAACAGTTGCCCCAACCCATACACGTAGGCCAAAAGGAGCGTCACGATAAGAAGCAATGTCATAAGCAACCGATTCCTTTTCCAAAAAAGAAACCATAGATTTGCAAAAAGATGCTTGGGTATTGCGATCAAAAGACACAATATCGGAATCAACAATTCTCATACAAATAGACGTGTTAGAACGATTTTTCGAATCAATCGCAAGATTTTCAACCCAATCATTTTCCTTAATAAACTGAAACAAAACAGCAGCATTTTCATTGCAATGCGTAATAGACGCAGAAAGCCCTCCCATTTCCTTCACCCATACCAATGCATCAATATAATCTTCAATACATAATAAAGAAGGGGTATTTATTGTCTCTCCAGAGAAAAGACCCTCCATCACCTTACCCCCTTTAGTCATACGAAAAATCTTAGGCAAGGGCCAAGAAGGAACATAATTTTCAAGACGTTCAATAGATCGAGGGGATAATATGATAACCCCAAAACCCGCTTCTCCACCCAAAACTTTTTGTGCAGAAAAAGTCAAAACATCTAATTTTTTAAAATCAATATGACGCGCAAAAACTGCTGAAGTTGCATCACAAATAACCAAACCTTCTCGATTTTCTGGAATAAATTCCACATCAGGAACGCAAACACCCGAAGTAGTTCCATTCCAAACAAATACCACGTCTCTATCAAAATCCACCTTAGAAAAATCCGAAAGCTCACCATAAGGAGCCGTAAATTCTCGAACATCTTGAAGAGAAAGCTGCCGAATATCTGACATCCACCCAAGCCCAAAACTTTCCCACGCAAGGACATCAACGCCACGAGAACCAAGCAAAGACCATAATGCCATTTCAACAGCCCCAGTGTCTGAAGCAGGAACTATAGCAATGCGATAACTTTCAGGAACTTCCAAAACCTCCCGAGTTAAGTCTATCGCCCTCTTTATTCTTTCTTTTCCCAGAGTACAACGATGAGAACGCCCAAGTAACGCCCCCTCTAATACACTAAGAGACCATCCCGGACGCTTTACACATGGACCAGAAGAGAAAAAGGGACGCATAGGCTTTGATTTTGGCTTGCATATATGTGACATAACGAATTTATCCTCTCAGGAAAACAATTTATATTGTCGGGAATACATTAAGGACATATCTATAAAATTATTCCCATAACTTCATAACTTAAAGACCAAAATTACCAGTATTCTTGTAGTAGTCTAATATAAATGAGAACCAAACCTTGTATCTTGACAAAGATAAACAAAACTTTTTTATAAATAAATAATTATCTCAAAAGAAAATGATCATCTTTTAAGAAAAATATTGTATAACTACAATATAGATCAGATCCATACAAAGATTAGTAAAAAAAAAAATTTCTTTAAATATAAAAAATCTCTTTTCATAGTTTAGCCATGAAGAAAAAAGAAATCCTAAACTAATTATTTTTTAATCTTATTCTCTTTTTTTAGCAAGATTTAGCAATCTATTAGCTTTAGTTCAATGTCAACAATTTGCGACACAATCAAAAATCATTTTCCTTTAACAATAGATCGCTGAAATATAGAACGCTTTGCAAGCTTTAATATCCCATCGTGAGAAAAGCTGTAGCAGAACATAAAATGAAAAGCACTTAGCTATTCATGACAGTTAAAAGTTGTTTATGGATGTGTATATTGCCGCTGATGATACTTTTGCTTTCGACAATCGTAGCTTTCCCCAAAAAATCAGTGGCAAATCCTCCTGCTTCACGAACAAGAAGTAATCCACCCGCAATACTCCATGGAGAAAATCCTTTTTCCCAAAAACCATCAAATCGACCAGATGCAATATAAGCCAAATCAAGAGCTATCGCACCAAAACTACGCACCCCAGCTATACTATCTATAATGCCATTAAAATGGGCAAGAAAATGATTATTTTGTTGACAAGTGACACGCGGAATACCGCAAGAAATAAGAGATTTAGACAAAAGACGGCGAGAGGAAACACGTATACGACGATCATTTAAAAAAGCCCCAGCACCACGTTCAGCTGTATACAACTCATCTGTAATAGGATTAAAAATAACGCTGGCAATTATTTCTTGCGCACGTTCCAAAGCAATCGAGATGCAAAAGTGCGGAATAGCGTGTAAAAAATTGGTAGAACCATTCAATGGATCAACAATCCAACGCGTCAAACTATCTTGTCCAACACATGATTTTCCCTCGCCGTAAAAACCATACTTAGGGCGGGCATACAACAATTCCTGATAAATAATCTCTTGATATTTTAAATGATATTGCGCTACGGAATCACTAGGATCTTTCCGAGAAACCTGTAAATTTTGCACCTCATCAAAATCACGTGACAACAATTTACCGGCTTTTAAAGCAGCACTTACCATAACATTGAGAAGAGCAGAACGGGGCATATTATAGATCTCTCTTTCGTATAATCATCTAAGTCAAAAAAAGCGCAGATAAAATCAGGAAAACTTAACTCATGACAAACATACACACACTATAGAAAGAAGATTATCGTATTCTTTCTATAGAGAGAGAGTCAACGATCTTTCGCCACAGTATAAAGAAAATTTGACAAAAAAATCATAAAATCTCTATCTCTATCATAATATACACACAAATATTATGATAAAAAAATAGAACTTTTTTAATCACATCAGACCATAAAATCAAAATTTACCACTATAATTACAGCAGAAAATCCATTTTTTGATTCGCATGCTCAAGATTCAATGTACAAAGAGCAATTGACAACAATCAATAAATTTGATTGATTGTACGCTTTCAAGCATAATGAAGGATACTCTCTAAAAAAAATATGGTAAATTTAAAAATATTTTATCATCCCATTCTTATAAAAATATGCGACAAGGAATAGAAGGGAAAGCACGTTATCCATAAAGGAATAAATACAATGCTCACAATCCACAATTTAAAAGACTTTCCTCTCTATATGACGCGCCTTATAGCTACTTTATAATGAGCAATACTACGATTAATTTTATATTTTTAACTATATGATAGTTCTTGTTTTTTTGCAAAAAAGATAGCAAAAAATATTTAAAAAGAGCGATTGCATCCTACAAAGGAATCTATGCAATTAATCTTTAGTAATTCACAAAACCTCCACTTAAATACAAAACGAGAAGGACAATTTTTGTTTTTACTTTTATCATGCGATCCATCTCAAAAAACATCCTATATCATAAACGCCCCATTGATCCCTTAATCCAACCAGCTGAAATCAATGCGCATAAAATACACGGACAATCACTGTCAATTAGCTTTCACAGATCCGTTATGATTCGTCAGATATCCCCAAAAATATTTCAAATATATGAAAAAACACAAGCCCTATTCCTCCATCTTTTTGCAAGATAGAACAACTGAAACACCAAGATGATCATCAACTATCATCATTAATGGAAGAAAATATTGCCCTATACTTGTCTATCATCCAAGAACAAGTTATTTCTGACAACATAATATAAAGGAGAAATTATGAGCAGAACTCCCCCTATCGCCATTATTATGGGAAGTCAATCTGACTGGAAAATCATGAAATATGCAGCTGATATGCTGGATACGTTAGGAGTTGATTACGAAGCACGCATTATTTCAGCACATCGCACTCCCGATCGATTAGTAGAATTTGCTAAAAACGCTCGTTTCGAAGGATTTAAATTAGTAATTGCGGGAGCTGGCGGAGCTGCACATTTACCTGGAATGATCGCCGCTATGACATCTCTACCTGTCTTAGGGGTACCAATAATGTCGCGAGCGCTCCAAGGGCTAGACAGCCTTTTATCAATTGTTCAAATGCCCGCAGGAGTGCCTGTAGGAACCCTAGCCATTGGGAAATCTGGGTCGGTCAATGCGGCTTTATTAGCAATAGCGATTCTTGCGCTGAATGACGAAAATATTACTGAACGTTTGGAAGATTGGCGCATCCAACAAACGACATCAGTTTCCGAATACCCGAAGGATTTTTCAGAATGAATAGAAAAACAATCGGCATTATTGGAGGGGGGCAATTAGCGCGCATGCTTTCTATGTCCGCCGCCCGCTTAGGATTTTGCGTTGTTATTTTAGACCCTGATTCTACTTGCCCCGCCAACCAAGTTTCTAATCGGCAAATAGTGGCACAATATGATGATATAGATTCCCTGAAAAATTTAGCTAATCTTTGCGACTACGTAACATATGAGAATGAAAATATTCCTACTAAATCAATCTCATACCTCTCTACACTGCTTCCCACACACCCATCGGCTAGAGTAATCGAAATTGCCCAAGATCGTTTGTATGAAAAGCAATTTTTCCAAGATTATGGTCTTAGTACAGTAGATTTTTGCGAAATTAATTCACAAGAATCTCTGACAAAAATTCTTACCAATTTCAAAGGTAAAGGCATACTAAAAACAAGACGTATGGGATATGATGGCAAGGGGCAAAAGGTCTATAATCAAAATGATTCCACAAAAAATCTATACGTTTCTCTTGGCAATAAACCGTTGATTTTTGAACACTTTGCAATATTTGATTGTGAAATATCAATTATAGCTGCTCGCGCTCTTGACGGTTCTATGCATTTCTATGACCCCATACAAAACACCCATATTAATGGGATATTACACAAATCGGTAGTCCCCGCCCATATCAGCAAAAAAACAACCTGTTTAGCTTATAGCGCAATGGAAAAGGTTTTGAACGCACTCAATTATGTTGGTGTCCTGTGTATAGAATTCTTTGTTACAGAGGATGGAAACGTTCTCATCAACGAAATGGCACCACGCGTTCATAATTCTGGACACTGGACGGAAGCATCTTGTACTATTTCACAATTTGAACAACATATTCGTAGCATTTCTGGCCTCCCCCTTGGAAATCCCTACAGACATTCAAATTGTGTGATGTATAACATCATTGGATCTGAAATTAATCAATCCGAAAAATGGCTCAATTGTGATTCTAGTATTGTCCATATTTATGGAAAATCAAAAACGCTTCCTGGAAGAAAAATGGGGCATATCACACAGATCTATCCAAAAGATATTCTTGTACATCCTTTGTCAGAAAACCAATAAAACTATTGACTTAAAAATGAAAGAAAGATAGATGTGTTTATCCCTATTGTTTTTATCTGGAGTGCTATATCGTGAAGGTCAGAAATTCTCTTCGTGTACTTAAGTCGCGTCACCGTGCAAATAGAATCGTGCGCCGTAAAAACAGAATCTATATTATCAATAAGATTAGCCCCAAACATAAAGTGAGACAAGGATAACTAGCTTTCTGCTTCGTAAAATGTAAAAGCATTGAATTTTTTTCTTTTTATGCCAGTATCCTTCTTTTTATGTAATAGTATTTGGTAATTTTTGATTTCTATTCATGATGTGCCTGTAGATTTAATCGTGCCTAAATCTATATTTTATGAACTGTAATTTTGAGATTATCAGTCAGAAAGTAAATTTTTATGCATGCTTGGACCTATCCAAAAATGCGGTTTTTTATCCTGCATAATGCTAAAAGATAAAATAATTAACAAAGACATCAACAATCCACAGATCATAGAAGCGATCATGTCTAATGCAGGACGCTTGTATATACCATATTTCCAAGTTCCTATAATGGATGCACAGACTATCGTATAAAGTACGACGAAAATAAAAAAACCACTTACTGGGAAATTACTACAAATCGCACGAGAATCAAATATATTCATCTTTATTACCTGAAGGTCCCAACCACAACGAGGATATCATAAAATTATCTTTTGAGAATAAATTAGTACTCTCTATTAAAAGAGAAGAGCGATAAAATATAAGACAATGATTTGGGATAAAATAACGATCTTCCCATTTTAAAAAATGTATTCTACAACAGCTACCAAAAAATACTTAAAAAGAAAAGAAAAGAAAAGAAACTATTCTTATAAAAAAATATCATCGCGATAATTTTATAAGAACGAGAAATAAAAACAAATCTCTATTGGATTTATATTTTCCTCATTTTAATCTGACAGAAATTTTCTTTTTAATAATAATGAAGAAATATCCATACAAGATCTCCTCTATTTTATTTTTCAAATTATATTAAGCAATGCTGTGGAACTCAATGTACTTGTAAACGATTATTTGTTATCATGATGGATTGATTAAACTGCCTTTAAGGATATATGTCATCTACTCTCATGTGCAAGAAAATATCGATTTTAGCAGAAATGTTTTTAACAACTATCATCTTAGTCAACAATAATGAAACTATATTTATCTCTCCATAAAAGTTCATTCTTCTATTATGTTATCAGCATTATTATGAGCATACACTGCTCTTTTCCATCCTATGCTAAAACAGAAAATCCTAGTGACATTCACACGACATCTACATCGTCTAATGATATGTCAAAAGGAAAAGGTAAAAAAATAATTCCCGCCCAAAAAATTATTTGCAAAGCACGCTTAACTGAAAATAGTCCTTTTATAAACAGCGGTGTTTCTTGGCATGTATTTGATACTACTTTGAATAAAAAAGATACTTTATCAACTATTAAGAAAATTATAGGAGGAATAGTATACTTAGAACTTTTCCCTGGAGATTATTTGGTTAGTGCTTCTTTTGGTCATGTTGGAGTCGTTAAAAGAATAACCGTTACCCCAACAAAACAAATCGAAAAACATACGTTTGTATTCAACGCAGGAGGAATACGTTTATATAGCATATACAAGCCAGATTCACCGATTGTAGACGATGAACTCACCTTTTCTATTTATTCCAATCCCAATCAAAAACCCTTGATGATTGCTGACAAAGTAAGCTCTGGAACACTCATACGATTATTGGGATCAACTAATTATCAAATAACTTCTCATTATGGAAAATATAATGCTGTTGTCAGTACTATCGTTAAAGTAGAATCTGGAAAAGTCATTGATGTAACTATTCAGAATAGAGCTGCCAAAACAACATTTAAACTTGTATCAGAAGCAGGTGGAGAAGCAATTGCTGATACTGCATGGTCAATATTAACAGCTGGTGGAGATACAGTAGGTGAAAGCGTTCATGCTTTCCCTTCTATGATTCTTTCAGAAGGAGATTATGTTGTTATTGCACGCAACAAAGAAAGAATTTACTCCCGAGAATTTTCAGTTACTACAGGGAAAAATAAAGTGATAGAAGTCATTATGAAACAAAAAAGAGTGGATAAAAGTAAGATAAAATAAATCATAATACCACATACATTTGCCTATCCTAAACTAAGAGTTTAAACAGAAATCATAATCAAAAAAATATGATCATTTACTTATATTAACGAAAAAAACATTTATAATGCATCCAATTGACTAACTTAGTTTCTAATATTGAAAGAAGAAATAATGTCTAATACCCGTAATGAACAAGATAGTTTTGGCACTATTGAAGTACAAAAAGATTGCTATTGGGGGGCGCAAGCACAGCGTTCTTTAGAAAATTTCAAAATTGGAGAAGAAAAACAGCCCCTTGTTATCATACGTGCACTTGGAATTATCAAACAAGCAGCAGCGCGTGTTAATATGGAACTAGGAAAACTAGATCCAAAAATCGGAAATGCTATTATAAAAGCATCAGAAGAAGTGATTAGCGGCAAATTAGATGCTCATTTTCCTTTAGTCGTCTGGCAAACAGGCTCTGGAACACAGTCCAATATGAATGTTAACGAAGTAATATCCAATCGTGCAATAGAAATACTAGGAGGAACTATGGGATCAAAAAATCCCGTTCATCCTAATGATCATGTTAATTTATGCCAGTCTTCAAACGATACTTATCCAACAGCAATACACATAGCGTGTGCAGAGCGGATAGTGCATCGTCTGTTACCAACTCTTCGCAATTTACATTCAGCCCTTACAAAAAAAATCAACGAGTTTCAAGATATTATCAAGATTGGACGCACCCACACCCAAGACGCAACTCCTTTAACTTTAGGCCAAGAATTTTCAGGATACGCTGCACAAGTTAAGAACTCCATTAAACGCATAGAAATAACCTTAAATGGTCTTTATGAACTGGCTCAAGGCGGAACAGCTGTTGGGACTGGATTGAATTCTCCAGTAGGATTTGCCGAAAAAATTGCCCTCAACATACGTAACATTACCGGATTACCTTTTATTACCGCTCCTAATAAATTTGAAGCACTTGCTACTCATGATGCTGTTACTTTTTGTCATGGAGCCATTAATACAACGGCTACCTCTCTCTTTAAAATAGCCAACGATATTCGATTCTTAGGATCTGGTCCGCGTTCTGGGCTTGGAGAACTAGCACTACCTGAAAATGAACCCGGATCTTCTATAATGCCGGGGAAAGTTAATCCAACACAATGTGAAGCGCTAACACAGGTTTGTGCTCATATTTTTGGGAACCATGCCGCTATTACTTTTGCCAATAGCCAAGGACATTTCGAGCTCAATGTTTATAAGCCAATGATTGCTTATAATGTTTTGCAATCCATACAACTCTTGAGTGATTCTATTGAGTCTTTTACTAATAATTGCGTCCTCGATATCCAAGCACGTATCGATAATATTAAAAATTCTCTCAACCGATCTTTAATGCTGGTAACTGCTCTGACCTCTAAAATAGGATATGATAATGCAACTATGATTGCCAAAAAAGCCCATCACAACAACACAACACTTAAAGAAGAAGCAATCGCTAGCGGACTCATTTCTGCCGAAGAATATGACACCATTGTTAAACCCGAAAAAATGCTTTACCCTTATTAAATTAAATTTCTAATGGTAAAATAATTGAATTATAATGGGCGAAAAGAATAAAATACTATTAAAAAAATTATACTCGCTAGAATCTTTATATAAAGAAAACAACAATACCCATTGAGAAGTCTTGTCCCTTTCATTTGTACTATAATTTTTTCTATCATCGGGCTATTTCTAGCAAATTCTAGCCATAAATAAAAAAGGTTTGGAACAACGTTTTTATCTCTATTTTTCTATTTCATTTTTTAAAAAAGATACAATGTTGGCAATAGATTGATCCACTTTATTACCATCTGGCCCACCAGATTGAGCCATATTAGGACGTCCACCACCTCCACTGCCACCCAATACCTTAGCAGCTAAACGAACAAGATTAATTGCATTAAAACGATCAATTAAATCTTGCGTAACTGCTATCACAACAGAAGCTTTTTTCTCTTTAGAAACACCAATAAGCATAATGATTCCGGATTTTATTTTTTTTTGCAACATATCAATTAATCCCTTAAGTTCTTTGAAATCCGCATCAGGAATCACATGACTCATGAAATTAACATTTGCAATCGTATGACAAGACAAATCATCAACATTCAATTTTAATTTATGCTTAGCATTGATAAGATGAAGTTCACGACGCTCTTCCCAAATTTCTTCTACACGTTTGACAACATTACTTGGTTGTACTTTCAGAAAAGAAGCGAGTGATCTCACTTTTTCATCCTGCTCAACAAGATATGAACGGGCTCTTTGTCCAGAAACAGCCTCAATACGACGAATACCTGCACTGACCGCACTTTCAGAAACAATATGTACGAGCATAATTTCTCCTGTAGAAGAAACATGAGTTCCTCCACATAATTCAGAAGCATAAACTCTCCCATCGTCAGATTCTATGGAAACAACTCTTACTTTATCACTATATTTTTTCCCAAATAAAGCAGAGGATCCAGATGCTATGGCATCATCTATATTCATAATTCTCGTTATAATAGAATAGTTTTGTGCAATAACATCATTAATATGATCTTGAATCAATTTTATCTCTTCTCTGGTTATTGGCTTTGAATGCACTATATCAAAACGCAATCTTTCAGGAATAATATGCGATCCCTTTTGAGAAACATGGGGACCTAGAATCGTACGTAATGCCGCATGCAACAAATGTGTTGCCGAATGGTTAATACTCAGTTGCCGACGATCTTGGTAATTAATTGTAAGAATAATTGGCATCTCTGTTCGCAATACACCATGTTCAATGGTCGCATGATGAACAAATATTCCCCCTACTTTTTTTTGTACATCAGTAATCTGAAGGCTAACTCCCTCACCAACAGCAATACCCGTATCTCCTACTTGACCACCTGATTCAGCATAAAAAGGCGTTTGATCAAAGAGCACTTCAACTTTTTGTCCTGCTCTTGCTACATCAACTATCGAATCTTGCAGCACAATAGCTTTGACTATAGCTGGAATTCCTTGAGTAAAATCTACCGAAGGTTTTTGGGATAATGAATAATCACCTTTTTTTTCATCTCCCGCTATTACTTTCGAACCATGATGAATATTGTAGCCTACAAACTGAGTAGTGCCGTATTTTTCCTTGAGAGAAAACCAAATTTTTTCTGTTATTTTCTCTCCTAAACCCAAACAATGGGATCGTGCCTTCGACCTTTGTTCTTCTAAAGATTGCTTAAAAGAAGCAACATCTACACCACCCAAGCCCCGTGCCCATAAAATATCTTGCATAATATCTAAAGGAAGACCATGTGTATCATATAATTTAAAAGCAACACTTCCATCTAAAATCGCATTCTTTTCTAGAGAAGATGATACTTCATCAAGCAAATAAATTCCCTTATCCAATGTCTTGCTAAACCGCATATCTTCTACCTTGAGGGTTTCTTCAATAAGCAGCTGAGCTTGAATTAATTCAGGATATGCACTTCCCATTTCAGAACAAAGAACAGGGAAAAGACGCATCATAAGAGGGTCTTCATATCCCAATAATCGAGCATAACACATAGCACGACGCATAATACGCCGTAATACATATCCACGTCCTTCATTTGTGGGCAATATACCATCTGCAATAAGAAAAGAAGATGAACGAAGATGATCAACAATAACACGATGATTGATAATATCATCTCCCTTATATTTTACTCCCGTTATTTGTTCGGAAGCTTGAATGAGGGTTTTAAAAAGATCTATATCATAATTATCCGTCTTCCCCTGCAAGACAGCCGATATGCGCTCTAATCCCATGCCAGTATCTATTGACATACTAGGCAAGATACAACGCTCTTTCTGGCTTTTCTGCTCAAATTGCATAAAAACGAGATTCCATATCTCAAGATAACGATCTCCTGCTTCAGCAGATCCTGGCAATCCTCCTAGGAATCCCTCTCCCTGATCAAAGAAAATTTCAGAACAAGGACCACATGGACCAGTATCAGCCATTGACCAAAAATTATCTTTACCAGCAACACGAATAATTTTATTAGAGGGCAAACCAGAAATTTTTTTCCAAAGATTAAAAGCCTCCTCATCGCCATCATAAACCGTTACAACAATTCGACGACAATCAATATCGAATTCCTTAGTCAGAAGTTCCCAAGCAAGTTTAATAGCTCTTTCTTTAAAATAATCACCAAAAGAAAAGTTACCTAACATTTCAAAAAAAGTATGGTGACGCGTAGTACGACCAACATTATCCAAATCATTATGTTTGCCACCGGCACGGACACACTTTTGTACCGTTGCCGCTGTCTTATAGGAACGTTTTTCCTGGCTTGTAAAAATATTTTTAAATTGAACCATACCCGCATTGGTAAACATTAATGTTGGATCATTATGCGGAATAAGTGAAGAAGAATCTAAAATCTTGTGTTCTCTTTTTTGGAAAAAATCAAGAAATGTCTTCCGAATACTACCCAGATTTCTCATTGCAATAGCCTTTAATTTCTATTGTAAAATCAAGCGCGTTCTACACACCAACTATACCGAATACTTATACAGTAAATACTACTCATTTACTCAACATTAGCGTCATCCCTCGTATTAATTGCAGGTTCCTGTAAAAGGATATCTGAAACTAATCCAGCATTTTGGCGTAATAAATTATCTATATCACTGGCCACTTCAACATTGTCTCGTAAAAACACCTTGGCATTTTCACGCCCTTGACCTAAGCGTTGCCCCTTATATGAAAACCACGCTCCTGATTTATCAACGATAGAAGCCTTAACACCCAAGTCAATCAGTTCACCAACACGAGAAATGCCTTCTCCATACATGATGTCAAACTCCACTTGCTTGAACGGAGAAGCCATTTTGTTTTTAACAACTTTTACTCGCGTTTGGTTCCCAACAATCGCATCCTTTTCCTTAATAGCACCTATACGGCGAATATCTAATCGAATAGAAGCATAAAACTTCAGTGCATTTCCTCCTGTAGTAGTTTCGGGAGATCCAAACATAACTCCTATTTTCATCCTTATTTGGTTAATAAAAATAAGAATACAATTAGAACGAGAAATTGACCCAGTAAGCTTACGCAGTGCTTGACTCATCAAACGTGCTTGTAATCCAGGCAAACTTTCACCCATATCGCCCTCAATTTCAGCACGCGGAGTTAACGCAGCAACTGAATCTACAACAATGATATCCACCGCTCCTGAACGCACCAGCATATCTGTTATTTCCAACGCTTGCTCACCCGTATCTGGTTGAGAAATGAGTAAATTCTTCAAATCAACTCCTAGTTTTCTCGCATAAACAGAATCCAGCGCATGCTCTGCATCCACAAAAGCACATGTTCCTCCTGCTTTCTGAGACTGAGCAATGGCATGAAGAGCTAAAGTCGTTTTTCCAGAACTTTCTGGACCATAAATTTCAACAATACGCCCTTTGGGAAAACCACCTATCCCCAAAGCAATATCCAACCCTAAAGAACCACTAGAAACAACTTCAACTCCTTCAGAAATACTACTTTGAGAGCCAAGCTGCATTATTGACCCTTTTCCATATAAACGTTCTATCTGCGATAATGCCGCATCCAATGCCTTACTCTTATCCACAATATTTATTCCTTATTAATCCAAACTATTTTAGTTGATATTTTAATCCTTTAAAAAGGCAGTAAGACGAAGAAGACATATTAAAAATTATCTCTTGTCCAAGAAATACTAAGAAAATATTTCATATTCTAGGTATTTCCTACATTATTTTTCATTTACAATAAATCATCCCAACAATAGTAAATACACTGCCAATGCGTCTACATCTTATACTTAAAATAACGGTAATACCAATTTTAAGAAATATCAACGGCATGATAATGAGCATAAAGATCTGATTTTTTCAGAAGCTCTTCATGTTTTCCTTTTTCTACAATTACTTTATCATGCAATATAAAAACTGTATCTCCATTCTGAATAGTGGATAGTCGATGAGATGCAAAAATTGTCGTACGCCCCCGTCTCTTTGCACGCAACATTTCCCATATCTTCTTTTCATTTTTAATATCTAGTGCCGAACTCATCTCATCCAACAACAAAATTGGTGCATCTTTCAAAATGGCACGCGCAATGGCGATACGCTGAATTTGACCCGCTGATAAATGTATTGCATCATCTCCTAAAATCGTATCGTATCCTTCTTCTAAACAGCTGATAAATTCATGCGCTTGCGAAGCTATCGCTGCATTCTGAACTTCTTCACGAGTCGCCTTAGGAAATCCTATAGCAATATTATCATGCACAGATGCACTAATCACTAGTGGATTCTGTGGAACCCAAGCAATACACCGACGAATTTCTTTTAATGATACATTCCGAAGATCTATGCCATCTATTTCTATAGATCCTGAACAAGGATTATAAAAACGCAATAACAAAGAAAAAAACTAGTTTTCCCAGCACCAGAAAGCCCCACTAATGCTACTGTTTCCCCTGAACGTACTGTGAAATCGATATTTTTTAAAATAGATTTTGCTGACTTTTTAGGATAGAAAAATGAAACATCTCGAAAAACAATACTTCCCAATACTGGAGAGGGAAGTGCTACAGATAGAGGTGGAGATGGAGTATCCAACTCATATGCCATCAAATCACGCAATCGTTTCAACGAAGCAATTGCTTGTGATATTCCTCCAACAAATCCTGAAGCAGATCTTATTGATCCTAAAAAAGTAAAAGAATAGATTAAAAAATGAGTTAATTTTTCTTGTGACATTCCTTCGATAGACACACGATGCGCCCCCAATAACAATACCATAGAAATGCCACAAGATAGAAAAAAGATCGCGAAACATGTCATACATGCGCGAATGAGTACAGATTTCAGAAAATTTTTATATGTCTTTTCAGATTGTATGTTATAACTTTTTACACTTTCTTTTCCTGCATTAAAAGATTGTATAACCATCATAGATTTAATCATGTCAGAGAAAATATTTAATAGTTTTTTTTCATCAAGATAAAGAGTATTAACTTTTTTACGTGAAAACTTCATGATAATAATAATCAAGATAATTGTTATGCATGCCACGCCTATAATGCTCAGTGAAAGATCTATGCTAATGAAAAACATCATATACATAGAGCCAAGGGCCATCAGCAAATTGCGCAACACAATCGACATGCTGATTCCTATCGTGGTTTTAATTCTCTCTGTATCCCTAACTAAGGTTGAAAAAATATCGCTATGGCTTCTTGAACTAAAAAAAGAAGGAGAAAAATTGATAAGCTTCGCAATAATATCTCTTTGCATAAACAAAATCATGCGCTCTCCGAGCATTGTAGCACAATAATAACGCAAAGAACTCGCAATTGCCAAAAGCAAGAACATAAATACACACCAAAGATACGGCGCTATCCCTACTTTCTTTAACAGAACAGAAGTTATGATAGGAAGCCATAGCATAATACCTGAATAAAGAAAGATCGCTACCAATTCCCCTATTAAAAACCACCAACAATATCTAAGATACAACATCTGAAATCTAAATAATGAAAGGATATTTTTGGAATTCTTCTGTGCCATTTTATTTGCCATATTATATCAATAGACCACTACCGTTGGATTTTATGTTATGCTAATATGTTTGATCAGACATGTTGTGCTAAATTAAAGAAATCACTAATATCTAATTCTTATCTTGTTGGTCTACATTTAATTTAAAATCCTTCATCCTAGGAGAAAAAAATGAAAAAAAACATTCATCCAAAAACTCACTTAATCACAGTCGTTATGACTGATGGAACAGAATATCAAACCCGCACTACTTGGAAAGAAGAAGGAGCTGTCATGAAACTTGATATTGATCCTCTTTCACATTCCGCTTGGATTGGTGGAAAACGAAAAATCACTGATCGCGGAGGACAAGTATCAAAATTCAAAAAACGTTTCTCTGGATTATCAATAGAGTAAATAATAATTTTTACAAATAATATTCCCCCATTTACATATGGTTGATATAAACGATATCATCTATTACATTGAAATAAAAAATTTTTTAGCATTCCTTTTTATTAAATTTAAAGGAATGCACATGCAATATAAAGGTCTCTCAGCGGAATAGATATTGCTATAACAGTAGTAGTATTTTCCTTGAAGAAATAGTTTTTCGCTCACTTGACATATTTGGTCAACAAATAAAAAAACCACATACTCAATCTGTTTTTTATTATCTAGCAATCTAGAAATCATTTGATGATAGCATCCCATAGAAAATATTTATATCCATGCTTCCGCTGTTAAATAACAACTAGCAATCCAATCTCTTAGAAAATAACTCATAACAACCTATCGCGAAAATATTCTCCTAAATATTTTGAAAATTTTTTTTATAAAAAGATATCCAATAATACTTTTCCACAGTTATTCCAGATCATTTACTTTTTTTATAAAACACTGATATAAATGCTCAAAAAATAAGAGAGAATTCTTGTGTTTCTATTATTTTTTGAATATACAAGAGTCGTTGCAGCGTCCGTTCTTCTTATGGAATCTGTGCGCGGGCAACGAGTATGCGCCCTTCGTCTATCGGTTAGGACGTCAGATTTTCATTCTGGAAAGAGGGGTTCGATTCCCCTAGGGCGTACCACTAAAATTGTAAGATATTGATTTAGTAGAACTTTTTTATATAAGTTGGTCTTACCTTTTAAGAAAGTGCGACTAACGCTAGTAATTCATAATCATGTTTTTATCTAATTTTTCAACAACAGCTCTGCTTCAACCTCTCCCCTCAATACCAATCCGTTGAGCTTTTTGCCACCAGCAAAAACCCATTTTCGTATTTCATGAGAAGCAGTAACCCAATCTTCAGCATCTACACATTTCCTTAAAGCGCTTGCCCGATATCTTCCAATTCCAAAATTAAAAACAAAATCTCCAATAGCCGATATGCGGTTTTCACCAGCATGAATAAGAATCGGAGAAACGGTAAATACTTGGCTTAAGCACTTCGAAACATCCCATTTAAGAAGATCATCTGCTTGTTGTTCAGTTATGGCCAAGTTCTCAAAAACATCATTTCCAGTATGGCCATAACCGATAGTCCAAATGCCAGCAGAACATCGATAAGCTGTTAGGCGAAGTCCTGCAAATCTTTTGATTAAATCAAGAAGAGGTTACGAATAGATAAAAAATGCAATTTTCAATTACTAGACTATTTCACTCAGGTGTGTTGTAAAATATTTTTTTATTTTTAAAACCAAAGAGTTTAATGATGATATCAAAAAAAATTGCATTGACTTCCATACTGTTGTCATCGTCTGTATGGTTAAATGGTTGTGATTTGTTAGAATCTGAATCTCATAACACTCCTGCGAAGATAGCTCAAATACCAATAGCAAATACTTCTTGTAGTAAAAGTACAGAAGAACTAATAATACCAAAAGAAGAAAATAAATCTGGTAGTGATAGTGGAAATACAAAACAAATACTGGTTAAATCTGATAGCCAAATACTGTATGAAAAATGGAAAGAATCGAAACGAAAAGAGGACGAATTAAGTTCTAAAGATCTTGATCTAAAAATTAATTACGATTTTTTGTTGAATAAACATGGAGGCGACAAATCACACCCAGAGGTAAAAGAAGCAGACGCTAAAATTACCGAATTGTATCATGTGACTAAGCCAGTATGGAATGCGACGAATCAACTAAAGAGAGACTATAAGAATTTAACAGGCAGGGATCCTAAATAACCGCTCACCGCCTCTTCTGCACTACAAAGCCCTTAACCAAATCAATTAAAAGCTGCGGCAGGGTATTGACTCGCGGAATATATAGTTTTTAGATGATATTAATTTTGCATTAAATATATAGTTGTTAGCTGATATTAATTTGCATTAAATGATATTAAAATACGTATATATGGATAACAATATGAATATAAAAAAGCCAGGTTTAATTTCTATAGTTGCAATGCTATCAACAGCCGTTTCCTTAGGTGGTTGTAACGTTTCCTTCTTAGGTCCTTGTAACGGTTCCTCAGGTGGTTGTAATAAAACGAAACCTAAAGCAGCAGAATCGGCAGCTAAAGCAGCTGAAGTAGCTAAACCTAACCAGCTGACACACCTCCTAAAAAAGCTGGAGAAGCTACAACAGCTGAAGCACCTAAACCAGCTGGAGCAACTACAACAGCTGAAGCACCTAAACAAGCTGGAGCGGCTACAACAGCTGAAGCACCTAAACCAGAGCTGGGAGCAGCGGGAGCTAACTAACCCCGCCTCTTCTGCACAATTTTATCGGTGTACCAGAAACCAAGGATACAAGCGATAATCTCTTGTTCAAATGGGCTTAGGATCGAAAAGGGGCTTCTGTCAAAGATGCCCTCCTTTCACACTCCACCAGACCAATAACGGATAAACAATAATCCAAAAAAGTGATGTCAAAGGACGAACAAAAGCGTTAAAGCCATCAATCCATTGTATGCCACTCTTGACCTTTTGGGCTTTTATTCTTGCTAATCTGATTAGCTGATCAGCTTTGAGTTCTTCAATCTCCAATTTAATATCTGCAAGATCTAGTTGAGTAGAGCTGTTAATCCGTGCCAACTCAAGTTTCATTTTATCATATTCTATCGATTGTTTTTGCATCAGATATTCTAATACACCATCAGCTATTTTCTCAAATACAGACGGGATAAACCGAAGAGCAAATCTAAAGACTTCCCCTACAAGAAACGACTGTATCATCCTTTAATCCAATTCTTGAGATTATAGAGTGCATAGATAATAGCGGAAAGAGAAGCGGTTATTGCACCGCTCGTTTTAATAAATGAAGCAAGACCTTTTGAAGTGTTGAGAATATTCAGAATTTCTTCTATACCTTTTTGTTGCTTCTCGTCCCTCGCCTCTGATGCTTTAAATTGCTCGTCAATATGATCAACCTTGATGGATAGGGTTTGTATTCAGTGGCTAAAGCATTAACGCTTGTTTCGTTGCATACTGTTCTTGCTTTTTAGTCATCCTATATTGCTCCTGCTTTTACGGAGTTCACGATTCATATCTAACCTCTCTTTGTATCCCTCGTTGAAGTACTCACAGAGATTGTCTACTATCATCTTCTGAAAAGCAGCCTTGGCATAAAACAAGTTCTTTAAAGGAATATTGTTAGCGAGTTCCTTAGCAAAGTTGGCATTGGCTTTCTCTCTTTTTTCTTCGTCTTCTCCGAAGATGTTTCTTGCGTCGCCCAAACCAATAATGGTTGAAGCTACAGGGACAGCGTGCAAGAGGTCTTTGAAGTCATGGTGATATTCGTTGAAAAACCTATCATAGTGCGTAAGGGTTCTCGCCGTGAGCAAAGCTAATGTCTTTGGATCGGTAAAATCAATCGAGTTCTTAACCTGTAACAGCCTTTCTTGCTGTGTTGGCGACAATCCCCTTCAGGACATACCAAAAGCTAAGAACTTTGCCCTATAAGACCAAGCGGACATGCCATTTGCTCCACCCTCAAGGATCTTAGGCATAGCTCATAAATGCTTCTCCGCTATAGAAATTGGAGTTGTTAAAAATTGAGAAACAAGACTAAGGATTGGCGTGCCTCCCCTGCAGAGGTCACCAGTAAAATCGTAACTCATTTATTTTGCATGATTTTTTAAAAATATTTATCTTACCTTTTAAAAGGTGCGACTAACCATATAACAATAACTCCGCCTCAACTTCTCTTCTTGCAATGAACCCATTGAGCTTTCTACTACCTATAAAAACCCACTACATTCAAAATAATCTTTTACTTACCTGTATCAACGAGAAAGGATCAAAACAACTATCATAAAAAATAAAAATATAATTCTGTTGCACTGAATATAGTAAAATGAATTCGCCATTTATCATACGTTTTTAATTGCAAATATCATGCGATATATCATCATCATCCATTAGATTGCCAAATGAATTCGTAGCATACATGAGATAAAATATTTTGATCATCCTGACCAAATTAAATCATCAATGTTTTTCTAAACAACTCAATATTTTGATAGACATTACTAATGTGACCCTATACATTATCATTATATATTTTAAACATCACAGAATTTTCAAAAAATAAAATTATTACTTAATTTCATTTAAAAAAATATAAAATAAAGATCTGTTACGAGGAACATGCGATGAGATCTAGTATTATGTTATATTTATTCATTACTCTGGTTCTTATTAGTTGTGATAAAAAAAATGTTCAAAAAAAAGAAAATGCTCCACCTCCACATAGCGCTTCTGTTATCAATGAAAAATCAGTTTGGCACGATGATTTAGCTAATAAGTGCGCTAGCTATGAAACACGTGATATTTGTTTAATTAAGGAAATTGAAAAAAGCGGTTCTATAGAAGCACTGAAAGCAGTTCAATATCTAAATAAAACCAGAGAGATGGGCTACGTATATTCCTTTAGAAAAGAAGGACCTATAGGTATTGCGGAAATTGAATATCCTTTTAGAGCTAATACAAACACTACAACTTTATTGATACCTCCTGCAGGTAAACCGATTTATACTGAGGACATTTACGATGATCTCCTAACTTCTAAAGTTTGGTTAGATTTCAAAAAACAACATCCCTATTCTAATATACAGGACTCTGCAGTACTGATGAAAACAGAAAAAAATAATGATGATATTGAATTTATTTTTTCTTTTCGTGTTGGAACATGCCATGGTTGCGAGGAGACTGCGCGTGTTTATATTAGTTATAAATTCACACATGAAGGTGTTTTTATAAAAAACAACATCTTATATGTTAAAATATCATCTTGAAACCAATCTTTTATTATTTTTTTGAATTGTCTTTTGGGCTCTATCTAAAATTTTTAAGATAAATAGCTGATCTCTTGACAACAAGGGGTTAGCACTGAATATTTTATCTTTGATATACCACCGACTACAACCAGCAATAAATAATAATAAATCAAGAAGGAAATCACTGCTCATAAACCTCTGCACAGTATTACACGCAACATTGATATTATCAAAATCATCTCTATCTTACATATCTACAATACTTCAATTTATTTTTAGAAAAACGTAATGTTCTCTTTGCTATATCATACGCTTGTAATTTGATTATGAGATGACAGTCTACTTTCATCAAAATAAAGTTCAAACTAACTTTTAAATGGGAGAGGCAGAAACAACTTCCCCTAAAGAGTAGCCATTACTTATATGCTATATCCATAGATACTTTTAAATGGTCTGTTATGTGATATAACAAGTCTAATTTTACCATTTCACCCATTTTGACGGCTGTAGCCGGATAATCTGAAAGTAATTCCGGTTGTTTCCAAACAGCCAAAGATCCTCCAATATCTATCTTATTAAAAGAAAAAACTTTGTTAATTCCAAGTCCTCCATAGATAGACATTATTGGATAAATGAACGGCTTTATCCTAGCTAAAACCCATATTTATTTCTTTATCTTTTGTAAAAAATTTGAGAAAAAACGTTTTTCGAGCACAGCATATGAGGTTAAAACTAAACGCATTGATGGTATAACGCCAATATTTTTTGTAATATTTAATATAGGTAAACCTATAGTTTGACCACTAATCATAGACCACAAAGAATAGAATAATTTTAAATCTATTAAATCCAAAGGAGGCAATAAAATCATTTTTTTTATAGAATTCTTTAGAATCTAATCCATATATAAAATGCATTTTTTCATATATGCCGAAATATCACCGAATCGAATTGCTGGATTCGTCATCATGCGGATATAAAAAAAATGGTTCCCTACCCCAAATGTATAGATAGATCCCGTCATTGGATTTATGCTTTTTTTTTCTAAAAAGAAATCTATTCTGCGATAAAAGATAGCTAGCCTCATTGCCACCCAACAATCCATTTTTATCTATCAAATCAGATAATGCACTCACTGTATTTACGGTTACAATTCTATCCTGATAACCAGAATAAAAAATATTCTTAGTGCTAAAATGGGAAAGGATATTAACCAGATTTAATTTCATATCCGTTTCATAAGAAGAATAAGGAACACTCTTATTAGCAATAGCCAAAGTTAATCCCTTGGAAGGATAATATAAAAACTATAAAAAATTGCCTTAAACACTTCAAAGCATTTTGTTTAAGCCGTTCATAGGAAGATTCTTTTGATAGATAAAGTCTCTCCTGAACATTGTTTTCTTTATAACCATGAAAATACCAATTACTTTTAAACAAAATAATTTAAAAATATTTATTAATTCAATATAAAAATAAAATTATTTTAATTTATTATTATAATTATACTGTGTTTTATGTGTATTTAAATAAAAATTTCATAGTAAGTTATTTGTAAAAATATATCTTATTGCATATAATATTATTTATAAATGAATTTATTATCACTTATACTTGATAAATACTATAAAATGATTGGAAATATTCTTTTTTATATAACGCAACATGATTTTTAAAAAATTGCTGTTATCATAATAAGGACCATTGGATAATACTCAACATTTCTTATTATCACAACCAAACCTTCTCATTAACTCCAAAAGCCAAGACAAAGTATTTGTCAAACTTGAATGATGTATTTTATTTTAAAAAATAATTTTCGAATTATTGAATAAGCAATAATTATAAAAAAAGTATCTGTACTTTTTACATATTCAGCAATATTATACCTCTGTTACATAAAAAGCGGTCGTGGCGGAATTGGTATACGCGCAGCGTTGAGGTCGCTGTAGGGAAACCTGTGGAAGTTCGAGTCTTCTCGACCGCACCAAAAAATGTTTCTTTATAGGATAATATTGTCAAGGAATGCTCTAAATATATCAATGTTTCCTGTAGAAAGCCTTCCTCCTGTTCGTTGGTGGGTAACTAATTATCCCATGTCTTATGAAAAATGTCAGATGATCATGGAACGTGAAGTCCAACGAATTGCCTTAGGAAAATCGGAAGAACTTGTATGGGTTCTTGAGCATCCGCCTCTCTATACTAGTGGGACCAGTGCTAATTCCCATGATTTAGTGTCTCCTGAACGTTTTCCAGTTTATAACACAGGACGCGGTGGCGGATATACTTACCATGGACCAGGACAACGCATTGTTTATCTCATGCTTAATCTTGCAAAACGTCAAAAAGATCTCCGTTGTTTTGTTGCTGCCCTTGAAGAAGTCATCATATGTACTCTCAACAAATTAGGTATAATCGGTGAAAGACGTGAAGATCGTATCGGAATTTGGGTAGTTCGCTCAGATAAAACAATAGCGGGAAAGCAATGCTTGGCTGAAGATAAAATAGCAGCTATTGGAATACGAATACGTAAATGGATATCTTTTCATGGATTTTCACTGAATATTTCTCCAGATCTAAGCCATTATTCTGGAATTATTCCTTGTGGAATTAATCAACACGGTGTTACTTCTTTAAAAGAACTCGGACATTTTTATTCAACACAATATATAGATACTCTTATTCGAGAATCATTCGAAAGCATTTTCGGACCAACAATATTGCATGAATTTGAAAAATAAATAATGACGTGATAACAATGCCGTTATAGTGAGAAAAAATATAACTCGTTTTCCTTAATGACACTGATCATTTGAACCATCGCTACTTAAACAAGAGGAGGAATATCGCCTTTCCTCCAATTTTCTTGTGTTTGCATCATAAAATCAGCAAAACAATCTTGAGCAATAGCATTTCTTATTTCTCTCATTAAATCTTGATAATAGAAAAGATTTGCCCAAGAAAGAATCATACCTGCTAACGATTCATTGACATGTAAAAGATGATGTAAATAAGCACGAGAATAATCACGCAATGCTGGACAATTAGATTCTGCATCCAAAGGACGCATATCATCGGTATGTCTTGCATTACGCAAATTTATTTTACCAAAACGAGTAAAAGATAAACCATGTCGCCCTGCACGAGTAGGCATGACACAATCAAACATATCTACACCACAACTTACTGACTTTAAAATATCATCTGGCGTACCAACTCCCATTAAATAATGCGGTTTTTCAACAGGTAATATAGGTAAAATATTCGATAAAATATGCAACATAACTTCTTGTGGTTCACCAACCGCTAAGCCACCAATAGCATAACCCTTCAGATCTAACTCTTTTAGCCGTGCAGCAGAAAAAGATCGCAAACTAATATTATCACCACCCTGCACAATACCAAACAAGGCTTTACCTGGTTGATTACCAAATGCCACAAGAGATCTTTCAGCCCATCTCAACGATAATTCCATCGCGCGTTTTAGTTCTTTCTCATCAGCTGGTAACGCCAAACATTCATCAAGTTGCATTTGTATATCAGATCCAAGAAGATTTTGAATTTCAATAGAATCTTCTGGCGAAACTCGATGTAAACTACCATCTATATGACTCCTAAAACTAACACCTTGTTCATCGATAGAACATAATTTTGAAAGAGACATCACTTGAAAACCACCTGAATCCGTTAGTATTGGCTTGAACCAACGAATAAATTGATGTAATCCACCTAGGCGGGCAATACGATCAGCCCCGGGTTGTAACATTAAATGATATGCATTTCCTAAAATAACATCTGCACCCAAATCACGTACCTGATCAAAGTACATAGCTTTAACAGCTCCAGAAGTGCCGACAGGCATAAATGCTGGCGTTTTAATAATCCCCCTAGGGGTGATAATCTCACCTAAACGAGCATTGCCACTTTTAGCTTTAATATTGAAGCAAAAATTTTTATCCATACCCAACATTTCTATGAGAAAAAATATATTTCTTATCGTAGTAAGAGTTCTACATCAAAAGGAAAGAAAATTAGTTTAATACAAATCATTTTTTCTCTCTGTTATCAATACTGACAGTATAGAGGATGATTTTCAACAAAACAAAAAAAATATTTTTAGAAAAAATACTATTTTCAGCAATTTCTATTACTCCTATTTTTTAATGTTATAAATATTTTATTTTGTTCTTATAACAAGAAAAATTATTTTTTAAAAATCAAACTTGCATCACCGTACGAATAAAAACGATACGAATTGGCAATAGCATGTTGATACATTGTTTTTGTTTCTTCCACTCCACAAAATGCCGATACCAACATTAATAAAGTTGATTTTGGTAAATGAAAATTACTCAGCAATACATCAACAGCACGGAAACGATATCCTGGAGTTATAAAAATATTAGTATACCCTGATAATGGCATTATGATTCCATCTTCTGTTGTTGCTGTTTCTAAAAGACGCAATGATGTAGTTCCAACGGCAACGATACGCCCTCCTCGCAATTTAACAGCATTTAAATCTTGTGCTGTTTGCGCATCTATAAAACCTATTTCACTATGCATAATATGATCATCAGTATCTTCTACTCTAACTGGCATAAAAGTTCCTGCACCAACATGTAGAGTTATAAAATATACTGCAACACCCATAGAAACAAGCTTCGACAAAAGATCAGATGTAAAGTGCAGTCCAGCTGTAGGAGCTGCAACTGAACCTTGAATGCTAGCATATGTCGTTTGATAATCGACATAATCACGTTCATCTATAGGACGTTTTTTTGCAATATAAGGTGGTAGCGGCATAGTTCCTATCAAAGCAATTTGTCTATCTAATTCCGTCCCTGAAAGAGGGAAAACCAGCAGAATTTCTCCTGTATCTCTCTTTTCTATAACATTCGCCTCTAATTTAGATTGACCATCTTGCGAAAAAAAATAGATTGTATCTCCTTGTCTAATAATTTTACCTGGACGAACATAAGCACTCCAACTATTAGAAGAAATACGCATATGCAAAGTACAAGATATCCAATGTTCGCTATCATTTGTACGACGCAATCGTCTTCCTCTTAATTGTGCCGCAATAACTTTAGTATTGTTAAATACAATGGCATCATTAGAATTTAAAAAAATAGGTAAATCACGCACTGAATAATCTGAAATCATTTGAGAACATGATAAATTTGGATATACAACCATGAGACGAGCGCTATCTCTCGGAGATACAGGCCTTAATGCAATTCTAGAAGATGGAAGATGAAAATCAAATTCTTTCACCATCATAACTACATTATCTCCTTAAATCTTAATTCATGTGAATGTTTTATAGTACGATCCATCAGATTACAGATTTTTTTCTGAAAAATATAATAAAACAAAAAATATTAAAGATTAAGTCTTTTCAGAATATTGAAAAATACAATAAGAAAGAGAGCTCAATCACCCGTTATTGTATCTCATGCTTTTTTTTATACCAATAATTCGATACAGTTACTTGCCACGCTCTTTTAAAAAAACACAAACGGGATCTGGTACAAAAGAAGTTATATCTGAGCCTATGGATACAAGATGACGAATCAAAGTAGAAGTTACATATCGAGAAGATTCCTTGGCAAAAAGAGCAATAGTGACAATTTCCGGACAAAGACGACGATTAACAGAGGTCATGCGCATTTCATAATCAAAATCTGTCATATCCCTTAAACCACGTATTATGACTTGAGCAGAAAGATCTTTTGCTAAATTTACAGCTAATCCCTCAAAAGATATGACAGATACTCTGTTTATACTCCCTGGAATCACATCAGCAACAGATTTCATAACTAATTCTGAACGCTCTTGAATCGAAAGAAAATCATCTTGTTTAACAGGATTACAACCAATAGATACCACTACTTCTTCAACGAAAGAAAGAGATTGAATGAGTATATCTATATGTCCATTCGTAATAGGATTAAAAGACCCTGTATAAACAGCCTTCCTCAGCATGCACATGATCCTTTTTATTATTAATCGGAATTAATAGTCATTTTTATTTACAAAACAGAATAAATAAAATGTACCATCAATCGAGACACTGTACTAAAAATTAAAATCTTAAACTAATTTTTTCTCAATATAAAAAAACCATCATCAATATTTTTTTGAAAGAAAAATCATTAATACTTCATCCTATCTAATTTAAAAAATATACTTGGATAGCCAATAATTATAACGAGATCCACTGTTATATTCTTTGTTTTGATTGCTGTAAATGAAAATTATTTAATAAAAAAAGACGATAAAAACTACATTGTGTAATCGTTTTTATCGTCCTTCATCAATACAACAATATTCTAAAATAAAATTTAGTTTATTCTTCTTCTGACACATCAATAATATCAGATTCACTAATACGCTCAACTGATACCACTCTCTCATCCTTCGCAGTAGAAAAAATAACAACTCCCTTTGTAGAACGGCTAGCAATTCTAATATCATTAACAGGAACTCGAATAAGAGTTCCTTTATCAGAAACTAGTATGATTTGATCCTTATCATTAACGGGAAATGCTGATATCAATGGTCCTATTTCATCCATTTTTGAAGTATCAGTAGCAAGAATACCTTTCCCGCCACGACTGGAAATACGAAAATCATAAGAAGATGTTCTTTTGCCAAATCCTTTTTCTGATACGGTCAAGATAAATTGTTCTTTTGACTTTAATTCTTTACAACGCTCTTCCGAAATCTTCCCTTCAATAGAAGAATCATTTTTAAGAACACCACCTTCATCAATATCACTTGCAATAAGACGACGATGAGAAGCCATATACTTCATATAACAAACGCGCTCATCATAATCTGCATCAGCATGGAGAACAATCGCCATAGAGATCACCTGATCATCTTCTGCAAGAACTATTCCCCTTACCCCCACTGAATTACGCCCTGAAAAAACTCGCACATCAGTAATTGCAAATCGAATACATTGCCCTAACTTAGTAGTTAGTAATACGTCATTTCCCTCCATACAGGTTTCAACAGAAAGAATCTCATCCCCTTCATCTAATTTCATAGCAATTTTACCACTACGATTTACCTGAACAAAATCAGAGAGCTTATTACGCCGAACATTTCCAAGTTTAGTAGCAAACACAACATATAAATCACTACAACTCGATTCATCTTCTGGAAGAGGCATAATCGTCGTAATGCGTTCTCCCTGTTGCAGAGAAAGAATATTAATTAAAGCCTTTCCACGAGATTGAGGGGATCCAATAGGCAAACGCCATACTTTTTCCTTATAAACGAATCCTAAAGACGAAAAAAACAAAACTGGTGTATGTGTATTCACGATAAACAAATCCGTTACAAAATCTTCATTACGTGTTACTACGCCAGAACGCCCTTTCCCACCGCGACGCTGTGCTCGATATAAAGAAAGTGGAACACGCTTGACATATCCAAAATGCGAAACCGTCACAACCATATCTTCTCGCACAATACAATCTTCGTCTTCCATATCCAACAAACCATCTACAATCTCTGTCCGACGAGGAGTATCAAGTTCATCTTTAATAAATTTCAATTCTTGTTTGATAATATTCAACAAACGGGATCGTGATGATAGTATCTCTAAGCAATCCTTAATTTCTGTACCAAGACTATTCAATTCATCGCGAATATCGTCTCGTCCTAACCCCGTCAGTCGTGCTAAACGAAGTTCTAAAATCGCTCTCGTTTGAACTTCTGATAGATACATCTTTCCATCACTATTTATAGTATAGCTGGAATCATCAATAAGATCGATCAAATCTTTAATATCTACAGCATTCCAATTTCTCTGCATCAGCTCTCGTCGAGCAGATTCTGGATTTGGAGAAAAACGAATAATACGCACCACTTCATCTAAATTAGAAACAGCAATAGCAAGACCAACTAAAACATGAGCCCTATCACGTGCCTTGTTCAAAAGATATTTTGTTCTTCTGCCTACAACTTCTTCACGAAAAGCAATAAAATTTTTGAGGATTTCTATCAGGGTAAATCGCTCAGGTTTATATCCATTCAAAGCAACCATATTGACGCTGAACAAACTTTGTAAAGAAGTATAGCGGTACAATTGGTTTAAAATAACATCAGCAGAAGCACCTCGCTTCAACTCAATGACTACTCTATAACCTTGACGATCTGATTCGTCTCGCAGATCTGATATATCTACTATACGCTTTTCTCTAACTAACTCAGCAATCTTTTCCAGCATTGCTGATTTATTTACCTGATACGGGATCTCAGTAACGATAATCTTTTCTCGATCACCTTCTGTTTTTTCTATGTGAGTAACGCCTCGTATTACGATAGATCCTCGACCTGTTGCATAAGCACTTCTAATTCCAGAACGCCCTAAAATGATAGCCCCTGTCGGAAAATCTGGACCAAGAATAATCTTCATCATATCATCAAGATCAATATCAGGATTATCAATTAAAGCTATACAACCCTCAATCACCTCTCCCAAATTATGGGTGGGAATATTCGTCGCCATACCAACGGCTATACCACCAGCACCATTTACAAGTAAGTTAGGAAATTTAGCACAAAGAACAACAGGCTCTTGAAAAGAACCATCATAGTTAGGACGAAAATCAACTGTATCTTTGCCCAGATCATCCAGCAAAAAATGTGCCGCTTTTTGCAAACGACATTCAGTATACCTTTCCGCTGCCGGAGGATCTCCATCAATTGAGCCGAAATTCCCCTGCCCTTCAATCAACAATAAACGCAATGACCAATCCTGTGCCATACGTGCCAAAGCATCGTAAATCGCAGCATTACCGTGTGGATGGTATTTACCCATCACTTCTCCAGAAATACGCGCACACTTCACATATTTCTTATTCCACTCTACCCCCATCTGCATCATACCAAAAAGTATACGACGATGGACAGATTTTAAACCATCTCGCAAATCAGGTATAGCACGGCCTAAAATGACATTTATTGCATAGGTAAGGTAAGAATTTTGCATTTCCTCAACTATCGAAACAGAAGTTATGCCCTTCTCACCCTCTTCATCATTGGGTACAATATGCTCGGTCAATGGATTTTACGATCCTTCTATAAAAATTTTAACACACATTACTGTACTAGATAGCTCTCGTACAATTTAAAATTAGACATTAAAAACCTCAAGTTAGAGATTAGATTCACTAAACCCTACTCCTCTTGATGGGATTACTAAAATGGAATCTCATCGTCAAGATCATCAGAGAATACATTATCTTTTGATAGAGATGAATAGCGATTTTCAACAATATTGTCCTTAGAATTGTCGTTGTTCTCTTGATTCCCTTGAGGAGAATCTTTACGCCCATCTAACATAACCATATTACGCATAATAATCTCAGTTGTATAGCGAGTATTACCAGATTGGTCTTGCCACTTTCGAGTTTGAATCGAACCTTCTATATAAACTTTAGAACCCTTTTTAAGATATTGTTCAACTACTTTTCCAAGTTCTTCAACAAAAACAACGACAGAATGCCATTCCGTTTTCTCACGACGTTCACCTGTAACACGATCTTTCCAATTTTCAGAAGTAGCAACACGAATATTGACAATTCTACGCCCATCTTGTGTATGCCGTACATCTGGATCTGCTCCGAGATTTCCTATCAAAATAACTTTATTGACACTTGCCACCATTTATCAAACACCCCTACGCCTCAATTATTTATATAATTGGATACAAAACCTCTGCAGACAAAGATCTACATCTACTCTACAAATGCGAATCAATATAGTCTATTCTCCTTTATTCATATATTCTATTGTTCTATACTACCTTATACCAAGAATAAACAATTCATTGTACCGCTATTTTTCATCTAATTAAAGACTCTATCAAACATAATGTGCAAAATCAAAAACATTTCTATTCACGGCGCTCGTGAACATAATCTTCAAAACATTAGCATAGAACTACCACGAAACAAATTAATTGTCATAACTGGCGTTTCTGGATCAGGAAAATCTTCTCTAGCTTTCGACACAATTCACGCTGAAGGACAAAGACGTTATATAGAAAGCCTTTCTACATATGCACGGCAATTTTTAGGAACTATCAAAAAACCAGACGTAGACCGCATTGATGGCTTATCTCCTACAATCTCTATCGAACAAAAAAATACATCGCATAATCCACGATCCACCGTTGGAACTATAACCGAAATTCACGATTATCTTCGATTATTATTCGCACGGATAGGTATTCCTCATTCTCCCACAACAGGCTTACCTATAGAAAAACAAACTGTCAGCCAGATGGCTGATCGTATTCTTACCTTTGAACAAGGAACTCGCATGTACATGCTTGCTCCTATCGTACGCAATCGCAAAGGAGAATATAAAAAAGAATTAGCCGCTCTACTAAAACAGGGATTTCAAAGAATTAAAATTGATGGGGAATTTTATCAGATATCTGATGCACCCAATCTTGATAAAAAATATAAACACAATATTGAAGTGGTTGTAGATCGTATTGTTATTCATGAAAACATCCGCGATAGAATCGTCAACAGTCTAAAAACTTGCTTGCAACTGGCTAATGGTTTGTGTATTGCCGAAATTATTGATTCTTCTCAAAGTTGTGATAAAAAAACACCCGACGATATGAATCATTCCACTCCTCAGAACATTCTTTTTTCTGAAAAAGTTGCATGCCCTGTATCAGGATTTAGCATTGCAGAAATAGAACCTCGTATTTTTTCTTTTAACAATCCAGCAGGCGCTTGTCATCATTGCGACGGCTTGGGAATAAGCCAAAAAATAGACGAAAACCTTATAATACCCAATCCAAAATTAGCCTTACATAATGGCGCTATTGCACCTTGGTCTACTCCTCTATCCGAATATCACACCAAAATCCTTACTACTCTGGGCGAAGAATTAGGATTTTCCCTCAGCGATAGATGGTGTAATATATCTGAAGAAATTCAAAAAATACTTCTTTATGGCACGAAGAAGAACGATACCATTCCCTCTCTTAATAAAAAATCTTCCCACACCAATTGTTGTTTCAAAGGAATCATTCCAACATTAGAACAACGTTGGAATAAAGAAGATTCAGCGTTTTTCCAAGAAATAATTCAACGCTATATGTCATCATCTCCTTGCCCAGCCTGTAATGGATATCGCCTTAAAAGCGAAGCCTTTGCTATAAAAATCAATGGAAAGCATATCGGAGAAATAACCGATATGTCCATCAAAAAAGTACAAATTTGGTTTGAGAAACTACCTGCTCAAATCTCACAAAAAGCCAATAAAATTGCCGAATCTATTCTTGAAGAAATTCAGAAAAGAATCCGTTTTCTTGTGGAAATAGGGCTGGATTATTTAACTTTATCCCGCAATTCTAATATGTTGTCAAATGGAGAAAGTCAGCGCATACGCCTTGCATCTCAAATAGGATCTGGATTAACCGGGGTTCTTTATGTATTAGACGAACCCTCCATAGGATTGCACCAACGCGACAATGCTAAACTGATCAATACTCTCAAACATCTTCGCGATACAGGCAATACTGTGATTGTTGTTGAGCATGATGAAGAAACCATGCTTGCTGCCGATCATATTGTCGATATAGGCCCTGATGCAGGAGTCAATGGAGGAAATATTGTAGCCGAAGGCTCACCTTCTCAAATTATAGCACATCCAACTTCTCTGACTGGAAAGTATATGTCAGGGGAAATGAAAATAAAAATACCTCAAAAAAGACGCCAACATAATCCAAATAAAATGATACATGTTATCAATGCACGAAGCAATAATCTGAAAAATATTACAGCTTCTATTCCTATTGGATTATTTACTGCAATTACCGGAATATCTGGAGGAGGAAAATCCACTTTTCTCATATCCACTTTATACAAAGCCGCTGCACGCCTTATTATGGGAGCTAAATACAATCCCGGAATCTATGACCGTATTGATGGGCTTGAATATATTGATAAAGTCGTTAACATCAATCAATCTCCGATCGGTCATACACCTCGTTCTAATCCAGCCACTTATGTAGGAGCCTTCACACCAATTCGCGATTGGTTTAGCAATCTACCAGAATCCAAAGCCCTTGGATATAAAGCAGGATGTTTCTCTTTCAATGTCAAAGGAGGAAGATGTGAGGTTTGCGAAGGCAATGGTGTCATCAAAATTGCAATGCACTTTCTCCCAGATGTATACATCACGTGCGATATATGTCAGGGAAAACGCTATAATCCTGAAACCCTAAATATATGTTTTAAAGGAAAATCAATAGCCGACATTCTCGCAATGACGGTTGAAGAAAGTGTGGACTTTTTCACCACCATTCCCGCAATACACAATAAATTAAAGACCCTCAAAGAGGTGGGGCTGGGATATATAAAAATTGGACAATCAGCAAACACCTTGTCGGGAGGAGAATCACAGCGTGTTAAACTCGCCAAAGAACTTTCAAAACAAGCAACAGGAAACACTCTCTACATCTTAGATGAACCAACCACTGGACTGCATTATCATGACATAGCTAAACTACTAGATATTTTGCATACACTCGTTGAGAGAGGAAACTCAATCATTGTTATTGAACATAATTTGGAAGTCATCAAAACAGCTGATTGGATTTTAGATTTCGGACCTGAAGGAGGAGACAATGGTGGCAAAATCATTGCATCTGGAACTCCAGAAGATATTGCCAAAGAAGCATCTTCATATACCGGAAAATTTCTCAAATCAATTCTCAAAGAGAAATAATAACACGTTCAAGCATATTAAACTCAATGAATAACACTGTACTAACCCCCTTGCCAAATCAATAATTGATTCTGCTAACTCGTTTTTCTTTTTATCAATACGTAGTACATCCGCTTTGGATTTCTTTTTAAACCTCTCAGATCTCCCTTGAGATTTTCATTCTTTTTATTATCATTATCGTTTAACGGATTATTTTTACTTGATCAATAGAGGTAGAAGAATCGGGAGTTGTATTTGAGGGAGTATTTGATTCTACTTTATTTTTGACGGCATTATTCGTCATACCATATTTGAAATCGTCTTGACGTTGTTCGGAAGAGCCAGAAAAATTTCTCTAATTTATTAAGATATATCACCCTCTCTCATAGTGCTCTCCTTTATTTTCATCTCATTGTTTCATTCCCATAAAGCGGAAAAGGTTATTTTTTATTTTCCAGAATAAGACGAAGACTTTTCTTTCGACTGATATAAAAATGCACTTAACATATTTTTTCCTTTCGAATAATTGTCTCAGTCTTTACGATCTACTTGCTTTGCAAGCAGCATAATATTTTACTTTCATCTTTTTAAAAGATGATAACCCTTTGTATTGCGATGGTCGCAAACTTTTCAAATATATCCTCATCCCTTAAGATACTTGGTAAAATATCTCATTGACTTAAATAATTCGGATGAGTATTTTGTATTTGATTATCTCATAAAATTACACATTTTATATTCTATAGAATATTAGTTACGGCAGCCAAAAATAATAATACCCGAAATGCGTATGAAGAATATTTCAAGTATCATTATTTATTATGGCACAATGATAGGATGAACGTTTTTAAGAACCTTTTTGAAAATAAAAGATAATATGCATATCAATCCCCTAAAGAAGAAAGGATTGCAAAAGATTATTTTATCATTACCTCATTACTAAAAATCTAGAAGGAACGTGTAAAATGGTTGATGACGCTACCTCTATCATCCAAAAAATACAACAAGAAAACGTAAAATTTATTGATTTTCGTTTTACCGATTTACAAGGAAAATTTCACCATATATCAATGGACGCTTCCCTATTCAATGAAGAACTTCTTCTTAATGGCATCATGTTTGATAGCTCTTCTATCGCCGGATGGCACTCTCAAAACCCCGATTTACTCTTAATTCCCGATATAGAAACAATCCACATAGATCCATTTTATGCACAATCAACCATGATCTTCATTTGCAATGTGTATGATCCTATCACTCTGCAGCCCTATAATCGCGATCCTCGCTATACGACCAAAAAAGCGATAGAATACCTCAAGAAAAAAGAGATCGGTGATACATTATTACTCGGGATAAAAACCGATTGTTTTATATTTGACAACGTTCATTATACAGTTTCACCCACTGAATCAGGATTTACATTGGAATCTACCGAATTTGCAAATAACGGCAAAAATAAAGGACACTACTCCAATGCAAAAAGTGGTTATACACTTCCTCCACAAGATAAATCACATGATATGCGATCAGAAATTGTAAGTGCCTTAAATAATATAGGGGTTCAAATTACTAAATATCACAATCAAGCCAATAATGCTCAGCATTCATTCAATTTACAGCACGAATCATTGTTACGCTCTTCTGATAACCTTCAAAAATATAAATATGCCGTTCATCAGGTAGCCAATTCATATTGCAAAACTGCTACTTTCATGCCCAAACCTATCGATAATAACAATGGTTCGGGTATGCATCTTAGTATGTCAATTCGAAAAGAAGATATGCCAGTTTTTGCAGGAGATGAATGTAAAGGATTATCCAAGACATGCCTTTATTATATAGGAGGTATTATCAAACATGCGAAAGCCCTTAATGCCTTAACAAATGCCTCAACTAATTCCTATAAACGCCTATTGACTTGCTGTCAATCACCAGTGCAACTTGTTTATTCCACTCACAATCGCTCAGCATCTTGTCGTATCCCATATGCAAAAAAAGCAGATGACCAACACATTGAAATTAGATTTCCCGACCTGACCGCCAACCCTTACCTTGCTCCCGCAGCAATCCTCATGGCAGGATTAGATGGAATTGCAAATAAAATTCATCCTGGAAAACCAATGGATAAAAATATTAACGAACTTTCTTCTGAAGGAAAAAAGACAATACCCAGAATATGCTATTCGTTACGAGAAGCCTTAGAAAATCTCGATAATGATAGAGAATTCTTAAAAAAAGGAAATGTTTTTGATGATGATCAAATTGATGCGTTTATCAAAATCAAAATGAAAGAGGTACTTCGATTAGAACAAAGCCCCTCTCCTGTTGAATTTGAAATGTATTATTCAATATGAAGTGTATAATGTCGCCTAAAGAACAAAAAACCTCTTATCTAGCCCATACTATCGCACAAGCATGTTTAAAAAAGACGTAGATCGAAATCCAAAGACCGTCGATATCCATATCTTTCTTCCAATCCTTTTCTTCTATATTCTAGCGAGATGGAGTGAATGAATGTATCAAGGAAAATATGATTATTTTGATCTTCAAGATCTCTGCTAGATGTAAAACATAAAAGGAAGAAGAGAACAACGCGTCAATAAAAACAGGATAATCTCTACCTTTTTCTTTTTATACATCATCTTTAATTGTCGAATTTATATGTCATATCACTAAAAAAACAATAATCTCTCAAAAGATCGGGGGAAAAAACTAATTTTTTAAACGCGTCCTGACATTTTACCAAAGCCTTCTATTATGGCTTCTTGACATTCGATGGTGTTAATTTGAATATGAATATCGTTCAAGATAGATATCAGGGTAGTGGTCTTTTTTTCTTCTCCCTGCTCAGTCATTTGAGCAATTTGCTTTTCAAGATCCGCTTTTTGACGTGATAACAACCGAAAACGCTTATATAATGCTACAGCTTGTTGGTAACCTTGACGAACATCAACAATATCTGCTTCAGCAGTTGCACTCCATAACCCTGCATCACGAACTTGTTTGTCAAGCCGTTGTAATAATTCGCCAAAACCACGTGTACAAAGTTTTTGATTTATTTCTTCACGTGAAAAATCTTTCTGAACTACAAACTCACTAAACAAAAAAGACCACATTTTTTGCAATTCACTATTATCATAGCTGATATCAGTCAATTCATAACATTGTTCTTGCAAAATCTTTGGATGATTAATCAAAGTCAATAGCAAAGCCGCTTCTCGCAAAGATGGTTTTTTAGAATTCTTACCCTTTACAAGAGAGGATTGCATTAATCGTTGCGAAGGTCCTGCTTTATCTCTATATTTTACCTTTTTCCCCCAATATTGACCATGACCATATGAAGAATGTGGTCTTGGATTGGTCTGGAATAAATGATGAAGACGCTCTTGTATAGATTTAAAATAATAATAACGCAATTTTTGATCTGTAATGCGATCAAGACAATTTTTAAGACGTCCTTCTAATTCAGCACGTGCATCAGGCGTTTCAAAAGAATGATATTCCGTTTCACGCTTCCACAGAACATCTACTAATGGAACTGATTCCAGAATAAGTTTTTCAAAAGCTATTTTACCATAGCGTTGCACAAAACTGTCTGGATCTTCTCCTTCCGATAATAAAATAAAATTCACACTGTTCCCAATGGATAAATGAGATAATACAAGATCAACAGCTTTATAGGCAGCACGTAATCCAGGATCATCACCATCAAAACATAAAACCACACGAGGAGATAATTTCCATAGAAGACGTAATTGATCTTCTGTTAAAGAAGTTCCAAGAGAAGATACAACGTTTTGTATACCAGCTTGATGCAAGGAAACAACATCCATATAGCCTTCGACAAGAACGATGAAAGAAGAGCTTTGCTTTTGTACGTCTTGTCTTATTGATCTTTGACGATAATTGAGAGCTCCAAAAAAGTTATAAAGATTTTTTCCCTTGTGAAAAAGAATTGTTTCTGGTGAGTTAAGATATTTTATATTGTCCCCTTTTGAGAGAGAACGCCCCCCAAAAGCAATGCCTTGCCCTCTTGAAGACAAGATAGGGAAAATAAGCCGATCTCGAAATCTATCATACGGTGTAGTAATATTATCTCCGTGAATCAAAAGACCTGCTTCAATAATTTTTTCTTGGGTAAAACCTTTTGTATGAAGATATTCCTCTAAAGAGTGACGACTATCTGGAGCATAGCCTAACTTAAATGTCTCTATGGAATGAGAGTTTATTCCACGTTTATCTAGATAATAACGCAAGCGCTTATTATCATTATTTTTTAAAGATTGGTGGAAAAAATCTGCAGCTATATCTATAAGCTGTATTAAACTTGTTTGTTTTTTTTGTTTTTTATCTAGGATAGGATCGAAAGTTGGCAATGAAACCCCTGCTATTACAGCCAATTTTTGCACAGATTCGATAAAAGAACATCCCAATAATGTAGACAAAAAAGTCAGATGATTACCAGTTGCATGACAACTGAAACAATAATACACCCCTTTTCTATCATCGCAATGAAAGCTTGGATTTTTTTCATTATGGAATGGACAACAAGACCAATAATCACCTTTTACAGCATTAGTCTTTTTGCGATCCCAATTAACATGCTGACCAATGAGATGAGAAATAGGGGTACGAATCAAAAGATCATCTATAAAATCATGAGGATAATGCATATTTATATCTACTTTTATGGAATAAAATTATTTTTGCTCTATTCCAAAATATCAAGATAGTATCGTGGAAAACAATTTTTATGTTTAACTTTCATCACGTATTATTGGAACAACCTTCATTATACCCGCAATATGCTCAAGATCGAAAGAAATTTCCAACGATATGGGATATTGATCAAGCGTTATTTCTAGTTCAATTTCTTCCTGCAACCTAACAAAAACCAAATCTATCTTACCATGTTTATCATGATGTTGAACTTGACGATTCTGAAAATATTTATGAATCTCTGTAAGGGGGCTATGATCCTGAAGATATATTTTTAGAGAAACTAACATTTCCATGGATTTATTTTTCAGAGATTGCACCAACAATAAACGAACCGAATCTCTTTTTACAGAAACCATATCTTCTTGAGAAACAAAAATAATATACGGATTTTTTTCTCTTAATAAATAAGGTTTTTTCTTTTCTAACTTCCGTTGTTCTTGCACCGATAAAAAATTAGGATCTTCTTCTGCTTCCTGTAATTTTCTTTCTATCGAATGATCATAACAATCTTCAAGTGTCAGAAAATCACGATTCTTATTGGATGTTTTTTTTCTATTACTACTATTATAGTTTGGAAAAAAGATCCCCTCATATTCCTTATCCGGCTCAGAAAAAGTAACCCAACCTATTCTAGATCCCTTTCGTGTTTTCTTTTGTTCTTTAGACATCACCATCACTGCTAATCTGATAATACTCTCTTTGACAGAAGCAATACTTTCTTCATAGCTCTTAATACCCATTTTTTGCAATATTGCCTTGTAAACATCAAGAGGATGTCCTGAAAAATAAAAACCTAATACCCGCCTTTCATGTTCAAATCGCGCAGAAGAATTCTCAACCGAAAACTCTTCCAAGGAAATTTTTTCAGAAAAAGATCCCTCCTCATCAACAAAGATATTTGCTTGATCATTTGTACGATTTTTTTCAATCCACTGCGCATACTTTTGAATATTATCAAGTGATTGATATAATTGCTCGCGACTATAGCCAAAACAATCTAAAGCCCCTGCAAAAATGAGACTTTCTAATACTCGACGATTTAATTGTTTTGAATCAACTCTCGAACAAAAATCCTCTAAACTTTCAAAAGGTTTATCTGCACGCACTGTCATAATATGATGGGCTGTTATCGTTCCCACTCCTTTGATAGCAGCCAAAGAATAATAAATACATTTTTCTCCTACTTCAAAATCCACACACGAAGTCTGAACAGATGGAAGAATAATTTGAATATTAAATTGCCGAGCATCCTGACAAAATTTCTTAATCTTTTCTACATTATCCATTTCCAAAGTCATGGAAGCAGCTAAAAATTCAACAGGATAATGCGTTTTCATCCATGCAGTTCGATAAGAAATAACCGCATAGGCCGCTGCATGCGATTTATTGAATCCATAATCTGCAAATTTTGCTAACAGTTCAAAAATATTCACAGCCATTATATTGCTGAGACCATTTTTACTTGCTCCAGAAACGAAACGCTCTTTCTGTTTGTCCATTTCTTCTTTAATTTTCTTCCCCATCGCACGTCGCAAAACATCTGCTTCACTGAGAGAATATCCTGAAAGCAATTGGGCTATTTGCATAACTTGTTCTTGATAAACAATAACTCCTTGTGTTTCTTTTAAAATAGAATCAATTAATGGATGAATAGAAACAATTTTTTCTTTTCCATTTTTGCGATTATTATAAATCGTAATATTCTCAATTGGACCTGGACGATATAACGAAACCAGAGCAATAATATCTTCAATACAATCTGGTTGCATACCTTCCAAAGCCTGACGCATTCCAGAACTTTCCAATTGGAATATCCCCAGCGTTCCTTTCTTTGTTAAAAGATGATAAGTCTCATGATCATCAAAAGGAATCAACGATAGATCAACTTTTATTCCTCGTTGCTCTAGTAAATCTAGGCTTTTTTGCAAGACAGTCAGCGTCTTAAGACCTAAAAAATCAAATTTAACTAAGCCAGCTTTTTCAACCCATTTCATATTAAACTGTGTGACAGGAATATCGGATCGTACATCACGATACATAGGAATTAATTGAGATAAGGGACGATCACCAATGACAATACCCGCTGCATGAGTAGATGCATGTCGATATAACCCTTCTAATTTCAGAGAAATTTCAAGAAGACGATCTACAAAAGGATCATCTAAGATTGCTTCTTGAAAGCGAGAATCATCGGCGATAGCCTGCTTAAGAGATACAGGATGTGCTGGATTATTGGGAATTAACTTACAAAGACGATCAACTTGAGAATAAGGCATCTGTAAGGCGCGTCCAACATCACGCAACGCAGCTTTCGCTTGTAAAGATCCAAAAGTAATAATTTGAGCAACCCGTTCATGCCCATATTTATTTTGCACATATTGAATGACTTCATCACGTCGATCTTGACAAAAATCAATATCAAAATCCGGCATAGACATCCGATCTGGATTTAAAAATCGTTCAAAGAGTAGTGAAAAACGTAAAGGGTCAATATCGGTAATCGTCAAAGCATATGCAGTTACAGAACCAGCTCCTGAACCACGCCCAGGACCTACTGGAATATTGTTTTTTTTAGCCCACTGTATAAAATCCGCAACGATCAAGAAATATCCAGAAAACTTCATACGTGCGATTACATCCAACTCAAAATCAAGACGTTTTCTATAATCTTGCGCACTGTATCCTTTAGCTATTATCCCTTGAGAAAGACGTGTTTCTAATCCTTCTATAGCTTTTGTTCGCAATTCATTTTCTTCTATTTTTTCAAAATCATCACATTCTTTGTCAATAAAACGTGGCAAAATTGGTTTATGCACTTGAAGAATAAAAGAACAACGCCTAGCGATTTCCACAGTATTATCCAAAGCTTCTGGCAAATCTGCAAACATAGACAACATCTCAGCACGATTCTTTAAATAATGATCAGGCGTTACACGTGGACGATCTTCTTGAGATATCACAGTTGAATGTGCAACTGCCATCAATACATCATGCGCATCATAATCTTCTTGGGATAGAAATAACGCATTATTGGTTGCGACCAAGGGTAATTCATGCTTATAAGCTAATTGAATGACTTGACTTTCACGATAACGATCGTATCCCCTATGACGCTGCAAATTGACATAGAGACGATTACCAAAAATATTTTTAAAAGAAAGAAGTCTTTTTTCCGCTATTTGAGGATTATTAAACAAGAAAGCTCTATCTATTGAACCAGAACTCCCGCCTGTTAACATAATAAGCCCTTCTGTTCCTATCTCTTGCAACCAAGAGAAATAAATACGAACAGATTTATGCCCTTGATTCAAAAGATACATACGGCTTACAAGTTCAATTAATCTTTGATAACCTTCAGCCTTGGATACTAAAAGAACAATAGATGGTAGCTCTGGGAAAAATGATTTTCCCTTATGAGTGACCTCTAAACCATCTTGCATATCAATCTCGATCTGACATCCAATAATAGGCTGAATACCAGCTAAACAAGCCTTTTGCGAAAATTCCAATGCTCCAAAAAGATTGTTCGTATCAGTAATGGCAATAGCAGGCTGTTGATCTGCAATAGCTTTATCCAAAATATTATTTAAAGAAAGAGCTCCCTCCAATAATGAATATGACGAATGTACTTGCAAATGTACAAAACCTGGCGATCGTTCTACTTGTTGATTCAAGGACATAATATTTTTTGGTGAAGGATTACTGATGAAAACCATAGTTTAAAAAGCTACCAAAGAAATATGTTGTACTAGAAAATTCATGATACACATAAATCAAGCCTTTCATGTATTTACTTTGTCAGGATAAAAAAATGCAGAAAAAAATAAAGTTGTCCTTTAATTTCCCGTCAATTATCATTTTCCCTCAATAAAATGAGTAATCTAGAGAAATACTTCTATGCACAAAGAAACAATAAAGATCTAAACAACTTGCCAAGTGTATCTTGTTTCTACTCTTTCAACATCCCTAATATAAAACTTGCACAACAACAGCATATTACGCATATGGAATTGATTCAATCTAATAAGAAGTAAAATTGAAAAACAGATGCAATATTGAGAAATATGGAATCACCCATTACTCACTACAACCAAAAGATCAAACTACCTACGAATAATAGCATTACATCAATGATGACTGATTTTCCTCATTAGTCATTTACTGTTTTTCTTAGTATACGACACGATCAGGTTCCTTGAAATATATTTTATAAAGGAACATCATGTCGCTTCATTTTCGTTTATATCATGCGCATGGTTACTTTTTTTTGTTAATTGACGTAATTCACGAATGATCGGTTCAATAGCTTCATCTGGGTTGCTAAACCAATCTACAGACCAAATACGTCGAATACGCCAACCCATCCGTTCTAAAACTTCTTGTCGTAAACGGTCTCTATCCCGCGCAGATTTAGCAGAATTATACATTGCCCCATCACACTCAATTCCCATTAAATAATATCCTGGATTAGATGGATCATATACAGCAACATCAAGGGAAAATCCCATATCTCCTAATTGAGTGTCACAATCGAAACCAACTTTTTTAAGTTCTTCTTTGACAGACATTGCAAAATCACTATCTATTTTTTCTGTATTTTTCTTAAGGGAATGCTCCATATGTCCCATTTCAGCAAAATGTAGGAAATCACGCATTACCCGAATACCAAGCTTCGAATCTGCATCAACCATAATATCTAAATACCGCATCGTACTAAAAACATCTATGCGTTTTCTAGCACGGGTAAACAGAACATTAAGACGCCTCCATCCAACATCCGAATTAATAGGACCAAAGCGTTGGAAAATACGCCCACCTGGTTCATTCGGACCATAGGTAAACGAGATAAAAATTCTATCTCGTTCATCTCCTTGAACGTTTTCTAGATTTTTAACAAAGAAAGGATCAGAATGCATACGCAAATTGCTAATCGCTTTTCCTATCGCACTATCCTTGCGACATAATTTATTGATTTCATTTTCAATCTGATCACGTTGTTTTGCATTCATTGCAACCACTCCTAAAGATTCTGTAGGATGTTGCATGGCATGATCTTTCACAGCAAGCGCAATAACTCGAGCTTCTTCAGGGTTATATTGATCAATTATCATCCCATTTTTCACATGAGTAAAGCCAATTCCATATCTTTCTACGTTAGTATATGGAGAAGGAAAAACAATAAGGCTGTTATCATAAAAATGATAATTAGAACAAGCAATAAGATTTTCATTGAGTGATCGATAATGCCATTGCAAACGACGCATAGAAAATAAAGGCAATAATGCATCTAGAATACTTTCAGTCTGACTAACTGCCGCTACCTCTTCATCATAATCTCCCTGCTCACCATCATGGTCAAAGAACCTAGTAGGAGGCAACTGTTTTGGATCCCCTACAACCACAACTTGTTTTCCTCGAGCAATAACCCCTAAAGCATCTTCTGGTTTGATCTGCGAAGATTCATCCATAATGACAAGATCAAATTTAATATCCTTAGGCTCTAGATAATTAGCCACAGACATCGGACTCATCATAAAACAAGGCTTCAACTGAAGAAGAGAATTCTTAGCACGAGAAATCAATTGCCGAATAGGGATATTCCGAGATTTCTTCCCTAATTCACTGCGAATCAAAGATAGCTCGGTATAATCAGATTTCAGCCCTCCTGAAATACCTTGGGTGATTTTCTGATTACCAATCACGCTAGCAATATGCTGTCTTTGAAGAATCTGCAATTTTTTATCGTATTCGCGAAACCTTTCTTGTTTTGCTGTGAATTGAACACCTGAATAATGCATTAGATGCGGTTTTTCTGTCAAAATTTCGCGAGAAAGTTGATGATATATTGCTGCTAACAAACCTGATTCTAACTGTTTAACATCAAGCGTATTATTAAAGATTGCTTCCTGGATGGCCTTCAATCCCTTACCCTGCATATCGTGAACCATATGCATTAAGTTTATCCACCCATTTAACCAGCGTGGTTTATTGATAGCATCGGCATTACGTGCAATCAATGTAAGAAGTTTATCATTACAACGCAATGTCCATTGTGCTAAATCTAATTGCGTATCTTGTATAAAAGAATCTTGTTTTTTAATCTGTTTTTGCCAAACAATTCTCAATTTTTTGAGATCTTTTATGAAAATATCATAAGAATGACGATCATTAATATGATTGATCCCTTCCATCAATTCATCAAAAAGAACCTGTTTTTTAATAGAACTTATGAATTCCAAAGTGCTATTGATAACCTCTAAAGAATGAGCCGATTCCTTACTATTCGAAGCAAAAACACTTGGTTTAATTTTTTCTCCAAAAAAACATTTGATTAATGATCTTTCTTCCAACGCAATATTTTTATGCTGTATTTGATGCAGTTTTTCACCTATCTCTTTGGCTTTCTGCAACAAAATATCATCTCCATTGAAACAGCTTTGCAAAGGTTCAAAACTATGAGATAATTTTTGAATAAGAGAATGAAAAATATTATCCTCTCCAACAAAGATAGCAGAATGCTCTTGTAATTCTTTTTGTTTGGGAAGAACTTGTTCAAGCTCTATAATCCTATCAAGAACTTTAGTTATTTTTTGACCTAATTCTTCACGATGAAGTTTTTGGATCCCTTTGAAAAGTTGGCTGTCTAGCATTAAAAAACCATTGATGAGGACATCATCCAAACCTGAATGATCTTTCCAAACTTGATGAACCTTGCGATACCACTCTCTTATATTGATCAAAGCTCCAATATCCGTCGATAATCCGCGGTAATGTTCTCCTAATATCTTGCTAAAATTTTTCTTCTCAAGTTTATCTCTTTCAACGACAAATTGATGGGCATTAGGTAATTGCGCATAAAGTTTTTTCCAAGAAATACTATGATTCTTTGCTAAACTCAAAAGAGATTTTTTTGCTTGTTTCCATGACGAACTCCATGAAGAAAACAACGCAGATGAGTGAAGTTCTTTATTAAGATCTTGCAAAACCTTCGCATCGGGAAGTTTTTTGATATTGAAGACATCTTCTAAAGAGGCTTGAAGAATATTTAGCGAATCCAATCGTTCCGCTAAATCTTCTAACACCGAATCTATGCCACTATTATCAAAAAAACTATCCCTCAAACGCAACAACGATACCGGCAATTCAACCGCCAAATCCATCAATAAAACAGCATTTTGAAAACCTTGGCGATCAGCACGAATATTCTGAGCAAATACTGGAGGGAAGCATTGGATCAATCCCGAAAATGATTCCCAATATTTTTCGCATGATACCTTCATCTTCTGTAAAGAAGAGATAATTTTACTTATATCCTTGAAAGAACTCTCTGCGTCAATACCAAATTCTTCGGATAAATCAAATGAAAAGGATATCTCCTTGCCAATTTTCAAATCATCTATTTTCTTAGGAGCTAGATAAGTTTTTATATCATCAAAATCATCTCGTATATGACTAAAATCTTCAATCCATTGTTGAATAGATGCAATAGAATCATCATCAAGTTTTTTAAAGGCTTCAAAACAAACCAATTGAGGCAAAGTAGGAACTTGCTCAACCGCATTTATAAACTGTCCTTGCCAATATAATAATTGCTGACGTTGATTGTGGATGCCATATTTTTCTAAAAAAGATTCGTGGCTTTTTTGCCAATCAATCAACGCAGTTTGCCAATTGCTTAAAGAAGAAAGAGCATTACGATAATTTAATACATGAATATCAGAACTATGCACACCATACCAAGGATGGTTCATCAATTCCATACTCTCCCCAGCTTGCTTGTGAAATTCTATAATAACATCCCTAAATGCCTTAATTTGATCTTCAAGGCGTGAGAGTAACAAACGATCTGCATTTTCTCCCGACAATCCTTCCACATGTAATTGTGCAGGATCTAATGGTAAATTATGACAATAACGAGCAGATCCCATTAAAATCTGATGAATACTTAACTCAGTGTTCTTCCAGATTTGATTAATTTCTTGAGCGTACTGATTTAATTGTCCCTTTAATTCTTCATAGCGGGTGATTTCTACATCAATTTCTTTTGGACTTTTCTGTAGGTTTCTATTGTCAATACGTTTACGAAGATCATCAAGAATCGCCCGTTTATGCACCTTATGACTATGCAGTTCCAGACAAAAATCTCCCAAACCAGCCTTTTCTAAACGCTGTTTCACCACTTCAATGGCTGCCATTTTTTGAGCACAAAATAGGATTTTTTTTCCATGCAACATTGCATTAGCAATAATATTGGTAATAGTTTGTGACTTTCCTGTACCCGGAGGACCCTCAATCACCAAATTTTTACCATTCATTACATCAATCAAAGCACTATGCTGAGAACTATCGGCATCATCAATCAACGGAAAATTATGATGAATTCCCTCTATCTCATCAATATTATACTCCGTATCCTGATTAGCACACGTAGTCTCCTTATCATGATCACGTGACTGCGCAACAAAAAGACGCTGGATAATGTCATGGTTCAGAATATTATCATCCCCTTCTGCCCATCGTAGATGATCAAGATCAAGACACATCAACATTTTACTAAAATTCAGTAATCCTAACACACCATAACGACGTACCGCCCAATGTGGTTTGCTTTCTTCTATAATTTTCTGAATTTGAAGAAAATAATCTTCTGGCCACATACCCTCTTCAATCGGCGGCAAAATAATCCCAAAATCACTTTGTAGTTTTTCTTTAAGGGAAAAATTCAGAAGTATTTCTTCACCTGTATAACGCAACTGATATTGGCTAAGGCTTGATTGAGAAGCAGAGTTTCTTCTTTCTAATGAAACTGGAATCGTAAAAAGAGGTGCTAATCGTGGATTCTCATAATCATCTGCTTCATACCATTCAAGAAAACCCAAAACAACATAAAGTATAGAAGTGCCTGTTTCTCTAATAGAACTCTGTGATTTTTCATTTATTGCTCGCAATACAAACTCTAATTTGTCTTGAAAATAAGCAGTTTGTATTTGATTATCTGCCAAATGATTCTGATAATGAGGTAAATTCAAGGGCTTATTATCCCTAACCGCACGTTCCAAATCTTCTATATCGTCATAACCATAGTTCTGTATAAGAGAATTTAACTCCTTTAAACCTATCCCTGTTTTCTTTTCTAACCCATTTATATCTATCGGATCATCTGAGGTTTTGATATCTTCACAAATGAAATCTCTGATCTTCCGAAGTGTTTGATGGTTTTTCTCTTCATCATCCAATTTATATTCTACGGGCAAATCATAAATAATACTAAAACCTAACTTCTCAATCCATGCTTGTTCATCTATATCATGATAATTATCAACATCTGACAAACCATTTTCCCGAGCTTGCTTTTTAGTAGGCATAGGCAATGGCATAAACTGCATCACCTCTTCTCTAAAAATCTGCTGATATAACTGATTAGGTGACGTGTTAAAAATCCGCAATGCACATTGATGATCTATTCGAAAATTTAGCAATTTATTTTGTACAGTGCGATCTAAAAGTTTACGACGCATATCTTCAAGACACTCAAGTACGTGTTTTCTTTTATAATTATCCATCCGAAATTGCTCGCTCATAAGACATCCTTATAAACCATACAGAACGAGAGAAAATAGATCTTTGAAATTTTCTATTAAAAAAACTTCATCAATTCATTTCTCTCACATCTATTGACTTTCTAGAAAATATATTCGTAATAAAGATCTCCTTAATGATTGTTAAAAAAGATCGATTAATACAGTAACAATAGATGCCTTTGTACGGCTTGTTTTTATTTAGTTCTGGTGTGATATTCTATATTCTATATTTTAATAAAAATAAACTTATTAAGGTTAATAGATTCAATTTTTTGTAATTTAGAACCTAATATATAGGGAAATGTAGCAAAAAGTAACTTATCAGCAACCTTCATAGATACAGAAATATTAATTATCATAATTATAGCGCATATCTTTTCGCCCAACAAACGTAAAATTATTGACGAAATATAAAAAAAAATTACCTTTGATAATGACAAATTAATGCAAAAAGTTAATTTCTATCTATATTCTATTTTAAAATGGGAATATACGAGCATTTTCATCTGTACAAATGTTAAGAAGTTTTAATGAAGAAAATTTTGAGCATATCAATCGAAAAGCAGAAAAAAATAAAATGTAATAAGGCAATTTTGTCCTATAACTTGAGATTATAAAAGATTAGTTTTCTAATATAAAATAACAACATCGACAATAGAAAAATAACTTGGTTTTTTTATTTTATCCCCTATAGTACAAGACTGTTGTTGCAATTATTTTAAAAATAACGGAGAAATAACATGAACTTTTTTTTAAAATTATGCACTTATTTTTAGAATTATACAGTCAAATACTTTTCATAAACATTATAATCTCTTTTCTCTGCTCTTATAACATAGTCAATACATCTAATTTTTTTGTCAGGTTAGTCACACAATTACTCCATAGTATTACAGAACCACCTCTAATAATAATACGAAAGATTATACCTATAGCTGTAACAAACTCTTTACACATAGACCTATCATATCTAATTCTCTTGTTGATAATATATATTTTGCAAAACGGCTTGATAGCTCTTATGCAATGAATCATTGTTGTGTAAAGTAGGTCTAACCTTCATGTGCGACATTACTATTCATCTTTTACCTAATGCCAAGCAAAGTGGCATAGTATCGTTTGCAATACTGCAAAACGATACTATTTATATTAAAATGAAAGTACACGCCCCTCCAAAAAAAGCAAAGCAAATAAAGCCATGCTTACTATACTTGCGGAGAGATTATCTCTTAATAAATCATCTTTGAAGATGCTTTCCAAGCACTCTTCTCCTATCAAGAAGATCTATATTGACAAAGATTGTAAAGAGATCATTGAATTATTTAAAAGAAATAATCCTGTTACTCTTTAGCCCCTCTTTCAATAGCTTCTAATATAATCTTGTGAGCACTTTTTACTCCTTCCCAACCATCTAATTTAGCCCATTTTCCTGATTCAAGATCTTTATAATGCTTGAAAAAATGCTCTATTTTTTGCAAGTGAAAACTCGGAACATCTTCATAACTTTGAATCGATTCATATAAGCTAGTGATATGTTTTGACGGAACGGCAAATATTTTTTCATCCATACCTCCATCATCTTCCATTTTCATAACACCAATAGGGCGTACACTTATGAAAGAACCTGGCAAAATAGGTTCTGAATTATAAATGATAACATCAATGGGATCGCCATCATCAGAAAGCGTATGTGGAATAAAACCATAATTCCCCGGATAAAGCATAGAAGTGGAAACAAAACGATCAACTTTAAGAGCACCACTTTTCTTATCTATCTCATATTTGATTGGATGTCCACCAAGAGAAATTTCAATAAAAACATTAACATCTACTGGTGGATTTGAGCCAATAGAAATAGCATCTAATTTCATAAGCTTTACTCCTCTCTCTCTTAAACACTCATTATTTTACTTTGAATATATATTGAGTGAGACAATTATAAAAAAATAACCATCTCTTTACTCAAGCAAAAACAAAAAAATTTCTTATCATAAGAAAATCATACTCTTATTCTTTGGAGAACAATGTTAAAAACCATATTCCTTATTGATCGACTTTTCTTTTCTCTTACGTTCATTAGGATCTAAATATATCTTTCTTAAACGGATAGAGTTCGGCGTTACTTCAACTAATTCATCGTTTTGTATCCATGACAAAGATTGTTCTAACGTCATCTTAATAGCGGGAACTAACTTAACAGCTTCGTCTTTTCCCGAAGCACGCATGTTAGTCAGTTTCTTCCCCTTAAGGACATTTACATCTAAATCATTTTCTCGATTATGAATTCCAACTATCATACCTTTGTATACTTTATCGCCAGGCTCCACAATCATCGAACCTCGATCTTCCAGATTAAATAAAGCATATGCAACTGTTTTACCTTCTTCATTAGAAAGTAAAACACCATTAGTACGACCGCCTATTTCCCCCTTATGAGGTTGATAAGAATGGAACAAACGATTCATAATTGCTGTACCGCGTGTATCCGTCAATAGTTTCGAGTGATATCCTATTAAAGCACGAGTAGGAGCAAGGAATACAAGACGAACACGTCCTACCCCTGAAGGACGTAATTCTATCATTTCAGATTTATGCAAAGTCATTCTCTGCACAACTGATCCAGAATATTGCTCATCAACATCAATAACTACTTCTTCCACAGGCTCTAAAATAGTATCACCCTCTTTTTTTATCACAACACGAGGACGCGAAACAGCTAACTCAAAACCTTCACGACGCATGGTTTCAATCAAAACAGCCAGTTGCAACTCTCCTCGACCGGAGACAAAGAAAGAATCCTTTAAATCGCTTTCTTCAATTTGAAGAGCAATATTCCCTTCAGCCTCTTTAAAAAGACGATCTCGTATCATACGACTCGTGACCTTATCTCCCTCGCTACCGGCTAAAGGAGAATCATTGACAAGAAATGTCATGGTCACAGTTGGAGGATCAATCGGCTGGGCTTCTAATGGTTCATCAACCGATAAATCACAAAAAGTATCAGCTACCGTTGCCTTAACCAATCCAGCAATAGAAACTATATCTCCCGCATATGCTTCATTAACTGGTTGACGATCAATACCACGAAAAGCAAGAATCTTAGAAATACGACCAGATTCCACTAAAGAACCATCAGGGCCAAGTGCTTTAATATTTTGATTAGGCTTTACAGCCCCAGAATGAATACGACCCGTTATAACACGCCCTAAAAATGGATTTTTTTCTAAAATAGTTCCTATCATCTTGAATCCCCCATCACCAACAACAGGCGGAGGAACATGGTCAAGTATAAGGTTTAAAAGAGGAGCTAGCCCTTGATCTTGTGGACCATCAGGTGAATCACTCATCCATCCAATACGACCAGAGCCATAAAGAATTGGAAAATCTAATTGATCATCAGTCGCATCTAAAGACGAAAAAAGGTCAAAAACCTCGTTTATCACTTCTTCTGAACGCGCATCAGAACGATCTACTTTATTAACTACCACTATTGGCCGAAGACCTAACTTTAAAGCTTTACCAACAACAAATTTTGTTTGTGGCATAGGTCCCTCTGCAGCATCAACCAATACAACCACACTTTCTACCATACATAAAATTCGCTCAACTTCCCCTCCAAAATCAGCATGGCCAGGAGTATCAACTATATTGATACGAACATCGTTCCACAAAATAGAAGTAACTTTTGCAAGGATAGTAATACCCCGTTCTTTTTCTAAATCATTAGAATCCATAACACGTTCACTAACACGCTGATTGTCACGAAAAGATCCCGACTGTTTAAGAAGCTCATCAACCAATGTTGTTTTTCCGTGATCTACGTGAGCAATAATAGCCACATTGCGAATCTGCATATATTCCTATCTTTCATATTATAAAAACCAAACCAACAACATCACAGAACGAAAGAATTGATTTCCAATCTCCCATCTCAATGTATTTAACGAAAAGATCCCATCCAAAATAAAAAGACCTTAATTAATCAATAAAAAGATTAAGATACTTTCAATTATAATGGCTTGGATTCTTTTTTACGCCTTGCAAGAGTACGCAAACGCAAAGCTTGTAATTTTATAAAACCCTCTGAATCACCTTGATTATAAGTATCTAAATCATCTTCAAAAGTTACAAGCTTATCTAAATATAAGGACTGATTACTCTCACGCCCAACAACCATTACATTTCCTTTGTAAAGCTTCAGGGCAACAGTACCTTGCACATATTCTTGACTCTTATCAATCAGAGCTTGCAACATTTCTCTTTCAGGAGAAAACCAAAAGCCCTGATAAATAAGATTCGCATATCGAGGCATCAATTCATCTTTTAAATGAGCAGCCCCTGAATCTAAAGAAATTGATTCAATAGCACGATGAGCATGTAGCAAAATCGTTCCTCCAGGAGTTTCATACACTCCTCGAGATTTAATTCCAATAAATCTATTTTCCACTATATCAATACGACCAATGCCATTAGAAGAACCATATTGATTCAACTTATCTAACAAAACTTCTGGCGGCATAAGCTCACCATTGATAGAAACAGGATCACCTCTTTGAAAATCAATTTTAATCAAAGTCGGACTATCTGGAGCCTCTTCAGGAGATATAGTGGTTTTATATACATAGTCAGGCGCTGGTTCCGATGGATCTTCTAAAACCCTTCCCTCCGAAGAAGAATGCAACAAATTAGTATCTACAGAAAACGGCGCTTCTCCTCGTTTATTCTTATCTATCGGAATCGCATTCTTTTCTGCAAATTCAAGAAGATCTTGCCTACCTTTAAAATCCCAATGTCTCCATGGAGCAATAATTTCTATATCTGAATTCAAAGAATAAGCAGATAATTCGAAACGTACTTGATCATTTCCCTTGCCAGTAGAGCCATGCGCAACCGCATCCGCTCCTGTTTCACGGGCAATATCAACCAGATATTTAGAAATCAGAGGACGAGCAATAGCCGTACCTAATAAATAACACCCTTCATATAAAGCATTAGCTCTAAACATAGGAAACACAAAATCACGAACAAATTCTCTCCGTAGATCTTTAACGTAAACTTCTTTTGCGCCAAGTAATTTAGCTTTATCACAAGCTGCTGTTAATTCTTCTCCTTGACCAAGATCAGCGATAAAAACCACAACCTCCAAACCTTTTTCCACTTGAAGCCATTTTAATATGATTGAAGTATCAAGGCCACCTGAATACGCAAGGACAACTTTTTTTATATTTTTAGACAAAACACCTCCGCCTATCTACATCCCGAATACGAAAAAATATCACGAAGAAAACACTTCTCGCTCACACGTACGTATAAAAAAAATGACAAACTAAACTATCCTGAAAAACGTAAAACACGCATCCCATCTTATAAAAAATATACCCTTCATGGAATATAATGAAAGCCCATATCCTCAAGAATAGGATTTGCAATAATCTTCTTGATAACTTGTTCTAATAGAACACATAAATATTCAAAAAATATCAAAAAATTATCATTTTTTACCTTTTTTAGGAGGGGCATCTATGCTCTTTCCTTTTGCCGAAATATCTCGATCAACAAATTCAATCACAGCCATAGGAGCGCTATCACCATAACGAAATCCAACCTTCATAATCCGCAAATAACCTCCAGATCGATTAGCATAACGCGAAGCTATCACATCAAACAACTTGGAAACAACTCCAACATCTCTAATCCTAGATATCGCCAAACGCCGAGAGTGCAGATTACTTTTTTTCCCCAAAGTTACTAACTTCTCAACAATTGGACGCAACTCCTTCGCTTTTGGAAGGGTAGTTACAATCTGCTCATGCAAAATGAGAGAAGTAGCCATGTTCGAGAACATCGCCTTACGATGACTGGAAGTTCTATTCAGCTTCCTTCCACTTATAGCATGTCGCATTACAACTTTCCTCTTTACCTAAAAAAATAATTTGATCTTAACACTTGTCTTCATATTTCTTAGCCAAGTCTTCTATACTTTCAGGAGGCCAATCTGGCAAATTCATACCAAGAAACAATCCCATAGTTGCCAAAACCCCTTTTATCTCTAAAAGAGATTTACGACCAAAATTAGCAGTACGCAACATCTCAGCCTCAGTTTTTTGAATTAAATCACCTATATAAATAATATTATCGCCTCTCAAACAGTTAGCAGACCTAACAGAAAGCTCTAATTCTTCAACTTTTTTCAATAAAGCAGGATTAAAAGGAAGACGATCTACATCCATATCTTCTTTTTCTTCCTTTGTAGGCTCATCAAAATTTATAAATACATTTAATTGATCCTGTAAAATACGCGAGGCAAAAGCAACCGCATCTTCTCCACCGATAGAACCATCAGTATCAATAATCATATTTAATTTATCATAATCAAGAATCTGCCCTTCACGCGCACTTTCTACCTTATAAGAAACTTTTTTAATCGGAGAATATAAAGCATCAATCGTAATTAAACCAATAGGATCATTTTCTGTCCTATGATGTTTAGCAGGAACATAACCCTGCCCCTTAGAAACTGTCAACTCCATGCGAACCACTGCATCCACATCAAGGTTACAAATCACATGGTCTGGATTCAATATTTCAATATCATTAACAGTCTGTATATCTCCTGCCGTAACAACCCCAGGACCACGCTTATAAATAGTTACGCGCTTGGAAGAATCAGAAGACATTTTCAAGTTAATACCTTTAATATTAAGAATAATATCAGTTATATCTTCTCGAACCCCTTTAATAGAAGAAATCTCGTGCAAAACCCCATCAATTTGGACAGCAGTTATCGCAGCACCACGCAACGACGATAGCAATACTCGACGAAGCGCATTACCAAGAGTATGAGCAAAGCCACGAGGAAAAGGTTCAGCGACTACCATAGTCCTATTTTCTTCCTCATGACCAAGAACTGTAAATTCAATATTATTTGGCTTAATTAATTCTTGCCAGTTTTTCTGGATCATATCATCAACCTTTTTAAAATCACCAACAACCAATCGAAAGATTTAGCGTAAATCAAAATGCTAAACTGAATGGAAAAACACACAAAAGAGGTTTAAATGCGACGTCTTTTACGCGGACGACATCCATTGTGGGCTATCATAGTTACATCGCAGATAGAAACAATGGTAAAACCAATAGCACGTAAGGCCCGCAAAGCAGAATCACGCCCAGCACCTAATCCACTTACCTTAACTTCCAACGAAGACATACCATGATTTTGAGCCTTTGCCGAACAATCATCTGCCGCAACTTGAGCAGCAAATGGACTATTTTTACGTGACCCAGAAAAACCAACCACCTTAGGAGAAGACCAAGCAATGGTATTACCATGAGGATCTGTTATTGTAATCCTAGTGTTATTAAACGTTGACACCACATGAGCGCAACCAGAAACTATATTTTTCCGCTCACGATTCCGAACACGGGCAGGACTCTTGGGCATCACAACACCTCCCTATCTCTTCTCCTAAAACATCCCAAACTAATAAGCAAATTCAACTCCTCTATTATTAAAATTCAAAAAAGAAAAACTATTTTTTCCTAACAGATCCACCACCCTTACCAGATCTTTTTCTAGTACAAGCATTTGTACGCGTACGCTGACCACGCACAGGAAGATTACGACGATGTCTCAAACCTCGATAGCAACCCAAATCCATCAAGCGTTTTATATTCATAACAGTCATTCGACGCAAATCACCTTCGACTTGATAAGTTTGCTCAATAGCTTGACGAATCTTAATAATCTCCGATTCTACCAAATGATGAACACGACGCTCAGGAGAAATCCCCAGTTTATTACAAATATCCTGCGAACTCTTGAAACCAATACCATGTATATAACAAAGCGCTCTAACTACACGCTTTGTACTCGGTATATTGACACCAGCAATACGCGCCACACTAACATCTCCTTCCTTAATATTATAGATACATAAAATTCCACATTAATATAACAAAAAGTTACCTCAATGCGAACCTAACGAAATAAACAAAAATAATCAACTCCTACAGCATTTCCCCTCTATAGAAACAAGAAGAGAGTCAATATCCCTTGATACTGTATCCGCATCTAACATTCCATCAATTACATGCAAACAACCCCTATCACGATAATAGGAAGAAAGAGGAACTGTTACTCTACGATAATCTTCCATTCTCCTAATAAAAACATCATATTTATCATCTGATCGCACAGACTTCTCAGAAGAAATTGCTTTCGAAACACGGCTTTCTATTCTCTTAAACATAAGAGAATCATCAACTTGCAACTCGATTACTGCGTCTATACAACAATTCATACCAGAAACAATAATTTGCAAATTCTGAGCTTGATCCACAGTTCTAGGATAGCCGTCAAGAATAAAACCACCAGAACAGTCAGAATGACCTATTCTATCACAAACTACTCGATTAACAATACTATCTGAAATCAAATGTCCAGATTCCATAATATTTTTAACTTGTTTACCAATAAAAGTACCCTTACTAACTTCTGCACGAAGCATATCACCCGTTGATAATTGAGGAATATTCAATTTATGAGATAAGCGGGCAGCTTGCGTCCCTTTTCCAGCTCCTGGAGGGCCTAGAAATATAATTCTCATGAACCTTTCTTCCTATTCCGAAGTTTAGACTTTTTAACAAGGCCCTCATACTGCTGCGCAATCAAGTACCCTTGAACCTGCATTACCGTGTCTAAGACAACGCTGACAATAATCAAAATAGAAGTCCCACTTAACGACACAGGTATTCCCGTAACAGAAACTAAAATTTCTGGAAGAATACAAACAAACACAAGATATAACGCCCCAACAACTGTAACTCGTGTTAATACATAATCAATATGCTCTGCAGTACGATCTCCAGGTCGAATACCCGGAAGAAACCCACCTTGCTTTTTCAGATTATTAGCCGCTTCTATCGGATTAAAAACAATAGCCGTATAAAAAAAAGAAAAGAAAACAATCGATGCGGCATATAACACCATATATAATAATTGGCCATGACCTAAGGCGCCAACCAGATTAATAACCCATTCTGGAGACGAACTGACATCAACAAAACCCACAATAGTAGCAGGCAATAACAACAAAGAAGAGGCAAATATCGACGGTACAACACCAGCAGTATTCAATTTTAGGGGTAAATAAGAAACGTCATCTGGAAAAATACGATTTCCAACCTGACGCTTTGGATACTGAATAAGCAAGCGACGCTGTGCCCTTTCAAAAAAAACAACAAAAGCAATCACTAAAATAATGGAAACAAAAACTAACAATATCAAGGGAGTAGCAATACTTCCCACTCTTCCAAGCTCCAGAACACCAATAAAAGCAGAAGGTAAGCCAGCAACAATACCGCTAAAAATAATTAGAGAGATACCATTTCCTATACCCCGTGAAGTAATCTGTTCTCCTAACCATACAAGAAACATAGTGCCACCAAGAAGGGTAACAACGGTAGAAAAAACAAAGAAAGAATCGGAATCGGAAACAATGCCTCGCCCATTCTTTAAACCAATCGCGATTCCATAAGCTTGTATGATACCCAAAAAAACAGTAGCATAGCGAGTATACTGATTTATTATCTTACGCCCCTGCTCTCCCTCTTGCTTAAGGCTTTCAAGGGAAGGAACCATCGCAACTATCAACTGGACAATAATAGAAGCAGAAATATAAGGCATGATCCCCAATGCAAAAACTGCCATACGCTCAACAGCTCCTCCTGAGAACATATTAAAAATACCAAATATTCCGGCACTCTTCGACTGGAAAGCTTTCGTATAAGCAACAAGATCAATACTTGGCAAAGGAATATGAGTACCTAAACGATATACCACAATAGCAATGAGAGTAAATACAATTCTAGATTTTAAATCTTTCGCTTTAGAAAACGAAGAAATACTCAAATTAGAAACGAATTGCTCTACTGCAGACACCATAAAAAACCTCAGATCTTATAATCGTAAAATAAATTACTAAAACTAAAAAAAAAAAGGATCCAAAAGATAAAACATAATCGTCATTTATAACTAGAGCAACTCATATCTAAAATCAATCGTATATAAAAACAATCAACGCGGGATTTCCAAACGATGAACCGTACCGCCCAATTTCTCAACTTTAGAAATTGCAGAAGCTGAAGCACCCGTAACACGCAAAATCAATTTTACCTTCAAATCACCATCAGATAAAACGCGCACCCCTTTTTGAGAAGACTTTATAAGCCCGGAAGACACAAGAACGCTTTCATCTATTTCCGACGAACAATCTAACTTACCCTGATCCACATAAGCCTGCAATCGTCCCAATGAAACCGTGACAAATTTTGAAGCAGCAATGTTTACAAAACCACGTTTTGGTAAACGCCTGTATAAAGGCATCTGCCCACCTTCAAAGCCACGAACGCTAACACCAGATCTAGATTTTTGCCCTTTAACGCCTCTACCAGCTGTCTTTCCCGTGCCAGAACCAATTCCACGCGCAACTCGCTTCCTCGCCTTACGAGATCCTTTGTCACAATTAATTTCATTTAACTTCATTTTATCACAAACCTTAATTATCTTTATTCAACAATACGAACAAGATGACGAACAGCGTGAATCATTCCACGAACAGAAGGAGTATCCTCCAAAACACGACAACGATTCATCTTGTTCAAGCCTAATCCGACTAAAATCCTACGTTGAACAGAAGGGCGACGAATAGGACTTCCAACCTGCTTAACAGTTATTTTTTTTACCTCAGAAGAAAGCGCCACCTACTTATCCTCACCATGATTAGAAGAAACCTTAGATTTCGAAGAAACAACGCGCCTTGCCTGGAGAAGAGAATGTTTTATCCCCCTACGATTAGCAATATCTCTTGGATGAGATTGGGAACGAAGCGCTTTAAAAGTAGCACGCACCACATTATGGGGATTAGAAGAACCAATAGATTTAGCAACAATATCATGCACACCCAGAACTTCGCAAACCGCACGAATAGCCCCACCGGCAATAACACCAGTACCAGGCATAGCAGACCGTATCAGAACTTTACCAGCTCCATGACGCCCCAAACCATCGTGATGCAAAGTACGCCCATCTAACAATGAGATAGAAACCATATTCCGCTTAGCCGCCTCAGTTGCTTTTCGAACAGCCTCCGGAACTTCCCGAGCAGTACTATGGGCAAAACCAGCTTTGCTCTTAGTATCCCCTACAACAACCAAAACGGAAAAAGCAAACCTGCGTCCGCCTGGAAGAGCGGTGGAAACACGATTGATCGAAACAATTCGATCAATAATACTATTATCACGTTCTTCACGATTCTGCCAATTATCACGCTGAGAACGCTCTTTTTGCGCCATCTTTTACGATTCCCTTCTAAAAAACAACAAAAACTGCATCATACCTTATCATCAAAAGGCAATTCCACCTTTGCGCACCGCATCAGCTAATGCAGCAATCCTACCACAATATAAGTACGGACCACGATCAAAATAAATAGCTTTAACACCTACTTTCGCCGCACGCTCCGCCAAAAGACTTCCAACGGCGGTAGCAGCAGCTACATTTGAACCCGTCTTTAAAGAAGAAAGGAGAGGCTCATTCAAACTGGAAGCCGAAGCAAGAGTATGCCCGACATTATCGTCTATAATCTGCCCGTATATATGCTTAGAAGAACGATAAACGCTCAATCGAAGATGCCCTTTCGTCACACGCTTTAAATTCCGACGTATACGACTAGTACGACGAGCAAGAGCCTTTTTTTTAATAGTCATCCCAGCCTCCCTCTTACTTCTTCTTACCTATTTTACGCACAACAACTTCATCACTATACTTAATTCCTTTGCCTTTATAAGGTTCAGCAGTTCGGTAAGAACGAATGTCAGCAGCAACCTGCCCAACTTTCTGCTTATCTATACCAGAAACAACAATTTCAGTCGACTTAGAAACAGAAATTGAAACCCCTTCAAGAGGAGAATAAATAATATCGTGCGAAAAACCAAGACTCATCTTCAGGTTAGCGCCATCCATGAAAGCACGACATCCTACCCCACTAATTTCAAGCTTTCGCTGATAACCATTTGTCACCCCATGGAAGAGATTGCTAATCATAGTACGCGACATACCCCATATAGAGCGAGATACTTTAGAGTTACCAACGACGTTAACAGACAACATACCTTTGTCAGAAACAACATCTATATCATCAGTGACCATAAATGACAATTGACCTTTGGGGCCTTTAACCTTTATTTCACGATTTTCAATCGCAACATCTACGCCAGAAGGAATTTGAATACTCTTTTTACCAATGCGAGACATCTTTACAAACTCCAATCAGAAGAAAGCGAAATAAGAATTGACCTTAAAATACAGAACACAAAACTTCTCCCCCTACCCTATATTCTCGAGCACGATGATCTGCCATTACACCCTTCGAAGTTGTGACAATCATTATACCCAATCCATTATAAACCTGAGGAATCTCTTTAGAGGAAGCATAAAAACGCCGACCCGGCTTAGAAACACAATTAATTTCACGTATGACTGAGACGCCATCATGATATTTCAAATCCACTTCCAACTGAATCCGATCTTTGCCGACATCAACTCTACGATAGGTTTTAATATAACCCTCTTCTTGTAAAACATCTAAAACACTAGCATGTAATCTCGAAAAAGGAATCACAACAGACGGCTTGCGTCGAAGATTCGCATTACGAATACGGGTCAACATATCTCCTAGACAACTCATATTATTTTCATTCCTTACCAGCTCGACTTAATAATACCAGGAATTTTGCCCACACTTCCCAACTCACGCAAAGCTAAGCGAGACAACCTAAAATCTCGATAAACACTGTGAGAACGACCCGAAACCTCACAACGATTGCAAGTTCGAACCTTAGAACCATTGCGAGGCAAAGAACCCAACTGGATCATCGCATTGAATCTTTCTTCCAATGTTACCGATTTATCCATGAGTATCTTCTTTAAAGCAAGTCTCTTAGAAGCTTGATTGTTGACAGTTCTAAAACGGCGTTTATTTTTTTCAACTAAACTTACTTTTGCCATATATAAACACAACTCCTTTAAATTATTTTGGAAATGGAAATCCAAATAAGGTTAATAAATGTTTGGCTTCCTTGTCACTCCCAGTAGTCGTACAAATAGATATATCCATACCCAGAATACTACTAACCTTATCATAGTTTATCTGTGGAAATATAATATGCTCTTTTATACCAAAAGAAAAATTACCACGACCATCAAAACTTTTGGAATTTAAACCATGAAAATCACGCATACGGGGCATGCCCATATTAATCAAACTATCAAGAAATTCATACATATTTGTGCCACGTAAAGTAACCTTAGTTCCTATTGGCATACCTTCTCTTAATTTAAATCCCGCAATAGAACGTCGCGCACGCGTAACAACAGGTTTTTGCCCTGTTATCAAAGCAAGATCAGAAGCAGCTGAATCCAACTTTTTGGAATCTGATATTGACTCACCCACACCCATATTTACCACTACTTTTTCAATTTTTGGAATCTGCATAACATTCTTATAGGAGAATTCTTTCTGCATTCCTTCACGAATACGCTCACGATATTCTTTTTTCAGACGCGGCTCATACTTATAATCACTCATCAATACGCTCCCCTGAACGCTTTTCTACACGAATCTTTTTACCATCAACAAACGAAAAGGCAATTTTTAATTTCTTACCATCCTTACCAACCAAAGCTATATTGGAAAGATGGATAGATGCCTCTTTGGAAATAATTCCGGCCTCTTGATTAGGAGTCTGACGTTGATGACGCTTTACAATATTTACACCTTGAACAAAAGCACGCCTAGACTTACGCACAACTCCCGTAACCTGACCAATCCTACCCTTATCCTTTCCAGCTAAAACCACAACACGGTCACCCATACGAATCTTTTCCATTGCTATAATCCCTTATACAACTTCTGCAGCCAAAGAAAGAATTTTTAAATGACTTTTAATACGTAATTCACGTGGCACGGGACCAAAAACACGAGTAGCCAACAAATCTTTTTTATCACTTACCAGAACAACAGCATTATCATCAAAACGAACCACACTTCCATCAGAACGACGAATACCATAACTAACTCGAACAATAACCGCCTTCTGAACACTACCTTTTTTTATCTTACTACGAGGAACAACTTCCTTAACAGCTACAATAATCATATCACCAATAGAAGCACATTTGCGCTTTGAACCACCTAAAACTTTAATGCACTCAACCCAACGCGCACCAGAATTATCCGCAACCGAAAGATTTGTCTGCATCTGAATCATTGCTAAATATACCTTCTTTACTAAAAAAACGAACCACTATACGAGGCCATAACAACTTACATACCTCATCAAAAGAAACTATGTTAAAACACAAATCTTCTTAATAAAATTAAAATCTACGCACTTTCAGTATAAACCACAGACCAAGATTTTCTCTTGGAAACAGGAGGACATTCTTCTATAGAAACATGATCCCCTATTTTAAACCTATTGTTTTTATCATGAACAGCATATTTCTTGGAACGACGGATAGTTTTTTGAAAAAGAGGATGCGAAAATCTCCTCTCAACTAAAACAATAATAGTCTTTTCAGACTTATCACTCACAACCACTCCCTGCAAAACCCGCTTCGGCATTTATATCCCCTTAAGATTTATTCTCAAAACTTTTACTATTCATCATAGTTTTAACACGCGCAATATCGCGATTAATTCCCCTCATACGAAAAGGTTTTTCAAGCTGACCAGTAGCTTTTTGAAAACGAAGAGACATCTGCTCTCTTTTCAACTGAACCAACTGCTCCCTTAATTGATCAGCATTCATAATAGAAATGTCTTTGAATTTTAACATCTTATCCTCATTCTGCAATCCGTTGCACAAACTTTGTAACGACAGACAATTTAGACGCACCAAGACGCAAGGCTTCCCTAGCAACCTTTTCACTAACACCATCAAGTTCAAATAAAATACGCCCAGGCTTTACACGACATACCCATTCTTCAACACTACCTTTTCCTTTTCCCATACGGACTTCTGTAGGCTTGGCAGTTACAGGAATATCAGGAAAAACACATACCCAAATACAGCCAGCGCGCTTCATACTACGACTAATGGCACGACGCGCAGCTTCAATCTCCCTCGCCCCAACTCTATTGGGTTCTTGAGCTTTAAGAGCAAATTCACCAAAAGCAATACGAGACCCTCTTTTTGCTATACCCTTAATACGCCCTTTAAACTGTTTGGGATATTTGGTATTTTTCGGCTGACACAACATATTTTTTCACTCTCTCCAAAAACTAAAAACATAACCTGCAATCATACCAACGAGAAACACTGCTAATTACTCTTTTCTAACGGACGACGATTAGAAGACGTCGCATTATCTGAATCAGAAACTTCACGGATAGAAACATATACTTTGACCCCACATATCCCATATGCAGTTTTAGCAATAGCCGAGCCATAATCAATATTAGCACGAAGAGTCTGAAGAGGAACCCTTCCCTCTAAGTAGCATTCAGTACGAGAAAGCTCTAAACCATTGAGACGCCCTGAGCAAATAATCTTTATTCCCTCAGCCCCAAAACGCATAGCAGACTGAACTGCACGTTTCATAGCACGACGAAAAACTACACGTCTTTCAAGTTGTTGGGCGATAGATTGAGCTATCAAGGTAGCGTTAATTTCCGGCTTAGAAACTTCGTTTACATTTAAATGAATCTCTGAAGGAGTCATCTTTGAAAGATTCTTACGAATCCTATCTATATCACTTCCTTTTTTCCCGATAATCAGTCCTGGGCGGGCAGAATAAACGGTGATAAAACACTTTTTATGCGTTCTCTCTATTAAAATTTTAGCAACACCCGCTTGCTTTAGATTACCTTCTAAATATTTGCGTATTTTTAAATCCTCATGCAAAAGAGTCCCGTACTCAGAACCACGCGCAAACCAGCGACTACTCCAAGTGCAATTCACACCAAGTCGAAACAATATGGGATTAATTTTCTGTCCCATTATACAACCTTTCTTTCATCTTGAACTTCACGAACTATAACACTCAAACGAGAGAAAGGTTTATTAATACGACCAATACGTTGACGTGCACGACAATGAAATCTCTTCATAACAACAGACTTACCAACATAAGCCTCTGATACTACAAGACGATCAATATCAAGGTCATGATTATTTTCTGCATTCGCAATAGCAGAACGAAGCGTCTTTTTAACCTCAACAGCAATCCTTTTTCGCGAAAACTCAAGATCCGCGAGGGCATCAGAAACTTTTTTTCCTCTAATCATAGCAGCAACAAGATTTAACTTTTGAGGGCTAATCCGGAGCATACTTGCAATAGCATTAGCTTCGTTATCTCCTACCCGACGACGCCTTGGCACAGCCCTTTTCTCATTCATAAGTTATCTCCTTCTAACCTTTTTATCACTACCATGTCCCGGACTATACCGTGTAGGAGAAAAATCACCAAACTTAAAACCAACCATCTCTTCACTAACCGTCACAGGTATATGCTTACGACCATTATGTACACCAAATGTCAAGCCAATAAATTGTGGCATAATATCACAATTACGACACCATATCTTTATAACATCACGGCTACCAGAATCACGCGCTTTCGAGACCTTTTTAAGAAGATACTTGGTAACAAAAGGACCTTTCCAAATTGAACGAGCCACTATAAATACTCCCTATTTTTTATTCTTATGCCGAGAAGAGGCTATAAAAACATTCGTAGACTTGTTTGACCGCGTCCTCTTTCCCTTTGTAGGTTTACCCCAAGGGCTGCAAGGATTACGCCCTCCTGACGTCTTTCCTTCACCACCACCAAGGGGATGGTCCACAGGGTTCATCGCCACCCCTCTAACATGCGGACGAATTTTCAACCAACGAGAACGACCTGCCTTAGCATGATTAATATTAATCTGATCTTGATTTGAAACCGCACCTATAGAAGCCATGCAAGAAGACTGAACAAAACGCATTTCACCAGAAGAAAGACGCAAAAGAACGCGACTACGATCACGCTCAACAACCCGAGCATATGAACCAGCAGAACGCGATATCTGCCCCCCTTTTTGAGGCTTCATTTCTACATTATGAACTATAGTTCCCACAGGAATAAACCGTAACGGCATAGCATTCCCGGGTTTGATATCAACAGCACCATTTGAAGAAATCACTTTATCTCCCACAGACAAACGTTGCGGAGCTAATATATAAGAAAATTTTTCTTTTGGATACGCAATAAGAGCGATAAATGCTGTTCTATTAGGATCATATTCTAATCGTTGTACAACACCCTCAACATCATAATCACTACGTTTGAAATCTATGATACGATAGCGATTTTTACATCCTCCTCCACGAAAGCGCATGGTTATACGCCCAGTATTATTACGCCCCCCCTTAGAACACAAACCCTTCGTTAAAGACTTGAGGGGTTTCCCCTTATATAAAGAATCCCGATTAACAATAATAAGTTGACGCCGACTTGATGTATCAGGATTAAAACTCTTTAACGCCATAATACAATCTCCCTACAATAAATCTCTTTAAATACCAACCGAAACATCAATTGAATGCCCCTTGGCCAAAGTTACAAAAGCCCTCTTAATATCCTTTCGTGATACATATAAATCACGAGAAGATCTAGCTCGATTACGAGCGGTAGAAATTCTATTTAGACGCTTTGTCTTCCCTTTTCTAATCAGGGTATTAACAGAAACTACCTTTACATTAAATAGAGATTCAACCGCATGTTTAATATCGGACTTAGAAGAATCTTTTTTAACATTAAAAACAACCTTATTTTGCTCGGACAGCAAAGTAGATTTTTCCGCTATCACAGGAGATATAATAGTATCATAAAACCGAATATTTGTCATTTAAAACGACCCTCCAAAGCCTCGACAGCAGACTTAGAAAGAATCAGCTTAGAACAACGCAAAATATCATAAACATTAATACCCTGAACAGAAAGGAGATTAATATTTGGAATGTTTCGAGCAGCAAGTTGAAAATTTCTATCTAACTGAACACCATCAATAATAAGCGCATTCGATAAATTAAGAGCACGAAAACGCTCTGCCAAATACTTGGTTTTAAGCTCCTTAGAAACCAAACTATCAATTACCAAAATATCATTGGAAGAAAACTTATCTGACAAAGCATGACGCAGAGCTAGAGAACGAATTTTCTTTGGAAGATCATGAGCACCGTTACCAGGAACAGGTCCAAAAGCCTTCCCTCCGCCACGAAATTGAGGAGCAGATTTCGAGCTATGCCTAGCTCGACCCGTTCCCTTTTGGGTATACATCTTAGCCCCTGTATACGCAATCTCGGAACGACCCTTTGACTTAGAACACCCTTTGCTTCTACGCCAAGACTGCCAACGAAGAACACGCGCCAAAATACCTTGCTGAGGCTTTAAAGCAAAAATTCCTTCAGAAACAGAAATAACACCTTTATCTGCTCCATCAAGATCCCTGACACTTAACTCTATCACGCAACTTTCCCCTTATAATTCGCTGCACTTTTAAAAGAATCACGCACAAGAATCCAAGAATCATTCTTGGCACCAGGCACACAACCTTTAACAAAGATCAGCCCCCTTTTATCATCAATCGAGATAACCTCTAAATTCTTAACAGTAATACGATTTCCACCCATGTGGCCTGCCATCTTTTTATTTTTAAAAACACGACCAGGATCTTGTCGACATCCCGTAGAACCCGCAGAACGATGCGATATAGAAACCCCATGTGAAGCACGAAGACCAGCAAAATTATGCCTCTTCATAGCACCTGCAAATCCCTTCCCGATTGTCACACCCGTAACATCAACTAATTGACCAACATTAAAATGACTTGGGGACAACACAGAACCAATTTGCAATAATTCATCTTCTTTTTGAACACGAAACTCAGACAATCTCTTTTTAGGAGAAGCATTAACAGACGAAAAAAAACCTCTCATAGGCTTAGAAACATTCTTAATCTTCGCATCCCCTGCACCAACTTGAACAGCCATATAACCATTTTTCTGCAAGGTACGATGAGCCACAACCTGACAATTATCTAAGTGTAATACAGTTACAGGAAGACGTTTGCCCTCAAGATTATATACACAGGTCATTCCTAATTTTCGTGCAACGACACCTGGACGCATTAGTTCATCCTCTCAAAAAAAAACTATAGTTTAATCACAACACTAACACCAGCAGCAATATCTAACTTCATTAAAGCAGCAACCGTATCCTGAGTAGGTTTTATGATATAAAGTAAACGCTTATGGATACGGATTTCCAATTGATCTCGACTTTTCTTATCAACATGAGGAGATCTATTAACAGTAAATCTTCGTATAGAACGAGGAAAAGGAATAGGACCCACAATCCGTGAACCAGATTTTTTAGCAGTTGAAACAATTTCACGCACAGAAGCATCAAGTATCCACGAATCAAATGCCTTTAGACTTATACGAATGCGGATATTCTGACTTGTCATTTATCTAATCCTCTTATCACAACCTACCCCTTTTCTCGAAATTTAAGTTTCAGCGAAGTATCCTCTTTTTAAGAAGAAAAGTCTTCTATTATCCTATAATTTTGGAAACAATCCCCGCACCAATCGTCTTTCCTCCTTCACGAATAGAAAAACGCTGATTTGCTTCCATCGCAATCGGACTAATAAGCTCTATCTCCAAAGTAACCCTATCACCAGGCATCACCGCTTTAGATTCAGGAGGCAAAATTATCTTCCCCGTAACATCCGCCGTATCCATAAAAAACTGTGGACGATAATTACCTAAAAATCCTGTATGACGACCGCCTTCTTCTTTCTTCAGAATATAAACACTAGCTTCAAACTTAGAATACTCTTTAATAGAACCAGGAGCACAAATAACTCTCCCCCTCTGAACATCCGCACGATCCACTCCGCGAAGCAATAAACCAACATTGTCTCCCGCTATAGCTTCATCTAACTTCTGCCGAAACATCTCCATATCTGTACATTTCGCTTTAAGCGTCTTGCCACCCATACCAATTATCTCAATATCAGATCCAGCCACAAGCTTACCACGCTTAACACGACCAGTCGCAACAGTCCCACGACCACCAATCGTACAAGAACTCTCCACATGCATCAAGAAAGGCTCATCCGTTAAACGCGAAGGTGTAGGAATATAATTATCAACAGCTTCCATCAAAGCATGAATCGAATCTTCCCCCAATTCCTTATTCTCTCCGTTTAAGGCACAAAGAGCAGAACCCCTAATAACAGGAACTTCATCTCCAGGAAAATCGTAATAACTCAAAAGCTCCCTAATCTCAAGCTCAACAAGATCCAATAACTCCGGATCATCAACAGTATCAACCTTGTTCATATACACAACTATCGACGAAATACCAACCTGACGAGCAAGAAGAATATGTTCCTTCGTTTGTGGCTTCGGACCGTCATAGGCAGAGCAAACAAGAATCGCACCATCAGCCTGCGTCGCACCAGTAATCATATTCTTTACATAATCAGCATGACCAGGACAATCAATATGCCCATAAAATCTCTTGGCAGTCTGATAGTGAACATGCGCCGTCGAAATGGTAATACCACGAACCCTCTCCTCCGGAGCACTGTCAATCTCACCATATGCCTTCTGCTCATCACTATAATACTTCGTAATAGCCGCAGTTAGCGTCGTCTTCCCGTGATCAACGTGACCTATAGTACTAATCCCAAGACTTTCCTTGTCACGAATAAACCGTTTTTCCGCCATCTAATAAAATCCCCTCATCTCAACTCATCTTCAATAAATCTAAAACCATAAAGAACAAACTTATTTTTTCAAAATCATCTATCTAGCACAAACCATACTTATTTTACAACAGAATACTTTTCCTGTATCTCCCTAGAAACATGAGCAGGAACAGCAGCATAATGATCAAAGACCATTGTATATTGCCCTCGCCCTTGCGACATAGAGCGTAAAGAGTCCACATACTTAAACATGCAGGCTAAAGGAACATGAGCATTAATAACCGTGTATACAGAACGATTTTCTTGTCCCTGAATCTGTCCCCTTCGCGAATTCAAATCACCAATAACATCACCAACATATCCATCAGGAATAACAACTTCAACTTTCATAATAGGCTCTAACAACTGAACTCCCATTTTACTTGCCGCTTCTCTAAAGCAAGCTCGAGCAGCAATTTCAAACGCAAGAACAGAAGAATCCACATCATGATACGAACCATCTAACAACGTAACTTTCATTCCGAGCATAGGAAACCCTGCCAAAGGACCAGAAGAAAGCATACTCTCAATACCTTTTCGAACACCAGGAATATACTCTTTTGGAATAGATCCACCAACAATCTTAGATTCAAAAATAAAATCATCTCCATCAAGATTGGGCTCAAAGCCTATCTTCACCTTAGCAAACTGCCCCGCTCCACCAGATTGCTTTTTATGAATATAATCATGTACACAAACCTTGGTAACTGATTCACGGTAAGAAACGTAAGGAGCACCAACAGTAGCTTCTACCTTAAATTCACGATACATTCGTTCCACAATGATATCAAGATGTAATTCACCCATACCAGTTATAATAGTTTGCCCAGAATCTGGATCTGATTTTACTCCCAAAGAAGGATCTTCCGCAGAAAGACGACTTAAAGCCAAAGACATACGCTCCTGATCGCCCTTCAATTTAGGCTCAATAGCAACTTGTATAACAGGCTCAGGAAAATCCATCTGTTCTAAAATAACAGGCCTTGCAGAATCGCACAACGTATCTCCCGTCGTTGTCTCTTTCAATCCCGCAAGAGCAATAATATCCCCACAATAGGCTTCTTCAATATCTTCACGAGAGTTGGAGTGCATCTGCAACATACGACCAACACGCTCTTTTTTGTTTTTTACCGTATTTAATAGAGTGTCCCCCTTAGAAACCTTTCCTGAATAAATACGACAAAAAGTCAGCGAACCAACAAAACTATCCGCCATTACCTTAAATGCCAACATAGAAAGAGGAGCAGAATCTAACGCAGGCACACCAATCTCATCCCCCGTCTTTACCTCAACGCCTTTAATAGGCGGAACGTCAATAGGAGATGGTAGATAATCAACCACAGAATCCAGCAACGGTTGCACACCCTTGTTTTTAAAGGAAGAACCACAAAGAACGGGGAAAAATTTTACAGAAATCGTTCCCAAACGAATAAGGGAACGTATTTTATCACAACTAAGCACTTCACCCTTAAGGTAAGATTCCATTGCAGAATCATCTAACTCAACAATAGAATCAATCATTTTTTCGCGATAAGAGTTAGCCGAATCCCTCATATCCTCGGGTATCTCAACCACATCCCACTTGGCGCCTAAATCCTCATTTTTCCACAACAAAGCCTTCATTTCAACTAAGTCAATCACACCCTTAAAATCACTTTCAGAGCCAATTGGCAACTGTATAACCAAAGGATTCGCCCCAAGACGAGAAGAAATCATTTCAACGGAACGATAAAAATCCGCCCCTATCTTATCCATTTTATTGCAAAATATCAGGCGCGGAACAGAATATTTATCAGCCTGACGCCATACTGTTTCTGTCTGAGGCTCAACCCCAGCGTTAGAATCTAACAGCGTTACCGCACCATCTAATACACGGATAGAACGCTCAACTTCCATAGTAAAATCAACGTGGCCAGGAGTATCAATAACAGTCAATCTTTTCTGAACACCATCACGACCTTCCCAAAAAACCGTAGTCGACGCAGATGTGATAGTAATACCACGTTCTTGCTCTTGCTCCATCCAATCCATTGTAGCAGAACCGTCGTGTACTTCGCCAATTTTGTGAGATTTTCCAGCATAATATAATATACGCTCAGTAGTCGTCGTCTTCCCAGCGTCTATATGCGCCATAATACCAAAATTTCGGCTATCTTCTATCTTACACTTACGAACCATTTTGCTCTTTGTACCTTCCCGCAATACTTTACCAACGATAGTGCGAAAAAGCACGATTAGCTTCAGCAACTTTATGCGTTTCTTCACGCTTCTTAACGGCAATCCCTCGATTGTTCGCAGCATCAATGATTTCACCACCTAAACGACTTATCATTGTAGTTTCAGTACGTTTACGCGCTGCCATTATAAGCCAACGAACCGCAAGCGCTTGACTGCGCTTTGAAGTCACTTCCCCAGGAACATTATAAGAAGTTCCTCCTACACGACGAGTACGTACTTCAACTAGAGGAGTAACATTGGCCAAAGCCTGATGAAATAAGGCAACTGGATCTTTTTTTCTTTTTTTTCAACCAGATCAAATGCTCCATACATAATCTTCATTGCAACAGATTTCTTTCCACCATGCATAATGGAGTTCATAAATTTAGTCACAATAGAATCAGAAAATTTTGGATCAGGTAATACTTCACGCACTACCGCTTTACGACGTCGGGACATACTAACTCTCTGTCTTTATATAATCTACTTAATAATACTCTAAAAAAACGACCACTTATTTTACAAAAAACTATTTAGGACGTCCAGCTCCATATCGAGAACGCGATTGTTTGCGATCTTTCACACCCGCAGTGTCAAGAACACCCCTAACAACTCGATATTTAACACCAGGAAGATCTTTTACGCGACCTCCACATAACATAACCACCGAGTGCTCTTGCAAATTATGCCCTACTCCTGGAATATAACCTATAACCTCAGCACCATTTGTAAGACGCACTTTAGTGACCTTACGCAAAGCAGAATTAGGTTTTTTAGGCGTCGATGTGTAAACACGAAGACAAACCCCTCTTTTCTGAGGACTACCCCTCAGAGCAGTCACTTTAGCGCAAGTACGAATAGCACTTTTACGAGGCTTGCGTATAAGCTGATTAACAGTAGGCATTAATACCATTCTCCCTAAACATCTTTAATATTCCCCCATCTTCAACAATCCAAAAACAAAACAACAGTTGCACATAAACGCACCAGCAAGCTAGCCTAGTTGTACATAAATTCAAAGGAAAGCATGTCGAATAACGACATGTTCACGAACAACCAAATCTCCAAACAATTAAACCAGAGAAAAGGTACCTAGAACTCAAAAGATCTAAAGATACATGTCGTGGTAATATTTTCTTCCGCTCACGTCAAGATGAATCCATATAAAATCGTTTAAAAAACCAAAATAACAAATTTTTCTTCTTAATTTAAAGATTTTTTTGAAATCATAATAAAAAATAGCTTTTCTTTAAATTTTATTTTGGAAGACATCACCCCTAAAAAAAAACATTACTTAATTACAAATCAATTAATAAATTACCGATATTAATTTCCCATGTTCGCATAATTCCAAAAAAAGTGATTACTACGCAAGAATGCTATCGGTTTTCTATATTGGCGTTTTTATCCTCTTTAAAGCTAGCAAGTAAAAAAAAACACAAATTTTGACAAATCTAAAATAAAAACGTAATTATCGCAGCAATACTTTTAGAAAAGTAATTTTATTTGTGTTAAGTACTAATTGTAACACTTGTTTTTTTTAAAAAAACCTTTTATTCAGAATAACCAAGTGGGCTATCTACAAGTATGAAGTAATGAGTTATATCTCTTAACGATGAAATAAAAATGAGAAGTTTGATTTGACATCTATGACTGATAAAAAACAAAAAATTAACCTAACGTTAGTCCGAAATCTTGCAAATATCCTGAACGAAACTAATTTGACAGAAGTTGAAGTAGATAGCGATGGAATGCGGATTCGACTACTACGCTCTCCGCAAAAAAACACTATTACAAACTATTATTCTGAAGAAAACAAAGACACCCATCCTCTGATAGAAATTCCTACACACAGCACAAGTGAATCGGAGGCACTCTCCCCGCCTAAACCTGACAACTCCTATATAGTAACCTCTCCAATGGTTGGAACCGCATACTTAGCAAGTAGCCCTGAAAGCGATCCTTTTGTTGAAAAAGAAAGTGTTGTGCTCAAAGGACAAACCCTTCTCATTATTGAAGCTATGAAAACTATGAATCACATTGTAGCACCGTGTTCTGGTAAAATTCAAAATATTAATGTAAAAAATGGACAATTAGTTGAATACGGTGAAACACTCTTAGTGTTAGAAAAAACAGAGGAAAACTAATGATTTCCAAGATTCTTATCGCTAATCGTGGAGAGATTGCTCTGCGTATTTTACGTGCCTGCAAAGAGTTAGGAATATCTACGGTTGCGGTACATTCGACAGCAGATTCCAGTGCGATGCATGTACGTTTAGCAGATGAAAGCGTATGTATAGGCCCCCCTTCTTCAAAGGAAAGCTACCTCAATATTCAACAAATAGTAGCTGCGTGTGAAGTAACAGGCGCAGATGCTGTCCATCCTGGTTATGGGTTCCTCTCGGAAAATGCAAAATTTGCTGAGATATTGGAGGCTCATAATATCAAGTTTATTGGACCTTCTTCAGAACATATAAAAATTATGGGCGATAAAATTACTGCTAAAGAAACCGCTCAAAAACTTGGCATTCCCGTGGTTCCTGGATCTGGAGAAATATGCGTCCGTACCGCCATGCCTATCGCCCAAAAAATAGGATTTCCTGTTTTGGTCAAAGCCTCCGCAGGAGGAGGAGGGCGTGGCATGAGGATAGCTCATTCTGAAAAAAATCTCATAGAAGCAATTAATCAAGCACGTTCGGAATCTCTCTCTGCCTTTGGCAGTGATGCTGTTTACATAGAAAAATATCTTAAAAAACCGCGCCATATTGAAATACAAATTTTTGGCGATGGAAAAGGAAATGCTATCCATTTTGGTGAGCGCGATTGCTCTGTACAGCGTCGAAATCAAAAAATATGGGAAGAGGCACACTCCCTAATCAGCGCTCAAGATCGCGCAGAAATAGGAGAAATCTGTGTGCAGGCCATGAAAAAAATTGAGTACCGTGGCGCTGGAACTGTCGAATTTCTTTATGAAAATGGACAGTTTTATTTTATTGAAATGAACACACGTTTACAAGTAGAACACCCTATTACTGAAGCTATTACAGGCATAGACCTTGTTCATGAGCAGATCTATGTGGCATCAGAAAATAATTTATCTATTCAACAAAAGGATATAGTGTTTTCCGGACATGCTATTGAATGTCGTATTAATGCTGAAGACCCAGAAAATTTCATCCCTAATCCGGGAACGATTACTCATTTCCATGCTCCTGGGGGCCTTGGAATAAGAATGGATTCAGCATCTTATCAAGGATATACAGTCCCCCCTCACTATGATAGCCTTATTGCTAAATTAATTGTACACGGGAAAAATAGAAATGAATGTATGATGCGCTTAGATCGTGCATTAAATGAAATTATCATAGATGGAATCAAAACAACTATACCATTATTTCAAAAACTCATAAAAAATGAAGATATCATACAAGGAAATTACGATATCCATTGGTTAGAAGATAACTACCTAAAAAAACAACAGTATTAATTTTTAAATTTTGAGCAATATCGAAATTGTGAATATAACTCCAGATATTCTAATAAAAGCCTATTCTTTGGGAATATTTCCAATGGCAAATTCAGATGATAGTTCTAAGATTGCATGGATTAGACCTATAAAAAGAGGTATACTGCCTCTCGAAAATTTTCATGTTTCAAAAAGCTTAAAAAAAATTATACGCCGTGGAATATATGATATTCGTATTAACTATGCGTTTGAAGAAGTTATTTCTTCTTGTGCGCAAAAAACACAAGATCGTCCAAACACATGGATAAACCCTACAATCCAAAAATTATATGTTGATCTATTCCATATGGGATATGCTCACAGCATAGAAGCATGGAAAGAAAAAAAGCTAGTAGGAGGACTATATGGCATATCCCTCGGAGCTATATTTTTTGGGGAAAGTATGTTTTCTCGCATGGATAATGCATCAAAAATTTGCCTAACTCATCTAGTAGAACACCTTAAAAAACGTCAATTTTTACTACTAGACACACAATTTATCACCAATCATTTGCGACAATTCGGAACTATAGAAATATCTCATAACAAGTACGCAAGAATCCTTCAAAATGCATTAAAACATTCAGAAGTATCTTTTGCCAATCGTTAAAATCAGAATGCTATTCTATAACATATCTTTTTCTAGAAAACCTACCATTTTGTTCCGAATAAACAGGCTATTCGTCATGAGAAAACACAATTTAAATTCTATCTATTCAATGAGCTATTGTCTGCTCACTCTTACCCATCACGTCCTCTTCCACAGATAAAGGAAGTGGATTTATATCTTCGCTTTCAATAGGATCTGGCATCCTCAATAATGCATGTCTTAGAACTTCTTCCATAAAAGACACAGGTATGATTTCTAATCTATTCTTGATATTTTCAGGCATTTCCATCAAATCTTTAACATTTTCTTCAGGAATCAAAACTTTTGTGATACCTGCTCTTAAGGCAGCAAGAAGCTTTTCTTTTAGCCCTCCTATTGGCAAAATGCGCCCACGAAGAGTCAATTCGCCTGTCATGGCAACATTTTTATAAACTGGGATAGACGTCATAACAGAAACCACTGCTGTCGCCATAGCAATTCCTGCGGACGGACCATCTTTCGGCGTAGCAGCTTCCGGAACATGAACATGTATATTAGTATCGTTAAATGCGGAAGGAGAAATACCAAAAGTCATCGCCCTTGACCTAACATAAGAAGATGCTGCTAGGATAGATTCTTTCATTATTTCCTTAAGATTTCCTGTAATTGTAATTTTTCCTTTTCCAGGCATAATGACACCTTCTACCGTTAATATCTCACCTCCTACCTCAGTCCAAGCCAATCCAGTAACAATACCGACTTGATTCTCTCCTTCCATTTTACCATATTGATAACGTGGAATTCCCAAGTAATCTTGCAAGTTATCTTCGTTTACAGATACCATCTGTTCACTACCCTTGACAATCTTAGTAACAGCCTTACGTGCCAATTTCATTAATGATCGTTCCAAATTACGAACTCCAGCTTCACGCGTAAAAGAACGAATTATATCCAATAAAACAGCATCATTAACAGAAAACTCTTCTGCCCGAAGAGCATTTTCCCTTAAAACTTTTTTGAGAAGATGGTTTTTGGCTATTTGTAATTTCTCTTCTTCTGTATACCCAGCAATACGGATGATTTCCATACGATCCATCAACGGAAGAGGAATATTTAACGTATTAGCCGTCATAATAAACATAACATCAGAAAGATCATACTCAACTTCTAAATAATGATCAACAAATGTAGAATTTTGAGCTGGATCTAACACTTCTAATAACGCCGCAGAAGGATCCCCTCGAAGGTCTGACCCCATTTTATCTACCTCGTCCAGTAAAAGCAAAGGATTGCTCTTTTTAGCTTTTTTAAGTGACTGTATAATCCTACCAGGCATAGAGCCTATATAAGTTCTACGATGTCCTCGAATATCTGATTCATCGTAAACACCACCAAGAGAAATACGCACATATTGACGTCCTGTTGCCCTTGCAATAGATTGCGCCAATGATGTTTTTCCAACACCTGGAGGCCCTACAAAACAAAGAATTAATCCCTTATTCTTAGCTACCCGCATCTGAACTGCCAAATACTCGATAATGCGCTCTTTAACTTTTTCAAGACCAAAATGATCTTGATCAAGAATATGGGTAGCAAAATCAAGATCTTTTTTAGTCTTTGATTTTTTATCCCATGGAACGCCCAAAAGCCAATCCAAGTAATTGCGTACAACAGAAGATTCAGCAGATAGAGGATTCATTTGCCGTAACTTTTGTAATTCAGACAAAGCTTTTTCACGTGCTTCCTTCGAAAGCTTTGTTCTAGAAATACGTACTTCAAAGTCTCTTATTTCATCACAACCTTCTTCTCCGTCGTCAAGCTCCTTCTGGATTGCCTTCATTTGCTCATTTAAATAATATTCACGTTGCGTTTTCTCCATTTGACGCTTTACGCGAGAACGTATACGCTTTTCAATCTGTAAAATAGATATTTCGCCTTCCATTAATACAAGTAATATTTCAAGACGTTCTTTTACAGAAATAGCTTCTAATATCTTTTGCCGATCAATCACTTTAATCGATAAATTAGCAGCAACAACATCAGACAATTTTGAAAAATCTTCAATCTGAGTAGTTGTTCCCATAACTTCAGGAGAAATCTTTTTGTTAAATTTTATATAATTACTAAATTCTGAGATAACAGAACGACTAAGAGCTTCAATTTCAATTGCATCCTCAACAGGATCCAGACATACTTGAGTTATAGCTTCTACAAAATCTTCTCGCTCTATGTATTCAATAATACGTGCTCGGACACTTCCCTCAACCAAAATTTTTACAGTATCATCGGGCAACCTGAGAATTTGCAATATATCAACTATGGTCCCAATTCTATAAACAGAAGAGGCAATCGGATTTTCTTCATCTGAGTTCAGTTGAGTAACAAGGACAATCTTCTTATGAGAGGCCATCGCCTCGTCAAGAGCACGAATAGACTTTTCACGTCCCACGAACAATGGGACAATCATATGTGGGAAAACCACAATATCACGTAACGGTAAAAGTGGATAAATTACATTATCAACGGCACAACGATCTTTATCTGCACTCTCAGAGGTAATACCTATTTTTTTTTCATCGTCTTGATTCAAAACCGCCCACCAAAATACAAATAAATTATAACATTTAACATCGCAGACTGCGAGATTTATAAATGCAATTTCAATCTTCAATCCTGCAATATATCTGAATAATCAATAAAAAGATATATCAACCGGGAACTTAAGGATGATTTTAGTTAATAACTAGAACATCATTAAATCACTATATCACACATACATAACCCAAACTTTTCCATCTCCCCAACAACCAATCCAAATTATTTCTATTATCTATAGGAAATCTAAGCGGAAACGTTCGCCTTTTCCTCCCCCCTATCGACATATATATTCAAAGGACGCGCTTTACCTTTCACAACATCATCAGAAATGATAATACCATTAACCCCTTTAAGAACAGGTAATTCAAACATAGTATCAAGAAGTATTTTCTCCATTATAGAGCGTAAACCACGCGCTCCCGTTTTATGAATAATCGCACGTCTAGCAATTTCTCTTAAAGCATCCTCATGGAAAACAAGCTCTATATCTTCCATTTCAAAAAGACATTGATACTGTTTTACTAAAGCATTTTTAGGCTCGGAAAGAATTCTAATAAGAGAATCTTCATCAAGATCTTCAAGGGTGGCTAATACAGGTAAACGCCCTATAAATTCTGGGATTAATCCAAATTTCACAAGATCTTCTGACTCAATATTGCGCAAAACTTCTCCGACAGGACGATCATCTGAATTCTTGACAACAGCGGAAAAACCTATAGACGCTTTTTCTCCCCGCGCAGAAATTATTCGATCTAAACCTGCGAATGCGCCTCCACAAATAAACAAAATATTGGTCGTATCTACTTGTAAAAATTCTTGCTGAGGATGCTTTCTTCCCCCTTGTGGCGGAACAGAAGCAATAGTCCCTTCCATAATTTTCAAAAGCGCTTGCTGAACCCCTTCTCCTGAAACATCACGTGTGATAGAAGGATTGTCCGATTTTCTAGAAATCTTATCTACTTCATCAATATATACTATGCCACGCTGAGCACGTTCTACGTTATAATCTGCGGCTTGCAATAATTTAAGAATAATATTTTCAACATCTTCACCAACATAACCAGCTTCTGTCAAAGTTGTAGCGTCGGCCATTGTAAAAGGAACATCAATGATACGCGCTAACGTTTGGGCAAGATAAGTTTTACCACATCCCGTAGGACCTACTAAAAGAATATTAGACTTTGCAAGTTCTACGCTACTATTCTTTGAAGAGTGCGCTAAACGTTTGTAGTGATTATGAACAGCAACTGCTAAAACTTTTTTTGCCTGCCCTTGCCCGATGACGTATTCGTCAAGAACCTGAAGAATATCTTGAGGAGTCGGGACACCTTCATGCGACTTAGAAATAGAAGATTTGTTCTCTTCACGAATAATATCCATACATAATTCAACACATTCATCACATATAAATACCGTGGGACCTGCGATTAATTTCCGCACTTCGTGCTGACTTTTACCACAAAAGGAACAATAAAGCGCGTTCTTTGAGACACTACCATTACTACCGGCCTTACTCATAGAATCCCCCCTTAATTATCACGCTACACAAAAAAATATTTTAAATAGATTAGAATACATCTAGCATTCTCTTTTTACTTAAATGTATAATTCTCTATTACCATAAAATACGCTTTCCTTTACAAAAACATTTATTCCTTAGCATTTATACACAATTTTAAATATCTACGTAGGTATCAAAAAAGTACACGACCAAAAAAATTGGATCATTCTTCCAAAAATTACTATACACAAAATCTGGAAACCACCTCATTTACCCCCTTCTTCAATATCAACACGAGACATCAATACCTTGTCAATCAAACCCCAAGCATGCGCATCTTCAGCAGACATAAAACAATCACGATCTAATGTCTGTTCTACTTCCTCATATACCCTACCACAATGCTTGACATATATATTATTCAAACGATGCTTGATTTTAATAATATCGCGAGCATGACGTTCAATGTCGGAAGCCTGACCTGAAAAACCTCCAGATGGCTGATGGAGCATGATACGTGCATTAGGCAACGCAAAACGCATACCCTTCTTTCCTGCGGCTAAAAGCAAAGAACCCATAGAAGCTGCCTGTCCTATACAAAGAGTAGAAACAGGAGGTTTAATAAACTGCATAGTATCATAAATTGCCATACCAGCAGTCACCACTCCCCCCGGAGAATTGATATAGAGAGATATTTCCTTTTGCGGATTTTCCGCCTCAAGAAATAATAGCTGAGCACATATAAGCGCTGCCATATGATCTTCAATCTGACCAGTGATAAAAACAATCCGTTCTTTAAGAAGACGGGAATATATATCGTAAGAACGCTCCCCCCGATTGGTCTGTTCCACAACCATTGGAACAAGGCCTAAAGAAGTATCATTGAATCCCTCTCTCGCATATTCTTCAAAAATCACTCCTAAAGACTCCTTATCAGATATTCATATATACTCAAAATTCTATTTCCCAAATAACGATCCAGTGTAGCAATCAATTTTTTGAATCATCCGCACAATTCAAAACCAAAACTCCCATATAAATACCTACAAAATATTAACGTAATTGAGAAAAAACAAACTATTTTCGCGAAAAGACAAAAACAAAAACAAAAAATCATTAACTTCTATCCTCACGCAATTATAACGGAAGCAAAAGATGTTACAATAACTATATCACTTTATTCAAAGCTATAATGTGATTCATCCATGCATTACTATGTTGATACAACAAATAAAAATAGAGGCTATAATTTAAAATAAATATTTTCTACCATGGTAATAATGCCATAAAATCAAAGACTAGAGTACGTTTATTTGAATAAAATATCACCAAAACCAAATAAAACGGCTATGAGCATGATACTCAATCCAAAGAAAGTAGAATTATTTTTACCCCTCAATACACTAATGCGCAAATGGATAATAATTCCCATTATCAACAATCTCATCAACACTATACATTAGATATCTCTTTTTTTGCAAAATTTTCACACTAACCATAAATGACATTCAAAATTAAAGACATAAAACAATGTTTGTGACAACACTAAAACATCCTTAATATCATAATCACAAACCTCAAACTCACTTACTTTCCAGATAAATATTAACCCTAACGAGATAGCTTGTCTTTTTCATAGTCTTCAAAATTACCTTCAAACCACTCAACATGACCATTCCCTTCAAAAGCCAAAATATGCGTTGCCAAACGGTCTAAAAACATACGATCATGACTAATAATAACAGCGCATCCTGCAAAATTTTCTAATGCATCCTCAAGCGAAGATAATGTTTCTGTATCCAAATCATTCGTAGGCTCATCAAGCAAAATGACATTGCCACCACTTTTTAAAATTTTTGCCAAATGAACACGACCTCTTTGCCCCCCCGAAAGCAAACCAATTCGCTGTTGTTGGTCCCCACCTTTAAAATTAAAAGCACCGCAATAAGCACGCGAATTTATTTCATGTCCATTGAGTTTTACGATATCATCTCCGCCCGAAATCTCTTCCCAAACCGTTTTTTCGGCATCCAAAGAATCTCGGCTTTGATCAACATAACTCAGACATACTGTCTCCCCAATATGGATCTCACCAGAATCAAGGGGCTCAGCTCCAGTCAGAATACGAAACAACGTCGTTTTCCCCGCTCCATTAGGCCCAATGACGCCCACAATCCCCCCTGGAGGCAACTTGAAAGAAAGATTGTTAATCAATGGACAGCCATTATAAGATTTCGAAATATTTTTAGCTTCAATAACAACATTACCCAAACGCCTTCCAACAGGAATAATAATCTGCGCATTTCCAGGATGACGATTAGAGGCCGATTCCACTAATTCTTCATAAGAACGGATACGAGCCTTTGATTTGGACTGCCGTGCTTTTGGGGAAGACACAATCCACTCTCGCTCACGCTCTATGGCTTTTTGACGGGATATTTCCTCACGACTATCCTGCTCCATGCGTTTAGCCTTCATTTGCAAATATGCAGAATAATTTCCCTGATAAGGAATTCCTTTCCCACGATCAACTTCCAAAATCCAATTTGTCACATTATCTAAGAAATAACGATCATGGGTAACCATCAGAACCGCACCAGAATATTCCCGCAAATATTTTTCCATCCACGCAATAGTTTCTGCATCAAGATGATTCGTGGGTTCATCAAGTAACAAAAGATCTGGACGCGAAAGCAACAACCTACAAAGGGCAACACGTCGCTTTTCTCCCCCTGAAAGAGAAACAACATTAGAATCGCCATCAGGACAACGAAGAGATTCTATGGCCACCTTCAATTCAGTATCAAGATTCCATAATCCTTTACTATCAATAATATCTTGTAATTTAGCAATTTCTTCTGCCGTTTCTTCAGAATAATTCATTATAAGATCATTATAACGATCAAGGATACATTGTTTGTGAGCGATTCCCTCCACAATGTTTTCCCTAACTGTTTTAGAAGGATCTAGCTGTGGCTCTTGTGGTAAATAACCAACTGTAAAGCCAGCAGCCAACCAAGCCTCTCCATTATATTCTTTGTCAATACCAGCCATAATCCGCAAAATAGTTGATTTTCCAGCGCCATTAGGTCCGAGAATACCTATCTTTGCGTCTGGATAAAAAGAAAGATTAATATCATCTAAAATCTTCTTGTTTCCAAAAACCTTATCAAGACCTGACATGTGATAAATAAACTTACGTGCCATAAAAAAAACACCTCTACTTTTTAATTGAGTTTTAGGCTAATTATGCTACTAAATAATGACTGAGAATTCAATGAACCAAATTATTTTTCTATTGGAGACAGTATTACCCTCCTTGGTATCTACGAAGAATAGGATCAACTGCATGCCACAAGAAACGCTTCAAATTGAAGACGCAACAAAAAATAAAATAGCTTATCCATGCAATCAAACACGAAAAACTCCTCGTGCTGCTATACTTGTTTGCCAAAGCATAGAAGAGAACATTGAAGATTACAATGATTTCTGCACATACCTTGCAGAAGAAAATATAGCCGCTTACATTTATAGCCATCGCAATACCATAAAAACAGCTAATAATAGTCTCCCAGGATATTCTGAAAAAGAGAATAACTCAACACCCATCATACAAGAGGTAATGAAATTACGCTCATTAATTGCTGAAAATCATGGCAATACACCCGTTCTTCTCTTCGGATATTCGCTTGGCACAGTTATTGCTCTATCTACCCTCATAAAATATCCAAAGAAATTTTCCGGCATTGCCCTATGGAATCTTGATTTGTGCTTTGAGAAATATAATTGTCTTATTATGGATTCATTTTTAAAAATAGAAAAGTTTTTCAAGGGATCCGATACTCCAAGCCGATTCATGCGTTATATGACCGAAAACATCTGGATTCGCAATAATAAAAATTGGAAACATTTGCTGGGCAACCTCACTCTAAACATAGATTCCAAAGACCACATAATAAACAATAACTACTCTCTCAACACACCTATATCAGTATGGTTAGAATTGATGTCAATGGCAACAGATATAAATGCCCAAGGCTCTTTCAATACACTCTCTAGATCCATACCTTTTTGTCTTGTTAGCGGAGGAAACCCCCTCATCAAAATTGAAGATCATTCTCAAATATATAAGCTAGCAGAAAGATTACATAACGAAGAATTTTATGATATTTCTTTGATGACATTCCCTCCTATTTTCCCTAATGACCCGCGCAACACCACTCCTCCTCAAGCAATTAAAAAATTGCGGAATTGGATAGTAAAGTCATACCTACCGAAGGTCACACCCCTCATATCTCAATATCAAAAATAGCTCTGATAAAATATCTGTTTTTTTTAATAGATATAATACTCTTATCCGTGGAAATATTCACAATATAATCACACAATTAACAAATAAAATGTATATAGGATCATTTTTAAGTTGACCATCTGCATAGATCTGCATATGTTTGTCGGATCGGGGAAAATTTCTTATATTGGATAACTCCGAGAGCGCGTAGCTCAGCTGGTAGAGCGGTCGGCTTTTAACCGGTAGGTCCTGGGTTCGAATCCCAGCGCGCTCACCAATATAATGCTCATACATACAAACATAAGCAAAAAACTTAAATTTTTTGCAAGATGGTTTTTCTTTACCCAGAAAATTCCCCCTTAATTTTTTTAAGATTATGGTAATAATTGAAGACACAATCCCTAAAAATTAAAAAGTAGAACTATATGCTAGACATTATTCCAATAATTAACGCCTAACAAATAATAGCAAAAATATTTTATGGTAAATTAAACTTCCAGCCAATTAATCTACAATGAGAAAAGAAAACACATTCAAACCATCCCTTCCTTTTGTTATTTATTGAAAGGAAGGAATCAGCCTCTTTCTCGCATAATCCGACTTTTTTGACGATCCCAATCGCGTTTTTTTTCAGTTTCACGTTTATCATAATTTTTCTTACCTTGGGCAAGAGCAAGATCAATTTTTGCTAGTCCCTTTGCATTAAAATAGATCTTCATTGGAACAAGAGTCATACCATCGCGGCGCACAGCTGCATGCAAACGACGAATTTCTTTTTTAGAAAGCAAGAGCTTGCGATTTCTTCGCGGAGAATGATTAAAACGATTAGCTTGAAGATATTCAGGAATATAGGTGTTTGTTAACCAAATTTCATCATTCTCAACAGTAGCATAAGATTCGGAAATATTGACTTTGGATACTCGCAACGACTTAACCTCGGTTCCCGTTAAGACAATACCTGCCTCGTATGAACGCAAAATATGGTAATTGTATCGCGCTTTCCGATTTTCAGATATCACTTTTAGGGATAGGTCGCTTCGAGATTTAGAACTCATATCCTCTCCTTATAAATATACCATATCAAAAAAGATCATCTATATTTCCAGTACATGCTTTCTAACATTCTCAATCATCCAGCGCAAAGCCCTATATGATCAAGCGCTTGATCGATAGCAAACATAGTCTCTTTTTCAAGAATTGACACCATAGGCGCGCGCACTAACAAAGATACATTTCTTCCCAAACGAGACAATGCATATTTCACGCTAGATATAGAAGGCTCTATAAATAGAGCTTGATGTAGAGGAAATAGTTTATCTTGATACTCAAGCGCTTGACGATAATTCCCCTCACTTATTGCTTTTTGGAATTCAGCACAAATCCTTGGCGCTACATTGGCTGTAACGGAAATACAACCCACACCTCCGTGAGCATTAAATCCCAAAGCAGAGGAATCATCTCCTGATAATTGAATAAAATCAGGACCACAAGCAATACGTTGCCCTGATGCCAATTCAATTCTTCCTGTAGCATCTTTGACACCCACTATATTGGAATAGGTTTTTACTAATTCTGCCATCGTATCAACATCCATTTCGATAACCGTACGACTTGGATTATTATAAATATAAATTGGCAAACTCACCGCGTTGGCTATTGATCCAAAATGAGCCAAAAGCCCTTTTTTATTAGGTTTATTATAATAAGGAACGACAACCAACAAAGCATCAGCACCAGTATTTTGAGCATATTGAGCCAATTCAATTGATTCCTTCGTATTATTAGAACCTGCTCCAGCCATCACAGGCACACGACCAGCAGCTGTTTTAACACATAATTCAACAACTCGGCAATGTTCTTCATATGATAAAGTAGAAGATTCACCTGTTGTCCCAGCAGGGACAAGCCCACTAGACCCCTCGGATATTTGCCATTCAATATGATCTACAAAAGAATCTTCATCAATTAAATTATCCTTTGTAAACGGCGTAATCAAAGCAGGAATAGATCCTTGAAACATAAAATACCCCCATAGAGATTATCTTTAGATAATGCCAAAATTAACAAAAATGGTATAATGTATAAAATTCATCTAGAACACTTTGATATAAAGCATATTTTTCTATATTAATATAGGGTAAACGATTTGTTAGGAAACATATAGAAAATATACTTTTCCATATTAGATCGATATTGTAATATCTTATCTTGTATTTCAAAGTAACTGTTAATGGAAAAGGTTCTTTTATATTTAAGTTCTTCTAATAACTACAAATAACTTTTATAAGCCACATATAAGCGGTTGAAATAATTTCATTTTTACAAGATATTATAAACAATCCATTGAAATAAAATTAATTTATAATGACTTCAATCCTATTATTCTTCATGAGATTCGTGTAGAAAAAATCGTAAATATACCCTTGATTAATAATAAAAAACAACCAATAGTCCATATTGTAATATGTTGCTCATATCATTTTTTAAAATAAAAGACTCATATACAGTCATTTTAATTAAGCCTTAATTCTAAAAAATATTCGCCCCATCTAGGACTATAAAATACCTATAGTTAAAACTATTGACGGATACACATACGAACAACTATTAATAAAAAAAGAGGAGTTTAAATCCATTTTGAATAATTATCTCTTTCCACAGGAGATTGATTCATACAATACATTGTAAGACAAGAACAATCTTAAGAGCAGTGCCCTTTATGCAAAAAGAAAAGCATCTTTTCCTCGTTGATGGATCTAGTTTTATATACAGAGCCTTTTACGCTACCCCCGCTCTTTCTCGCAAACGAGATGGATTGCCTGTCAATGCTATTGCCGGATTTTGTAATATGCTGTGGAAATTATTACAAAATTCTCGAAGTGAAAATATAGCTTCACATTTTTCTGTTATTTTTGATTATCCTGACAAAACTTTTCGTAATGAAATTTATCCTGATTACAAAGCTAATCGTCCTCAAATTCCCGAAATGTTACTCCCTCAATTACCATTGGTTCGTCTTGCAACCCAAGCATTTGGGATACCTTCTATTGAAATACAAGGCTTCGAAGCAGATGATATTATCGCAACTTATGCAAGCATTGCAGAAAAAAGAGGTTTTTCCGTTACCATCGTATCTACAGATAAAGATTTAATGCAATTAGTCAGTCCTACTACTTGTTTATACGATAGCATTAAAGAAGAAAAAATAGACATTGAAAATGTTATAAAAAAGTGGGGAGTCCCCCCAGAAAAAATGGTATGCTTACAGGCGTTATCAGGAGATTCTATCGATAATATTCCTGGTATTCCTGGTATAGGCTATAAGACTGCAGCATCACTTCTCCAAGAATATGGAAATCTTGACAATATTCTTAACAACGCCAACCAAATAAAACAAAAAAAAGACGTGAAAACATTTTAGAATATGCCGATACCGCTCGTCTTTCCCGCGACCTTGTGAAACTGCGCACTGATGTTCCTATAACTATTCCACTTGATCATCTTATATTAGAAGATTGCAACGGACCTCAACTCATTACTTTCCTTAAAGCACTTGAATTTACAAGACTTACAAAACGTGTTGCTGCATTTTGCAATTGTGATGCAGAGAATATTGAATCCGCAGATCTAGATTCAAAAATAGACATAGAAACAAGTCAACCCAAAAGCCCTAAGGAGAATCAATCTGCGACACTATCCGAAAATATAATTTCGAAAAATTCTCCTCAACATTTTTTTTTAGAACGTACAAAACTTTTAACCCAATCTCAAATTAAAAATCATTCTTATATCAGAATACGCAATATAAAAGATCTTAAAAAATGGCTCCAAATACTAGAAAATACTGGCAGCGCTTCCTTTACAATTATAACAGACACAGTAGATGCTTTTAATTCCAAGCCAATTGGTATTGCGTTCAGCATACTGAATCAAGAAGATGCTTCTCTTTTAAAGATAGAAACCATCGTCATTGATCTTCCCCTAATTATAGATAGTTCTCTAGAAGAGAACATGTCTCCAGAAAAAAGCATTTCAACAGAAGAAATTCTCTCCTATTTAAAAAAAATCTTTGAAAATGAACATTTGCTCAAAATAGGTCATAACATTAAGTATGATAAACTTGTTTTACAACGTTATGGAATCATTATACGTGGCTTTGAAGATATTATGCTCATGTCCTATGTATTGGATTCTGGACGTTATTCTCACGATATAGCAAATATTGCAAAAAAATGGCTATTTTATGACCTTATTACGCGAAAAGAAATGCTAAAAACAGGCAAAAGATCTATATCTATTGATCAAATATCTAATTCACGAATTCAAGAATATGTAGTAGAAAAAAGCAACGTTATTCTACAATTGTGGTTACTTCTTAGAGCAAAATTAATTGCTGAAAAATTGCTCCATGTCTATGAGCGATTGGATAAACCAATGATTGATATTGTAGCGCAAATGGAAACAACAGGGATTCAAATAGATCGACAACTTCTTGCACAAGTATCATCTGAGATATCCAAAGATCTATTATGTCTAGAAGAAAAAATACATAACCTTGCCGGTGAGAAATTTAATATTAGCTCCCCCAAACAACTCGGTGATATTTTATTTACGAAACTCAAATTTCCAGGTGGGACTAAAACAAAAAAAGGACAATGGAAAACGACAGCTCAAGATCTTGAACAAATAAACTGCCAGGACAATATTCTTATAGAACATATCCTTGAATGGCGTCGATTCTCAAAGATAAAATCTACATACGCTGATTCTCTCCCCAATCATATCAATCAGCGAACACAGCGCGTACATACTTTTTATTCTCTCGCCTCTACAATGACTGGACGCCTTGCATCTCTAGAGCCAAATCTGCAAAATATTCCTGTAAAAACCAATTTAGGGAAAAAAATTCGCAGAGCATTTATTGCACCCCCTACCAAAAAACTCATTTCTGCAGATTACAGCCAGATTGAATTACGGATTTTAGCACATGTAGCTCAAATAAATCCGTTATATCAAGCTTTTAAAAACTCATTAGATATTCACACGCTTGTAGCATCAGAAATTTTTGGTGTTAAGATAGAAGAAGTATCTTCTCACATGCGACAACATGCCAAAACTATAAATTTTAGCATCATTTACGGCATTTCACCTTTTAGACTTGCCAATCAACTTAAAATCAAACGTTCCGAAGCTACTGATTATATTCAACGTTATTTCGATCGTTTCCCTGGGATACATGAGTACATTGAAAAAACAAAAAATTTTGCTCGAAAAAATAGCTACGTAGAAACTATCTTTGGACGTCGTATATATTATGATGAAATAAATTCTCCTAAAGTTTCAATTCGAAATCTCAACGAGCGTGCTGCTATTAATGCTCCTATCCAAGGATCTGCAGCTGACATTACGCGAAGAGCTATGATTTTAGTACATAAATCAATTGAATGTCATAAGCTCTCAACAAAAATGTTGTTGCAAATTCACGACGAACTTGTTTTTGAAGCCCCTGAAGAAGAAATTGAACAAGTTACTAATATTATTACCGAATCAATGGAAAATGCATGCTTACCTAAAATTAATTTAAGAGTCCCACTAAAAGTAGATATAAAAGTGTCCGATAATTGGGAAAGAGTACATTAAAAAGACGATTTCCAATATCACTCAATTCAATTGACTTGGAAAAATTGAGTATCTATAAAATGAATTATTACTATGCCAATGATGTCAAACAAACATTTCCCTCTATTTTTTAATATGAGATTGAGAAGAACAATGCTTTTTATGGATAATATTCTTTGAAACAATAGTTGCGTCTGCACCTAATTGATAAACAATAGCCTCTCCTGTATCTATCGTCACATCAGAAATACTGTCTATCGTTATTCTATCTAAAACCATAATTAAAGAACGCAAAGAATTTCCATGAGCAGCCACAAGAACTAATTTATTCTGGAGAACCATTGGTAATATGGATTGAACATAATACGGCACAACACGGGCGACTGTATCTCTAAGACTTTCCCCTCCTGGCGGAGCTATGTGATAAGAACGACGCCAGATATGCACTTGCTCAGCACTCCATTTTTTACAAGCATCGTCTTTATTCATGCCAGAAATGTTTCCATAATCCCGTTCATTAAGAGCATTATTATAAATAGGCTCAATATGCTCTTGGTTAAGCTCCTGCAAAATTATCCGACAAGTTTCTTGAGCGCGATTTAAAGAAGAACTAAAAGCTACATCAAAAACCATACCCTGTTCAGAAAATTTTTTACCAATATTCACTGCTTCATCTATTCCTAAGGGGCTTAATGGAGGATTGCGCAGTCCAGTAAAGAGATTCTTCACATTCCACTCACTTTGACCATGACGGACTAAAACAAGCGTTCTTTTCATTTACTTTTTCCTTATCAATTCCACGTCCAAAACATCATACATGGAATATAAACCAAAATTTTTAAATTCTGCCCATAATGCAGCAGTCAAAGCTCCTCGCGCAAAAACACAACGATCATGTGCACTATGGGATAAGGTAATAGATTCACCTTCTCCGGCCACAACGACAGAATGCTCTCCAACGATAGATCCTCCACGCAATGAAGAAATGCCGATAGATCCTTCTTCACGAACACGTTGTTGTTTATTACGATTTAACACAACATGATCGGCAAAATTCACCTTACGACCCTCTGCTATCGCCTCTCCCAGCAAAAACGCCGTTCCTGAAGGAGAATCCAATTTACGACGATGATGCATTTCTAAAATTTCAAAATCCCAATCTTTTGATGGAAAGTATTCTGAAGCAGTTTTAACTAAAAATCTTAAAAAATTGATTCCCAAACTCATATTACCTGATTTAACAATCCGACAATTTTTTGCAAAAGAAGCAATCATCTCATTTTCTTTAATAGAAAAACCTGTAGTTCCAATCACATGTACAAGATTTCGTTGAGAGGAAATATCTAAAGACTGCAACGTCAACACAGGAGAGGAAAAATCAATAATTCCATCTACAGATTGCATTGCTGTTACAAGATCATCAGAAAACTTTACACCAATTGTTGATATACCGACAACATCCCCAACATCTTGCCCTACTAACGGAGAACCTTGTCGTACGACAACAGATGTTAATATAAAAGAAGGATTGTTATGGATCTCATTAATTAAAGATCTTCCCATACGCCCTCCACCTAAAATGACTATTCTCATTGGCGATTTCTGCATATTTTGCCCTTTAAAAGAATTGTGATTTTTCGATTGGTTAGAGATCGACTTTTGTCTTCACCTAAAATATCTTTTTTAAAGATCTCATCCACTCATCTTCTTTCAATCAATATAAAATAGAAAATGACATACGTATGCATACATTAAGGCTTTATCCAACGACTCCTTATGCCTTCATCGGTGATAAGATTAAAGTTATCTGTCATTTTGATATAAGAAAGCATACCTGAAATCGCAATATAAGGGTTTGTTATAACGTATGTAGGTATTTTACGCATAAGTTCTTTATGAGGCGCTTTATTTTCAAAAGAAGCCCGAAAACTAGAATTACGCAATAAATGTATAATTTTATTCGGAATACCTCCAGAAATATACACCCCGCCCCTCGACATAAAAATCAAAGCAAGATCACCTGCAATACGCCCAAGATAATCACAAAAAAGATTGATTGCTTCAAGCGCAATGGGGTGTGCTTCCTGGCAAACAATATCTTGTGCAGATAATGATGTTTCATTTTCAAAACCATCGGCCTTACAAATCGCTTTATAAATATTAACAAGCCCCCTACCAGAAAGCAACATTTCGGCAGAAAGTCGTTCATTCTCTATTAAATAAGGGAAAATCTCAAAATCACGTTTCGAACTAGGACCTATATTCATATGTCCTCCTTCTCCAGAAATTGGAATCCACGAATTTTTTAATCGTATTACACCCGAAACTCCCAATCCTGTGCCAGGACCAACAATAACTCGTGACGAAAAAGAACAATTATTTCTTTTTATATCAGGACCCACAGAAACATAATGAGAATCAGATAAAAAACAAACAGCCAATGCCTGCGCTTCGAAATCATTAATCAACAAAACATCTTCAAAATTCATTTGAGAAATCAATGCTTCTGGATCAATAATCCATTGATAATTAGTAAGCATAAATTTTTTTTGATCACCAATCGACGTAGCAAGAGCTAAAAAAGCAGAACGTAATCGTATGGAAATCTTGCTAAGAATGACCTCTTGTATTGCATGTTCTAAACTCTCGTAATCCGCAGTTTTTACTGTCCCACAACACTCAATCTCAGATTCCATATCTCGCAATATCGCAAAACGAACATTTGTTCCTCCTATGTCAGCTAGAAGAACAGGAAAAGCAGTAGGAAAATTTCTATTCGACATATTCATATTAAAAAACACACTGAAAAAATGTTGTGTTGAGAATAAAAAATATCCCCTCAAACTTTAATCCTCTCCTAAATAAAAATATGTGGGAAATGCCACTCTTATTCATTACCGCCTCCATATAACGAACACACGTCTTAATTACACATAATTTATTACTAGATAATGTAATTATAATTAATACGAAAAAAATTTAGTATGAATAAAAATAATATTTTATATTCTTTTCAATACATCAATTAAATTTTACATAAAAGAAATTTTACAAAAAACATTTTGATTTCTCAAAAAATATTTGTCAGTGGCGATATTTTTTAAAAGATATCAACATAAACTTTTTATTCTTGAATGATAGAGGAAACTACAAATCATCTGATATCCATAAAAATAGAATATCTTCACTTTTAAAGACACATACAGAACCTCTATACTAAATGAACAAAATGCGTAATAAAAAAAACATCTATTATCGAGAATCCAAATTAATTAAAAAGTAGAATTATGAATACAATTGACATGATAATAATGCAATAAAAACCTCAATTTATGCATACTAAACCAACGTCACTTCTTCCTGTTATATTATTTTAAATACTTTTCTTGTTCCATTAGTCGATTGATTTTTTCAATAGCAAATTGCGAATCTTCTTTATAAGGAATAATACCTACAATGTTGCCAGAAGTATTAAATAATAAGAGAGCCGTTGTATGATCAACAAAATATTTTTTTCTGGATCTGACTGGTCTATTAAAACATTGTTGACGTAAACACGAAACTTCTTGACCACACTCATGACACTTGTAGGATCTCCTGATATCCCTATAATACGATCCGAAAATTTCTTGACAAATTTATTCATTTCTTCAGGAGTATCTCTTTTAGGATCAACTGTAATAAAGTATGCATTCAACAACTTTCCAGTTGGATCAACTTTTTTCAACCAACCATCTAATTTAGATAATGTTGTAGGACAAACTTTGGAACAATGTGTAAATCCAAAAAAAACAATAGAGGGTCTTGTATATAAAGAACTGAGTGAAATATTTACACCTTCCTGCGTAACCAGACGAACATCACTACTCAATTGTTGATTTGTACCTTCAATCTTTGAATCATATACTATATACGCAACACCCCCTAATACTGCAAATAGTATAGTACCTAAAATTACTGCTAACGCCTTCATATGCATCCTTCTTTATATCGTTCTATCGATCTAATACACTAAAATGAAAATATAAATCACATAACAATAACCATAAAGATTTTACCTACTGATCTCAACAAATCAAATTGATATCAAAACATCTTGTCAATCAAAATAATCAACTTATACATTTAAAATGCAAAAAGAGTGTTCTATTGATGATAAAAACTTTAACATTTACTATTGTTTATGCTAATGTCGAAATTTAGATGAGCCATTCTTTTGATTCTTTCGAATAGAAATTCTATAAAATATTGTTTATATTTAAACATCTTAATTCATAACAAAGCATCATGATTTTTGTTTTAAAATTTCCAATTTTGAGCTTTGAGGACAATAAAATCCCTAAAAGCTTTTAATTTTCCTGTATTTTTTAATGCCTCAGGATAACAAAAATAAACTTCGAAAGATGGCATACTAACATCTTCCATTACTCTTACAATATTTGAATTATCTTTGACAATATAATCTGGCAAAAGAGCTATCCCAGATCCTAAGATACAGTATTGCATAATAGAAAGATAACTATTGATCTGTAGAGAAGAAATCCGTGGCTCATGAGGAGCACGCCCGACAGTTGCCAACCAATTAAAATCCTCCATACACTTTGGAATCAAATCTCCAAAAGTAAGCAAATCATGATTATCTAGGTCTTGTATAGATAATGGTTCTCCACGACGTTTGAGATAATGAGGAGCAGCATATACATGCATATTGATTGTAACTAATTTACGCTGTATTAAAGAAGACTGACTTGGTTTTCGAAGGCGAATAGCACAATCAGCATAGCACATACTAATATCTATATCTTTATTATCAAGAATAAATTGTATTTTAATATCAGGATATAATAATAAAAACTCTTTAAAACTATCTTGTAATAGATTTTGTCCTAAATCTATTGTTGTCGCAATTCGTAGTTTTCCAGATGGTTTTTCTGATGATTCCTGTAATTCAATTTGAATACTTTCTAATTTTTGACAAACATCACTGGCAACATTATGAAGTTTACTGCCTTGTTCCGTTAATATAAGACCACGCGCATGACGATAAAAAAGTTTACTACCTATCTCTGCTTCAAGACCACTGATCTGTCTACTAATAGCCGATTGAGAAAGATTGAGTTGCTCTGCAGCGCTGGTAAATGAACCAAATTTAGCGACTACATAAAAAACCCGCAATTTGTCCCAATCAAAAGACATGATATATCCTTTTTTGAACTATAATACATTGTATAGTAAATTTAAGAGACAGAACCTTGATGAATAGAAAGGTAATTCTCTGCTTCTAATGCAGCCATACATCCCATAGAAGCGGCAGTAATTGCTTGTCGATAATGATCATCTGTAACGTCACCAGACGCAAAAACTCCAGGGACGCTAGTAGCAGTAGAATTTGGGGCAGTCCATATATAATCTGTATCAGTCATCTTTAATTTATGACGAAAAATATCTGTATTGGGCTTATAACCAATAGCAATAAAAATCCCATCAGCAGGAATTTCAAAAACTGTTTTATCCTTCTTACTATGCAAACGCACTCCGGAAACAGATGGGAAAAGGGGAGGAGTTGGGATTGAACCTATAATGTCAACAACCTCCGTATTGAACAAAAAATCAATATTCGACTGTGCAAATAATTTTTCTTGGATAATTTTTTCTGATCGCAATGATAAACTACGGTGTACCAATGTCACCTTGCGAGCAATTTTAGAAAGGTGAAGAGCTTCTTCAGCCGCTGTATTCCCCCCTCCTACAACGATAACCTCTTTGTCCTTATAGAAAAAACCATCACAAGTAGCACATGCAGACACACCAAAACCTTGAAAGGTTTGTTCACTTTCTAATCCAAGCCATTTAACTTTAGAGCCTGTTGCGATAATCACAGCTTCAGAACGCCAAACATCACCTAATTCGGTCTCAATCGTAAACGGACGCTGATCTAGATTAACTGATACAACCAAGTCGTTTATAATCTTCACGCCAAAACTCTCTGCTTGAAGGCGCATTTGCTCCATCAACCAATCTCCTCGGATGGGAGATGCAAATCCTGGGTAGTTTTCTATACTTTCGGTGATTAAAAGTTGACCTCCTACTTCTGATCCAGATATAATCACTGGCTCAAGCATAGCACGTGCAGCATATATAGATGCAGTATATCCAGCTGGACCCGAACCAATAATTAATATTTTAGAATCATGAAAAGCCATGAAATAAAAATCCTTGTATTATAAAAAACTATCAAGATAACTAGTAATCTGCCAAATTTATATCCAGAATTATTTCCTTTAAAAAATAATTTAATTTTAGAATAAAATGACTACACTGTAATTACACACTTAACCCAAATAACAATAGGCTGTATATCTGCCCTAATAATTAAAATTATAATAATACACTACGAATTCATGCTCATTTAAATACGATTATGACAATTATTTTCGACTGAACGAGCTATCCTCATTCACATTTTTATACTAAAAAAATCACCAATAATCAATAATATATTTTTACTCTACTATAATATAGAATGCAGCAGAGGAGTAGTAGATTTTAATTTTTCCAAATCTATTATGAGAAAATTTTCTCTTGATAGGCTTCCTCATTATTCTTAAAAAGCATGGATCCTAGAAAAGAATTTGTGAGATTCTCCTTTGATAGCAATAGATTATTACCCCCTATCAATCCTCGTTTCCCTTAATTTTCATAGTTTTTATTTTCTTCATATCCTTTCCAGGATTACTCACTATGATCTTCTTTGTTTGCTACCGGAATATTCATTGGCTCTTCTTGCAAATCTAGCAGCTTCTTTTGTTTAGGAGACGATGGTTTTTTACCTGAGAACCGATCATAAACTTCATTACCCTTATTAAAAGAAGCATCATTTTCGTCTACTGATGAATCAGGAAGAACCTTCACAGGATCCTTAGTTGCATTAATGATACGTGGATCTCTACCAGCATAATCTATTTCTCGATGCAATTGAAAAAACCAATAAGCACCACATCCTATTACAAGGACGATGTATCCTATCAACAATAATTTTCTACTGTTTACCGGATCTTTTTTAAGATGATTCTCTACAGTTGATGACCTCAATAGAGGATCCGGATCTTTTGTAAGATGATTATCTACAGTTGATGACGTCAGTAGAGGATCATGATGATCTGCATCAATATCAATAGCAGATTCTTGAGAAGAAAATAAATTCCTATCGTTTGTCTCTTCCCCTAAAACATAATCTTCATTAAGAGATAATCCCTGTTCTATGCCCTCAAAATTATTGTGTGGAAAGGATTTTTTGCTATCTTCTTCAAAAGAAAACGCGGACATCTCTTTTTCAAGAGAAAGATTCGTATTTTCAACAGACGTTGTTTCTTCGTCAACTAACGAAAGAGATGATACTGGAAAATCCTCTAATTCCTTTGGATATTCCTCAATGTCAACAATCTTTTTGAGATCAAAAAACAAATGTTCTTCTTTGGTTTTTTGTGCATCAAAAGAAACTTTCTGCTGATCGACTGGCTCATCAAAAGACATACTAGCATTCGATACTTTGTCAGAATTACTAATCAATAAAAGTTCTTTTTCAATGCCCACAAGATCTAATGTAAGATCATCATCAACTGTACAATCAGATTCTATTTTCCGCCTTTGATGAGAATTCTTTTGAAACAAATAGCAATCGTCTGCTTCCAACTTTCCTACAGATTCAATGTTTACACTTGGAATCTTCTTTGATTTTACAGAAATATTCTGCGAATTATCTAAAAAAACATCTCTCCCTCTTTGTTTATCCGAAAAAGAGGCAACTGTCTCATCATTTTCCAACTTTCCCAAATAATCGAGCGGAAGAGCGCTACTATCCTTCTTATTTGATAGTTTACTCTTCAAAATAAGATCTTGTTTTTCTTCTCTAATAGACTGAAAAGAATTTATTTGATGCGATTTATCCAAATAATCATCTAACTTATCGTTTAAATCATGCGTAATCTTTGAATCATACTCTACAAATCTCGTCTCTGATGTCTTTTGAGAAGATCCTGAATGCAAGCGTAAATCTATATCAGATGCTGTTTCTAAGGTTTCAAAAGTATCTAATATTGTAGTAGAACAAGATTGATTTTTGACATCCTTGCCTGATAACTTCTCATTTGAATTAGCAAGCGCAGAAAAATCAGGAGTTCCCAAAGGACGATCTACGCTACCAAATCCAGAACAAACATTTTTCGAATGCCGTAAATTTAATAACGATTGATCCACAGTAGAAGGCTGATTTTGAATTTTTCTGCCATAATAAACAGTTTTTCTCTTCCCAATGTCACCAAGAGAAGAAATCAATTCACGCTCTAATCCATCAAAAAAAAGTGTATCCTTTAAAAAACTATCTGTTAATTGTTTCGAATACTCCTTAATGGAAGGTTCCAAAGAGGAAACTGAAGAATGAAGCTGTCCCTGCTTAAAAGAATCGTTTCTTTTGTCAAGACACTCTTTCTTTTTTTTCATAATTTATACCATTTCATTATTATATCTATTCCGCAATTACGAATCGTCCTTAATATTCAACTCATTTCATGGGGAGATTCAACCCCTATAATATTAAGACCAGAATTAATAACGGAAGCAACAGCATATACCAATTGCAATCTCATTATAGTTAACTCTCTATTATCTTCTTGTATAAACTTTAATCTTGGATTCTCTCTTCCATGACTCCAATGACTATGAAAAACACTAGCCAGATCATGCAAATAAAATGCAAGTCTATATGGCTCTTGAAAAATAGTAGCATTTTCAACGATACGTGGATATTCTAAAAGATGCATAACTAATTGTAGTTCAGCTATATCCCATGCAAAGTCTTGCGACAATGCTTTTTGAGGAAATAAATCAAAATCAATGTCTGGGAAAAAATCTTTTGCCTGCCTAAAAATAGATCTACATCGCGCATAAGCATATTGTACATAAAACACAGGATTTTCTTTTGATTGTTCCTTGACTTTACAAAAATCGAAATCCAATAACTCTGAATTTTTCCTCCACAACATCATAAAGCGCACGGGATCACAACCAACTTCATCAACAACGTACCGCAAAGTTATAAAATCTCCTGCACGTTTTGACATTTTAATAGGCATACCATCCCTATATAATCGAACTAATTCACATAATAGAACATTAACCTTTGATTTTTCCCCTGCAACGGCAGAAGCTACTGCTTCAAGACGCTTAACATAACCACTATGATCAGACCCCATAACATATACCATTTGATCAAAACCACGTTCATATTTGTATTTGAAATACGCAAGATCAGCGGCAAAATAAGTATATGAACCATCTGATTTAAATAAGGGACGATCAATATCATCTCCCACCATTGTTGAACGAAATAATATTTGTTCGCAATTGATGTCAAATGTTTTATTTTTTTTAGCCTTTGGAGCAGGGAGGACGCCCTCATATATGTATCCTTTACGCCCCATATCACCAATGATATCTCGTATAGGAGAGTGATCACCTCGATGAAAATTCTTCTCTGAAACAAAGACATCATGCCTGATATTCAGAGCTTTTAAATCATCTTTAATGATCTCCATCATCGCCTTAACAGCATAATCCCTGACGATTGGCAACCATTTTTCCTCATAAAAATTCAAAAGTTCTGAGCCGTATTTATCTACCAATTCTTTTCCTATAGCTTTCAGATAAGCGCCAGGATAAAATCCTTCCGGAAGATCAAAATCATTATTATCAAGTACTTGCTGGTAACGCAAAAAAACAGAATGAGCTAACGTATCAATCTGAGCGCCAGCATCATTAATATAATATTCCCTTGTTACTTCATAACCAGAAAATTCCATAAGATTAGCAAGCACATCCCCTACAACGGCGCAACGACAATGCCCTACATGCATCGGTCCCGTTGGATTGGCAGAAACATACTCAACATTAACTTTCCTTCCCTTACCAATTAAACTGCGACCATATTCTATTCCACTGACAACAATAAAAGACAGAATTTTACTTAAATAGGAAGGGGATAGGTATAAATTGATAAATCCTTTTCCCCCAATAGATACAAAATCAACATCAGGATCCATCTTTATACGTGCAATAATCAGTTCTGCTATAGTAATAGGATCAAGACTAAGAGGTCGACTTAAAATCATAGCGGCATTAGTTGATAAATGCCCATGCATAATATTGCGCGGACGCTCGACGACAATACAATCTAAATATTTTTTTTCTATGTTTTTTTCAAAATCAATATCTTTGATATAATTTATCATACGAGAACTAAAGTCTGTAAAGAGATGCATCACCATGCTCCACAACTTGATAGAAAAATATTCATCACACCACCACTTCCAATAAAAATTAGAATTTATCTAAGGCAAAATCGGGAATATAGCCAAATAGGATATTATGTTCACGAATCGCATAACTATCTGTCATCCCTGCAAGATAGTCTCCAATTTTCCGTCCTTTAACTGCATCAGTTATATCTTTCTCACATTCCAAATGATCATAACCCCGCATTTTTCGTGAATCTGACATATACGCAGAAAAAAGATTGCGAATAATACCTGTAATCTGATCACGACAAATCATAATTCTAGGATGCTGATATACGTATTTGAAAAGCATAGACTTAATTTCTTTATCTACTATAGCCATATCATCAGAAAAATCTACAATTCTATAACTAGCAGAACGAATATCATGAATTGAACGAGGCTTTAATTGAGCTATTCTATTTTGCGATACCGTTATCACATCTTCAACCATCGCAGTTATCTGTCGCCTTACAAGCTCATGCGCTAGACGTTTATCATCTAAATTATGATAGAGATCCTTTACCTCTATAATTTGTTTTTTCAAAAAGGATATTTCTTCTAACATGTCAAAAGTCAAAAACCCTGCACGCACACTATCATCAATATCGTGTGCATTATATGCGATATCATCTGCAATAGCCGCTACTTGTGCTTCAAGATTTGCAAAACTAGAAAGAGTTAATCCATGCTTATGCTGATAATCAAAAAAGATCTTTGGAATACTCTTTGACGCCTTTGAATCTTGTGGTAAAAATGGCCCATTATGCCCAAGCAACCCCTCTAGAACTTCCCATGTGAGATTGATTCCATCAAAATCTGCATAGCTTTTTTCTAATTCGGTGACGATACGAAAAGACTGGATATTATGATCAAATCCACCACAAAAAGCGAGAACTTCCTGTAAAATATTTTCCCCAGTATGACCAAAAGGCGGATGACCAAAATCATGTGCCAATGCTATTCCTTCGGCCAAATCCTCATCAAGCCTGAGTGCACGCGCTAAAGACCTCGCTATTTGTGACACTTCAATTGTGTGCAACAAACGAGTACGGTAATGATCCCTATGTCGACCAAAAAATACCTGTGTTTTATCTTTTAATCGCCGGAATGCTGTTGTATGAATAATTCGATCACGATCACGTTGAAATTCAGAACGCGTCAGACTTTTTTTTTCTTCATGAATTCTTCCCAAACTCTGCGCAGGGTTCGCAGCATAAACAGCTTTTTTTTGATAACCAAATCCCAATTTACGTCTTGCTATCACTTTAATTTCCTTGCTTTTCTCCCAATATTATAGAATCATTATTTGATAGTAACACAAGACATACTATCATAGAAAATAGTATCTCTATGGAGGAATAAATGGCATCTATTATCAATATTACTGACGCAGCTGCCAAACAAATTAAAACCATTTTAGAGTCTGAACATGACAAAAAAGCTCTTCGTATTTCCATAGAAGGAGGCGGATGTTCTGGATTTTCCTATAAATTTGAGCTAGAATCGAAAAAATGTGAAGACGATGTCGTTTTTGAGAAAAATGGCTCTCAAGTCTTTATAGATAAAATCTCACTTTCATATATTGCAAATTCAGAAATCGATTTTGTAGATACTCTGCTCAGCAAATCCTTTCAAATACGTAATCCCAATGCCATAAGCAGTTGTGGCTGTGGAACAAGTTTTTCTATGTAAAAAAGGAAAAAATAATGAGCTTAGTAACGATAGCTACTTGGAACGTAAATAGCATCCGAGTGCGCATAAAAAATGTCATTACATGGATACAAGAAAATAATCCTGATATTGTTTGCCTTCAAGAGACTAAAACCGAAGACAAAACCTTTCCCTTTGAAGCCATTCAATCTCTGAATTACCATATTGAAACTTGTGGACAAAAATCTTATAATGGTGTGGCTATTTTATCAAAATACCAACCTATCGAAATGATCAAAAAACTTCCTGGAGATGATCTGGATGAACAAGCCCGATTTATCGAAGCAACCTTCACTATTAACTCTCAAATACTGCGCATAGGCAATATTTATCTTCCCAATGGAAATCCTATTGCATCTACTAAATATGATTATAAAATTTCATGGATCAAGCGCTTTTTACAATTTGCATCCCAACGCCTTGAATTAGAAGAGGCTCTTATCTTTGCAGGAGATTACAATATTGTTCCCCAACCTCGTGATTGTCATGATTCAATAATGTTGCAAAACGATGCATGTTTTACTTTAGAAGTGCGACAAGCTTTTCAAAAATTACAAAACATGGGTTTTACAGATGCAATACGTGCTACAAATGATGCACATCACATTTATTCTTTTTGGGATTATTTCTCAGATTCTTGGCGAAAAAATAAGGGAATGCGTATTGATCACGTCATGCTATCTCCAGAAGCAACGACTTTTCTCCATTCAGCTTACATAGATAAAAAACCGCGAGGATGCGTAAAACCATCAGACCATACCCCCGTCATAGTAGCATTAGATATCCCTGAATAAAAACCTCAACGTACCACCCTTATTATTAAACCTCAAAAATATTTGATTATAAAATCATCGCATTTATAATAAAAAAAGCGAGAAATGCCCTTTGTCCTATTGCTTGGACATTCAGCCCCCTACACACCAACCTAAAAATCAAAAATATCCTTAGATAATTCCCCTATCAATGCAATCAACTATCCAGAAAACTTCTTAATTTCTTTGAACGGCTAGGATGTTTTAATTTACGAATTGCCTTCGCTTCAATCTGACGAATACGCTCACGCGTAACACAAAACTGTTTGCCCACTTCTTCAAGGGTATGATCTGTATTCATTCCTATACCGAAACGCATCCGCAATACCCTCTCTTCTCGCGGAGTCAAAGAGGCAAGAACACGAGTAGTATTTTCACGCAAGTTCGCTTGAATAGCAGAATCCACAGGAGATACTGCATTCTTATCCTCTATAAAATCTCCAAGATGTGAAGTATCCTCGTCACCTATAGGCGTTTCTAAAGAAATAGGTTCTTTGGTTATTTTTAAAACTTTTTGTACTCTTTCCAGAGGCATTGCGAGTTTTTTAGCTATTTCATCAGGAGTGGGTTCACGTTTAATCGTATTCGACATCCTCCGCGCTGTTCGAACAACTTTATTAATTGTCTCAATCATATGAACAGGAATTCTGATCGTACGTGACTGATCTGCAATAGAACGCGTAACCGCTTGTTTAACCCACCACATTCCATATGTCGAAAATTTATAACCTAAACACCAATCAAATTTTTCGACAGCTTTCATCAAGCCAATATTACCCTCTTGAATCAGATCTAAAAATTGTAATCCACGATTTGTATATTTTTTAGCGACAGAAATAACAAGACGCAAATTAGCCTCTACCATTTCCTTTTTAGCAATACTTGCTTCACACTCACCTTTACGAACCATCGAAACAATATGTCGGAATTCAGAAATTGATATCCCAGTTTCAGATGCAATTCCTTTAATATCATCCCTGATTCTGAGGATAGAATCCATTTCACAATCTACAAAGTTCTTCCATTTTTTTTCAGAAAATCCTTTTGCAGAACTCGTCCACTCTGGATCTAATTCATGCCCTTGATATCGATCTAAGAAAACATCTCGTTTAATTCCATAGGATTGAGCCAACCGTAATAATTCACCCTCATTTTTCATAATACGCTTTGAAATGTCATAGAGCTGTTCAACCAACAAATCAATGCGACTTTGATTAAGTGAAAGGGATCCCACTAATTCAACCAATCTCCCTTTTAATTCTCTATATTTTACAAGGTATTTCTCATCATTTTGTCTTCTCGTACTCTCTTGAAGCAAACGCAATTTCTGATAAGATTCAGCAATTTCATTAAGCGCACTCATCACTTGTGGTCGCAATTGATCTTCCATAGCAGAAAGAGTATGCCTAGAATCATCCTCATCTTCATCTAATCCGTTTTCTTCACCATCACCATTCTCCGCTGCACTATTATCTGATAAAGAACTGACATGATCACTTTCAACTTTACTATTCTTCGAGACGCTCTTAATACCATCTTCACCATCTGCTTTTTCTTGAGGAGCACCTTCCTCTTGATTCACACAGGAATCTGCTTCCGATCCTTGGAAAAAAGTTGCCTTTGATCCTGGCCCGATACATGCCTCTAAATCTATAATCTCACGCAAGAGTGTAGTTCCATCATTTAACTCATCACGCCAAATGATCAGTGCTTGGAAAGTAAGAGGACTTTCACATAGACTGGCCATCATCATAGCCCGACCAGCTTCAATCCTTTTGGCTATGGCAATTTCACCCTCACGCGATAGTAACTCTATAGATCCCATCTCACGCAAGTACATACGAACAGGATCATCGGTACTGCGATCAGCTAAATCTTTGCGTTTTTGAGACAATACAGCCGTATTACCATTACTATGCGTTAGATCTAGAGAATCTTCGGATCCTTCTTCCAAATCTTCTAAATCATCACTGTCAACAACATTAATCCCCATGTTAGACAACATGGCCATTGTCTCTTCAATTTGCTCAACACTAGCCTCTTCAGAGGGGAAAACAGTGTTTAATTCTTCCACAGTCACATAGCCGCGTTGTTTAGCGGCTTTGAGCATTTTTTTCCAAGAATCATCTGAAAAATCAAAAACTAAAGTATCCTCAGAATTCTCATGTTCACTATCAGAATCTCTGTTTTTCTTTCTACCTTTTATCATAATTTTACCTTACTCCTCCATTCCCCATTGAAACTTATCCTGACCAACGCAATAAGATTTAAAACACAGCCCTACATCATTCTACCAACTAGATCACTGCCCATATCGTTATCGCCCTTGATCTTAACCAAAAATTCTTGATCATCGAATAAAAGAATACCCTTGCCAATACCACATCTTAAAATCCATGCTATGAACGACATCTATGATAGATTTTCAAAATAACAAGTCTTTTTCCTATATAATTTGAAAAAATAAAAAATTTATACTCCATCCTAAGGAATTTGCTACCATTACACTAAAAAAAATCACATATACCAAAATGATTTTAAAGAACCTACTATCAATATTTTACATCTTTGCCGATGATATAACGTTGAATTGAAACCACCCCTTTTGCATAAACAAACTAAAGAATCTAGATTCCCAATTAAATACCCTGACATTATCCTATCTATCATTTGCGCAAAACATTATTCATAATAATATTATTAACTGTAAAATATCGTTTGAAAATAATTCATTAAAACCAAGGTCAATATATGTCCATTCAAAAAAAATGCGTCATATTGCAATGTCTGGATATGGGAATCCAGACGTTATGTCTATCACTGAATCACCAATTCCAATCCCTCAAAAAGAATAAATTCTCATTAAAGTTAATGCCATTGGCGTTAACAGACCAGATATTATGCAAAGAAAAGGATTATATCCTCCCCCAAAATGCTAGCCCTATACTGGGGCTAGAAGTGGCTGGGACAATCATAAATCTCGGAGAAAATACCGTTAATTGGAATATTGGAGATGAAGTATGTACCTTAGTTAATGGAGGTGGAAATGTCAAAAATAATAATTGCAGATAAAATTCATTAAAGATTATCTATATTAATAAAAACTCATACTCCTATACTACTAAAATTAACCTCTATAGGATAGTAATAACATACTTGAAGAGGAACATAGTTGGAATAAAGTTATGTGCTAAAATGAAAATATTTAAAAATAAATTGAAAATTCATTTTTTTAATAAATTACTTTTTTTTTCAAAAAAAGGTAACTTTGCAATGATAAGCGCAATAATGATCCCATCATTGGCGCTTTTATTGGGTATTGTATTGGTTACATCAAATTACTTATTACATAAATATAGCGTAGAATCAGCTTCTGAAGAAGCTTTGAGTCATGGAATGTCCTTAATATGCTATCAGAATGATATTGAAAGAGATAACTTAGCAAAAATCATATTAAACGATCTTATTGTGAGCCTTAAAAAAAATAATTTTACCAAACAAGAAGCAGATTTGGTCGCAAAAAATTCTAAAATTGATATAACTACCCTGATAAACGATTCCACGAATGTAAAATCATATCACTTTTATATTAAATCCGTTTATAAAATGCCTTTAAATAAGATTACAAAGATTTTTTACCCTAAAGATCTGACAATAGTAACCAATGTCAATAAAATAGTACCTTGCCCTTACACATCATATGTTATGCTATCTAATCCCCGAGCAAGACAGTTTAACTCAGATTGGGATTTGATACATAGAAGAACAGTTAATGCTATAAATTCGATTATTACGGATAAAAATATTAAGTATATGATCATCAATGGGAGTATGACAAATTTCGACCCTTCTCATTATTATACTGCTGAGGTTAAGCAGTTCAACAATGTGTATAGACATTTAAACGTCCCAATATTTAGGAGTATAGGTACTAGAGATTACGTGGATAATAACGGTATATGCAGAGATGGAGATGTTCTAACGAACTTCAGCACCTATAGCTGTGCTTTTGCCGCTCTAAATGACCTGTCTTGGCGAATAATAAATGAATATAAGTACAAACTTCCCGAAATAAATTATGATGTAAAGAGATGGATAGATTATTGTTTTTTTCAAACAATCCATCACATTCGGGGATCTCTGGCTTATACATGGAATGATAAAAATATTCACTTCGTCCAACTGAATAACAGCTTGTTCTATAGCTCTCATTTTTATCCAATAACACACGAGTTTGATTGTGAAATTGAGCCAACAATGCATCCAGGAGAGTTAACGGCTTCGTGGTTGGAACAAGATTTACGAAAAGCACGAAAAGAGAATAAAACTATCATTCTTTTCGTCGATCAGCTGCATGACTTTTATAGTTCCTCACAACTACAGGCATTTAAAGACTTACTAATCAGACATAAGATAGCGGCTGTTTTTAGCGGACTAGAACCAGGTAAAGAGGAAGAGTTTGTCTATGATAATAACAATCATGTTACAAAATTTTATAATACAGGAGTTGCTATTCCTCGTTACGGACATTTTATGCTTTTGGAAAATAGAGGTCATTCCCTTGACGTATTGATCTACAATACTAGCAATAGGATAGCTACTCTTGCCAAAAAAATGTCTTCGATTACATTGCCTCACTAAGGATAAAATATTATGATGCCAATAATAATCGAAAACGACATTGTATAAAAAAAATTTGACCATTTATGACGCAATAACTTTCGGCATCTAAAAAGATTATGCTTAATTAGTTACTCTTCTAGCAAGAAATCCCTGTAAATTTTAAATACATTGAAAGATACGTGAACAATAAAATTAATCGCCTTACGTCAAAATATAGTCATTTTTATAATCGTGAAGTATGACACGTTATTGACTGATGCATAAGTATCCGATATCAATAATAATTGTTTGTCTAGATAATGCTCTCTCTTATCTAGAAGGATATTGATATAGAGCAAAGTGATAATATCCAGTATTGAAATAGGTTATAAAATAAGGAAAATCAGTGTGATGCCCAGCTTCTTTCAAAAATCGAGCGAAGTGGAAAAAAAGTGGATATTAATTGACGCAAAAGGATTAATTGTTGGAAGACTTGCCGCTCAAATAGCCCTACGCTTGCGTGGAAAAGACAAGCCTACCTATACACCAAGTGTCGATGATGGAAGCTATGTGGTGATTATCAATGCAGCAAAGGTTGTGTTTTCAGGGAATAAATATGATAAAAAAGTTTATTATCATCATACCGGTTATCCAGGAGGCATAAAAAAAGCTACTGCAAGAGAAATAATTGAAGGATCTTCTCCAATTAATGTTCTTAAAAAAGCAATTGAACGAATGCTTCCGAAAGGACCTCTTGCGAGAAAGCAACTAAAAAATTTACATATCTATGCTGAGGAAAATCATCCCCATGAAGCTCAAAAACCAATGCTCATAGATGTAGCAAAGATGAATATAAAAAATTCTAGGAGAAACTAATGAAGGAAGATATCACAAATCTCAAAGATATCATTGAAAAAAAAGAAGGGATTACAGTTGCAAAAATAGCAACAGAAGAATCAGAAGACAAGGCTATCTCTTCTTCTCTTACATATTCTCGCAAAGTTGATCAATGGCAACGTTCTTACGCTACTGGAAAGAGGAAGACCTCTATTGCCCGCGTATGGATTAAGAGTGGTAGTGGAAAATTTACTATCAATCGTATGGATATATCAAAATATTTCAAACAAAGCTTGCCAATATTAAATGTAAAGAGACCTATCAAAGAAGTATCTCAAGATGATATGTATGATGTTTTCGCTACTGTATCTGGAGGAGGATTTTCTGGACAAGCTAGCGCTATATGTCATGGGATTTCAAAAGCTTTAACATACTTTCAACCAGATTTGAGACCGCAACTTAAAAAAGGTGGTTTTCTAACTCGAGATAGTCGTATCGTTGAACGCAAAAAATATGGTAAAGCAAAAGCGCGTCGTAGTTTCCAATTTTCTAAACGTTAATATCACTGGATTATCATTTTCAATGATTATGATCTTCTGAAGAAATATAGTAACAAGCTTGCACTAAAATTAATCTTGTAGAAAAAAATTACAAAATTAAGGATTATTTTATGCTAAATTCCAGGAATTTTTATTAGAATAATGTGCATTCTTTTGTTTTTTTGGAAATCCCATGTATAAGATCTTTATAGATGGAGAGCATGGTACAACAGGACTAAAAATTCGCGAGCGCTTATTGCAACGCAAAGATTTGCAATTATTATCTCTTCCATCTAGAGAAAGACACAATATTCACTATCGAGAAGATCTATTAAATACAGCAGATATTGCGATTCTTTGTTTGCCGGATTCCGCATCATTAGAAACAATACAATTGATCAAAAAAAATGGTATCAATAACCGTATTATTGACACTTCGACTGCGCATCGAGTTGCGCAGGGTTGGATGTATGGTTTCCCTGAAATGGAGCCTTCCCAAAAAGAAAAAATACGATCAGCACACTATATATCTAATCCTGGATGTTATGCTACAGGCGCAATCGCAATTTTACGCCCATTACGCAAAGCAAAAATTATACCTGAAAAATATCCTATTACTATAAACGCTGTTTCTGGATATACAGGAGGAGGAAAAAAATTAATATCCCGTATGGAACAAAAAAATATGGTAGATTCAATTAGTAGCAATCATTTTTTTTACAGCCTAGATCTTCTACATAAACACTTGCCAGAAATCACCAAATACAGCCTTATAAAACAAAACCCTATTTTTTTACCATCGGTGGGTCGTTTTCCTCAGGGAATAGTCGTCCAAATTCCATTTGATACAGAACAGCTAGCTCGGAAGACAAACCTCAAAGAAATACATAATATTTTTCACGAATATTATGCTGGAGAAAATACTATCTCCGTTATTTCACTGGAAGAAAGCAGCAAAATTGAAACTATAGATTGTGAAATGATGGTGGGAAATGACAGAATGAAACTTTTCTTTTTCGGATCATCTCAATTACCATATATTAATATCATAGCAGTTCTTGACAACTTGGGGAAAGGAGCCTCAGGAGCAGCAATTCAAAATATGGACTTACTTCTTTCTTCTCTCTAAAAAATGCATAAAAATACTGATAATTGCATTAAGAATATTCTACGGAATCAAAATAAAGCCCCTCAGAGGGAGATAAAGGACCACATGCCTTACGATCTTGAGCTTTTAACGCTTTTTGTAAGTCGTCTGATGTCCATTTTCGATCACCTACTAATTTCAAACTTCCAACAAAAGAACGTATTTGGGTATGTAAAAAACTCCGTGCAACGACTCGAATCTCAATCATATCTCCCAATCGATTGATATCAAGACGATCAATTGTACGTATAGGCGATAATGCTTGACACTGAACCGATCGAAAAGTAGTAAAATCATGTTTACCAATCAAATGTTGCGCTGCCACTCTCATCATTTCACAATCTAAATCTTTTGGAAACCACCATGCACGCCCTTTTTCAAGAGCTAGAGGTGCCTGTCTCGTAATAATACGATAAAGATAACTCCGACGAATAGCCGAAAAACGAGCATGGAATTTTTCGTCTACCACACACAATTCAAGTATAGAAATATCATTAGAGATATTTAAATGCGCATTTAACGCTTTACATAATTTTTCCGGAACCCATTCTCGCACTAAATCAAAATGAGCAACTTGCCTAAGAGCATGAACACCAGAATCGGTACGACCTGCACCATATACCGTCATACTTTCACCTGTCACCAAAAAAATAGCTTTTTCTATTTCACCTTGAATAGAAACCCCATTTTTCTGTCTTTGCCAACCAACATAGCCACTTCCATCATATTCAATTATCAAACAATAACGTATCATCAACCCACTATACAGCCCACTATTGCCGGATATCCTAAAAGAAAATCTTTAATATCCAAAGCATGTCCACCTGCTCGTTGCAAACGCATGATACGAATCGCACCTTGACTACATGCTATTGTAAAATTTGAGTTAATTATCTCACCAGGATGTCCATTACCTTCTACCAACTGAGATTCTAGTAGTTTAATGCGCTCCAATCTATTTCTAATCATCATGTTTAACCATGCTCCTGGCAAAGGAGATAGCGCTCTAATATGATTATGTACATCCTCTGAAGATTGAGAAAAATCAATGTGAGTCTCACTTTTTAAAATCTTTTGAGCATAGGTAATACCATTTTCTACCTGAGGGGAAAAAGAAATATTATTATTCTCAAGCCTATCCATAACTTCCACTATTGTACTCGCACACATAATACTTAACGCATCATGAAGCACTCCTGCACTCATATTACAAGGTATCGGAATCCTTTTAACAAGCACAATCGGACCTGTATCTAAATGCTCATCCATTTTCATAACTGCTATTCCAGTCTCACTATCACCAGCCATGATAGCACGCTGTATTGGAGCTGCTCCACGCCAACGAGGCAATAAGGATGCATGCCCATTGTAAAATCCTAATTTTGTCGCATCTAAAATACGTTTAGGAATAATTAATCCATATGAAACAACTACCGCTACATCAGCATTAAAATTTAGAAATTGCTCATATTCTGCTTGTCTAAGTTTTTCTGGAATAAGCGTCTGAATATTTAATTCATTTGCCGTTTGATATACGGCAGAAGGTACAGTCTTTAAACCCCGCCTTCCAGCTGGACGCGGTGGTTGCGTATAAACAGCTAATATATTATGAGAAGAAGAAAGAGCCCGCAAAGTAGCGACAGCGAACTCTGATGTACCCATAAAAATAATCCGCAACTTCAACAATACCCTTTCATAACATTATCAATAAAAAGATAATCACGCATTCCTTATTAATTTTAAAATCTTATTGATTATCATATCACGCTTCAAACGTGATATGTGATCTATAAATAATATTCCATTTAAATGATCAATTTCATGTTGCAAACAAGTTGCTAACAATCCATCGGCGTAAATAATCTGAGGTTGTGCATTACTGTCTAAATACTTTACAGTCACAAAAGAGGCACGCTTTACATCAGCCCTATGATTGGGAATAGATAAACAACCCTCTGCACGAACGGAACAATCGTTTGAAGAGGATACTATCGTCGGATTAATGAATACTAAAGGGCTCTTTGTATTCAAATCAATGACAACCACCCTATATAAAATTCCAATCTGAACAGCAGCTAATCCAATACCATCAGAAGAATACATCACTTCGAACATATCCTCTATTAAGTGTATAATATCAGAATCTATCGTCTCTACTGAACGAGATACTCTTCGTAAAACAGGATCCGGGAAAAAGATAAGAGATTTTTTTTTCATAGATTTTTTCAGCCCTACTCTACTTATATACCTATGAGATAGAACATCTTTAGTCAATCTTTCCCTTCGCATATTCTAAAGCAGAATCACTAAGATATCTAATCACTTCCTTCAATGTGTCTATATAAAAAGGAATAGATTTTAAATTAAGATTTTAACAACATGGCTTCATAATAACCGAAAATCCTACTAATAGCATAAGCAAGAACGGAAAAATAAGCAAAGGTATTTTTAAATAAATCGACAAGAACCAATTGATTTTCCTTAAGCATAAAAAAATAAAGAAAGTCAACAAACGAATAAGAATTTCCATATCTTCTTAAGTTGCACTTTAACATAAAATACATATTTATTGACAATTTATAAAAAAAATGCTTTCCTAGCAGTATGAAATTTTATATTCATTCCCCCATTTTAATAAATGGTGGCGTTATTTCTTGAGCATAGTATACGTAGTGCTTTTTATATCATATGATATCGCACTTTGTATTCAAAGATATTCCCCCTCTTTTTTACGGTATATCTGAAAGTTATAGATCTATAATTAACAAAGCAAATTCTTTAGCTACTATAGTTGAAAAAAATATTTTAAGAATTGGCAATGCTCTTTAATTTTTTAAACTATTAAAGGATAGACAATGAAATGGATTGTTTTACTCGCGAACATTATATTTAGCATATTATCTTGTGTTTTTATCAAAATATCAACCACTTCTCAAGGAGAGAACACTGCATTAACCGATCCCATGCGCCTTTCAAATGATAAATTTTTTTGGCTTGGATTTTTCTTCTACGCAGCTAGCTTCTTTTTCTATATTATTGTTGTATCACAATTCTCTCTACAGGTAGCACAAACCCTTGTTACTTCTTCAATTATAATAATCGTCACCTGTATTTCGTCTCTTATTTGGGACAAACCATTTTATTGGACAACTGGAATAGGAATATTGCTCATCACTCTTGGAATAACATTGATTTCTTTTAACACAACTTAAAAACTCCAAAACGTGGCTAAAATATTTTATTCGTTATACGGTACTTAGGATTATCCTTAACCTTTTCTTTTTCACGATAAAAAATTTACCTTTCTAAAACTATGAGTAGAGATATTCATTCAAATCGCTTTTGAGACCTCCTCATTGTTCAAAAACTAACATTCTGAATATTTTACTGTATTTAAAAGTGAATGCACTACAATGATTATACAAAAAACCATGCTATAATTTTAATACTTAGAACACTGCTCTTAATTTTTTACTACAAAAATATAAAAAAATAAAAGTGGTGGGCCCGGAGGGATTCGAACCCCCAACCAAACGGTTATGAGCCGTTGGCTCTAACCCTTGAGCTACGGGCCCAAGAACAATTTCACCATCTCAAATATAAAACCCAGTAGTTCATTTTAATAACTGGTTTTTCATTCAAGAGCAAGACTTTAAATGCAATTTTTTATGATTATAAGATGCTATAAATACTTAAAACAGAAGTCCTAATAGAGATAATCTTCAGGCATAAGAAAATATCAATATAATTTTTATGTTATTGATATTTTCTGTTGTTTAACCAACGAAGTACTACATAAATATGACAATGATTAATCGTAGAGAGCAAAATATTAAAAAATTGAAATATTTCCCTGATAAAACCTTCAATGATTTCTTGTTCAGAAAATATCTAAGATCCGTTTCGTTTCATTGCAATGATACCGTATCCTTCATATTCTCAAGGAATAAACATTTTCCAAAAAAAATTAAGGTTTTGATTTTGAAGATATTTTACGCCATTTCTGCACATTCACGCCATGATCTTTAAAATTTTTAGAAAAAAAATGCCCTCCTCGACCATCACTCACAAAATATAAATCGTCAGTTTGCAACGGCTTTGCAACGGCTTCTAAAGATAAGCGACTCGGATTAGAAATAGCAGTTGGAGGTAATCCATTGACAAGATAACTATTATAAGGTGTTTTTTTATAAAAATCAGAACGCTTTAATTGTCTCTCTGCCAACTCATAATCCCCCTCAAATGCACCGTAAATGACTGTTGAATCAGCCTGAAGCCTAATAGAGTTTGAAAGACGATTTATAAATACAGATGCGACATGAGGACGCTCATCCGAACGAGATGTCTCTTTTTCAACGATAGAAGCAAGAATAACCAAATCCTCTTTGCTCTTTATAAAATTATTGACATCACGAATCTCCCAAACATCATCAACGATTTTTTTTTGCTCTAATATAGCCTTTTCTATAATTTCTGAACGATGAGTCCCTAAAGAAAACTTATAAGTACTTGGATATAAAGTACCCTCACGAGGCAACTCTGCTGGCAATTCACCTATCAGAAAAGGATTCTCTTTTAATCTTTTGAAAATCTGTTTTACCGTAAATCCTTCAGGAAAAGAAATTGAATACATAAAATACTTTCCATAAATTATCTTTTCAGCAACTTGCAACATAGAAGAACCGATTTCTACCTCATATTCTCCTGCCTTAACACTTTGAGACCCAAAGCGCATTTGAGTCAAATAGCGAAAGATATAAGGATTCGATATTATTCTACTATTAAATAATTTTTTTGAAGTCTCTTTTAATGACATACCATTTCGTATCAAAAAAATAACATTATTCTGAAGAGGACCTTTTGCATGATAGATCCTACTTACATAAAAATAAATACCAATCCCAAATATCAAGACGATTAGGAAGGCAAGCACAACCTTTAAAAAAAATGTTAGCTTACATCGAATAAATTTCAAAAAAAGGAATCTTCCCAATGTCAATCCATCTAAAAAACATCAAAAAACTGAAGCAGTCATTTTTTATACTACTATTAAAAAAAATTATTAAAACACTATCAATCTGGAAACTTCCGAAATATTAAAGAAGCATTAGTCCCTCCAAAACCAAAAGAATTAGACATAGCAACATCAATATTCTTTTTGCGCGGTTTATGCGGAACCAGATCTATAAAAGTCTCTCTTTCTGGATTGTCTAGATTAAGAGTTGCAGGAACAATACTATCACGAATTGCAAGATTGCAAATAGCCGCCTCAACCGCTCCTGCTGCCCCAAGCAAATGCCCCATGGAAGATTTAGTTGAAGACATAGAAACATTATGACAACTATCACCCATCAATTTTTCTACAGCTCTAAGTTCTATGCCATCCGCCACAGTAGATGTGCCATGAGCATTTATGTAATCCACTTCACTAGACAGTAAATTGGCACGAGAAATTGCAGAAGTCATACAACGATATGCCCCATCTCCATCTTGAGGTGGCATAGTAATATGGTAGGCATCACCCGAAAGACCATATCCAATTAGTTCAGAATAAATTCTAGCGCCACGAGCCTTTGCATGCTCAAGATCTTCTAAAACTAATGCACCGGCTCCCTCACCCATGACAAAACCATCTCTATCTCGATCAAAGGGTCTAGAGGCTCTCATAGGATCATTATTGAACCGAGTCGATAAAGACCGACATGCAGCAAAACCCGCAAGACCCAAACGACAGATCGACGCTTCTGCTCCACCTGCAACCATAATATCTGCATCACCAAAAGCAATAAGACGGGATGCATCTCCAATCGCATGAGCCCCACTAGAACAAGCTGTGGTTACAGCATGATTTGGACCTTTTAACTTATGACGGATAGAAATATTGCCAGATAAAAGACTAATAATACTTCCCGGAACAGTAAAAGGAGAAATCCTTCGAGGACCATCGTCACGAAGAACATCGCTACTTTCCACTATTCTATTAAGCCCCCCCATACCTGATCCAAATATCACTCCGGCAAAATCACGCTCTTTCTCAGTTTTTGGACACCAACCAGAATCAGCAAGAGCCATATCTGAAGCTACCATACCATACAAAATAAACTGATCAATTCTCCGAAGTTCTTGCGGAGAAATCCAATCTTCATAATTAAACGTACCATCAGAGCCATCACCAATTGGTATAGTGCCCGCTATTTTAGAAGGCAAACCCTCCAAGCTGAATTTTTTATCTAGACGCCGAATTCCTACTTCACCTGCGATAAGGCGAGACCAACTAATATCAACTCCACATCCAAGTGGAGTAATCATCCCCAGCCCCGTTACAACTACGCGCCTCATGCTTGTATCTTCCACTTAAGAACACTATGCTCATAATCAGAAAAATAAAAAAGAAAAAACAATCCCAACTAAACGGCGACATCTAGATCCCAACCCAAGTGAATGCAATCAATTAAAAAGCACAACATTATTTTTTATTTTTAGCACTGTTGATAAATTTAACAGCATCACCAACAGTAAAAATAGTATTAGCAACCTCTTCTGGAATTTCAAGTTTGAATTTCTCTTCAAAAGTCATAACAAGTTCAACAGTATCCAAAGAATCTGCCCCTAAATCTTCGATAAAACGAGCACTCTCCACCACTTGTTCTTCCTTAACCCCAAGGTGATCTATAACTATCGCCTTTATACTTGTAAAAACATCTTCGTTATCATTGGCCATTACTAACAATTCCCTCTTTCTTGATTTGTTGAATTCAATTGACAGAAAAACTCTTCAGGCAACTATACTACTCTCTTTATATCTCAATACCTCATCCTAATGTCAACTAAAACGATGCTTTCATCCAAGATAAAGCTTATTTGCATATGAACGAGATAAACATCTCCTATCAATTCTACATCATACAATTCTTATATAATCAAAGAATGATTTTTTAAATACAATCAAAACCCTTAATGATTCAAATCATTGCCATACCACCATTAACATGAATAGTCTGACCTGTTATATATGACGCTTCTAAAGAAGATAAATAAAGAACAGCAGAAGCCACATCATCAACAGTTCCCATACGCTTCATGGGAACAGAAGAAACAATCTTTTCCTGTTGAGCTTCATTCAAACTAGCTGTCATATCACTTTCTATAAAACCAGGAGCAACACAATTTACTGTTATATTGCGCCTACCAGTTTCCTGTGCAAGAGCCTTAGTAAAACCTGTTAATCCAGATTTTGTCGAGCAGTAATTAACTTGTCCAACATTACCTGTAAATCCCACAACAGATGTTATATTAATAATACGACCAAAACGATTTTTAATCATTGCGGGAATTAATTGACGTGTTAAAATAAATGCTGATGTTAAGTTGACACAAAGAACATCACTCCAATCCTTATACTGCGCGCGCATAAAGAGGGAATCTCTAACAATACCCGCATTATTCACAAGGATATCAACCGTTCCCATTTCCGTGCCAACCCTTTTAGAAAATTCTTCAATGGACGAATGATCAGAAAAATTACCTTTGAAAAGCTGGAAACGACTACTATCGTCAAACTGACACGCAACTCTCTCTAACTTTTCTTGCGAGGTGCCGTGCAACCCAACGAAAGCTCCCTGCTTATATAAGATCTTGGCAATTGCAAGACCAATACTCCCACTTGCACCTGTAACTAACGCTTTTTTCCCATTCAAATCAAACATTTACAAAAATCCTAACCAATTATAGTTTCTAACGCTAAATCTATATTCTCAATCTTATCAACAGAAATAGCAGAGATAGACTTATCAATGCGTTTAGCAAGGCCTGTTAATACTTTTCCAGAGCCAATCTCATAAATATGCGTCATACCATGATTCGCAAACCATTGTATGGTCTCTCTCCAACGTACTCGAGCTGTTACTTGCTCCACTAATAATTTAGAAATTTCATCAATATCAGAAACCGGACTTGCACAAACATTAGGTAACACGGGCACTACTGGATCTTGTTTTTGTATGTCACCTAACATATTCTGCATGACTTTAGAAACAGGAGCCATCAACGACGAGTGGAAAGGAGCCGAAACAGGCAAAAATACAGCACGTCTTGCACCTTTTTCCAAGCAAGAGTCAACCGCGCATTTAACAGCATCTTGCATGCCAGAAATAACTATTTGACCCCCACCATTATCGTTAGCAATTTGGCATATTCCAATTTTAGAGGCTTGCTCACATGCAAATTCAACTGCACGATCATCAAGCCCGATGATAGCGGCCATTCCTCCCAACCCTGGTGGCACAGCTTCCTGCATTGATTTTCCACGAGCACGCACCAATCTAATAGTATCAGACAAAGAAAACGCTTTTGCCGCACAAAGAGCTGTGTATTCCCCCAAAGAATGCCCTGCAACGTAACTGATGTCTCTCTCAAAACACAAGCCATTTTTTTCCATAACACGAATAAACGCCATGGATACAGCGGTCAAAGCTGGTTGAGCATTATAAGTGACGGTTAATTCTTCTTGCGGGCCATTCCACATCAAATCTGAGAGATGTTGATTTAAAGTATGATCAACCTCTTCAAATACAAGACGCGCTTCGGGGAAAGATTCACAAAGATCACGCCCCATTCCTACTATCTGGCTTCCTTGTCCTGGAAACGTCAATACTATAGCCATAATTAAGATATAAACTACTCCTCTGATGTTTTTTCTTTAAGTTCTATAATTTTTCAGTAAGAAGTCAAGAAAAACGAAAATGCTGAATAGCTAAATCATTCTCAACTTTATTGTTTATTCTATGAGATTGGCCCAACTCCCAAAATGCAATGCATAAAATTATTTTGAGAATCTATAACCTTTAATTCCTTTCAAACAATTTCAAATTTATCAATTATGGATCAATTACCATACTATTCTTATATTACATAGGTTGTTTATTAAGACATAAAATTAAGAAAAAAATTCCATTCAATTCCAATCAATTACATGTTCATAAGCACATATTACTAGAAAAACATATTATGTTAAGCCATTTCAAAATACTTTATTATTACTTTAACGTACTTGACTAATTATAGAAAACGATGCTAATTCACAATCATGAGTGGATTAGTCTTGTTTTAAAGGATAGCAAATGTTTCGTTGTTTTTCATATTTATTTTTCATATATTTTATGTTTTTTCCAATATCGCCATCTACCGCCCAACAAAAGAAAATAGTGTTATCAAGCTTTTCTGTTATTACAGATATAACAAAAAATATTGCCAAAAATTTAGTTGTAGCGACTACTATAGTTGGACCTGGGAACGATGCTCACGAGTATCAAATCACAGCTTCAGATGCAATCAAAATAAAAGAAGCAGATCTCATCTTGTGCAATGGCTTGAAGCTTGAAGAAAGTTTCATGAAATATTTTGTTAATTTAAAAAAAGATACTAAATTGATTACAGTCACTGATGGGATAACGCCTATTAGTATGTCAGACAATGCAAATGATCCTTACAAAGATCCCAATCCTCACTCATGGGTATCTATTAAAAACGTAGCGATTTATATCCAAAATATTAGCAAAGCATTAAAAGAGTTAGATCCTGGAAATGCCGAAGAATACGAACGCAACGCGAAGGAATATATACAAAAAATAGAAGAAGTACTATTGCCTTTAAAAGATAGAATTGATAATCTTAGCCCTGAAAAACGCTGGTTTGTGACTAGCGAAGGATGCTTGGTATACTTAGCAAGAGATCTGAATTTAAAAGTACTATATCTTTGGCCCGTTAATTCCGCTTTTGAACGGAGTCCTTTAAAAATCCGTGATGCAATCAATCAAATACGTAAGCACAAGATTAGATTTATTTTTTCAGAAAGTACCAATTCTGATCAACCTGCTAAACAAATCGCCCGTGATACTAACGCATCTTATGGAGGAGTTTTATATATAGATACTATTAGCAAATCTAATGGACCAGCACCAACTTATCTGGACTTACTTAAATACAATCTAACACTAATTGCAGATCGTTTATCACAATGAGTAAATATTCCTCCACAAAATATGGGATAGAAGTTAAAGATGTGTCGGTTACATATCGTAATGGCTATCGTGCTTTAAAAAATATTAGCTTTTCTATTCCTGACAATACAATCACAGCATTAATTGGAGTTAATGGAGCAGGCAAGTCTACTTTATTCCAATCTATTATGGGCTTTATTCCAATAGATAAGGGATCTATATCTATTTTTAATAATACTGTAGAAAATGCACTTAAAGGCGATATGATCTCATATATACCTCAAGTAGAATCTATAGATTGGACTTTTCCTATTCTCGTAGAAGACGTTGTAATGATGGGTCGTTATAGGCATATGAATTGGTTGCGTATACCTTCAATTGACGACCATCGCATCGTAACAGAGGCGTTGGAAAACGTAGGGATAACTTTTATGCGCAAAAGACAAATTGGCGAACTTTCTGTGGGGCAACAAAAACGTGTGTTCCTTGCGCGTGCTCTCGCCAAAAAAAGTAGGGTCATTATATTAGATGAACCTTTTGCAGCGATTGATTTTAAGACAGAACGAGAAGTCATTTCTCTCCTACAAGAATTGCGCAATGAAGATAGGATGATATTGGTTTCTACGCATAATATTAACTCCGTCCCTTCTTTTTGCGATCAGACTATTTTTTTAAAACAAACAATAATATCTTATGGTTTGACATCGGATACTTTCAATAAAGAAAATATTAAAAAAACATTTGGAGTTGAAGAATATCAATAAAAACATATAACGAGTATAGGCATGAAAAATGGTTACTTATGCAACACAATACCCTCTTTTTGATCTTCTTCTAGAGCCTTTTACATACAATTATATGACTACAGCTATTTGGATTAGCATGGTAATAGGATGCGTCTGTGGACTCTTATCATCATATTTAATATTGAAAGGTTGGTCTTCCATTGGAAATGGAATTTCACATGCAATTTTCCTTGGAATAGTTGGTTGCTACAAATTAGGGATTCCCATGTCTATTGGCGCTACTGTGTCAGGAATGTTGGCAACTAGCTTAATGATAAAAATAAAAGAAAAAACGAAATTACGGGAAGATGTATCCATAGCTGTGGTTTATCTCATATTCTATTCCTTTGCTATGTTCTTTTTATCACTATCACCAAACGATGTTTATATAGAAAGTGTCTTTCTAGGAAATGTCCTGTTTCTGAGTAAAGCCGATATCTTACAAGTCTTGTTTATAGCTTTCTTAGTTTTATCCATCGTATTAATAAAACGGAAAGATTTTATTCTTTTGTTCTTCGATGAAGCGCATGCTCATTCCATAGGAATGAATGTAAAATTTTTAAAAAATCTATTTTTTGCTTTACTAACCATCACAGTAGTTGTTGGCCTCCAAACAGTTGGTCTATTACTTGTCATAGCAACAGTTATAACGCCTGGTGCTACTGCTAGATTGTTGACTAAATCCTTTGGATCATATCTTTTTCTAAGCTCTTTCTTAGGCGCAGCCAGTGGCTTCTTTGGTGCGTATACAAGTTATTTTCTAGACTGTGGACCAGGAGGAATGATTGTCTTAATAGAAACTGCTTTGTTTTTACTATCGCTACTCTATTTTAAACAATGTAAGACACGATAGATTTCATCCTTATACGTATTTTTTCTTTGATAACAAAGGCTCTTCATGGAAAACCTCATTCATTATATTCTCTTTCCCTTAACATTCACCGCTATTCTTAATGGTTTCCTCATTTCGCTTCTAGTTGTGATCCCTATGTCAATTCTATCTTGTTTTATTATTTTGAAAAACCAATCTTTTGTGGGAGAAGCTATTGCACACTCAGTTCTCCCTGGAATCGTTCTAGCTCATATAGCTGGAATATCATTAGGAATCGGAGCATTTATTGCAGCGATCGTTTGCACATTATGCTCAGGATATCTCAAAGAAAAAATAAATTTTAAAGAAGATATCCTTTTAAGCATAGTATTTTCTAGCATGTTTGCTATCGGAATTATTTTAATGCTGAAGGTTCAGAGTGCGGTTCATTTTAACCATATATTATTAGGAGATATGTTAGGCATATCTAAATCGGATATTATAGAAACTGCTTTTTTTTCTTTTCTTTCCCTATCTTTTCTAATTTTAAAGAAGAATGATCTCCTTTTAATAATATTTGATCCTATGCATGCTCGTTCTGTGCAAATTCCTATCAAATTATTGCACTATATGTTTTTAATTGTACTATCTCTTCTGATTGTCATCTCTTTAAAATCAATAGGTCTTATTCTTCCTCCAGCTGTATTAGTTCTTCCTGGAGCAACAGCTTTTCTTTTATCCAAACATCATACAACAATGATATTAATTGCGATTATGATTTCTATAGTATCGACAATTTTAGGAATATATATAAGTTTTTTCATAAATAGCGCAGCCGCACCTACAATCGTAATGCTAATGGCAATTTTCTTTGCAATTAGTTTTTTATATTCAGTAATCAACAAGAGAAAAAAGACCCTTTTACTTCCTTCTCAAGAATAAGTTGTAACCTGATTATAAAGAAAATAAAGCGTATATCTTTTCCTATTCTGTATCAAATGTATTCGATCTAATGAAAGCGCTGTAAAGATATATGAAATTATTTTCTTCTATTGATCTACTCGAATAAAATCTATGTGAAATAGAAAAAGAATAGCGAGAAAATTCTCTTTTTAATTCCCAATATAAAGTTATTGCTCAATGAAAAAATACAATAATTTGTACATTCTCATCCTTGCACAAACATAACATCTATCGATTTATCGGTAATCATCATCTTTTCTATCTAAATCAGAAGTATTTAAATTATTTTCAGATTTTTGATTATAATTTTTATCTAGATGCGCATCAGATATTTCTATTGATTGAGATGAAGCTTTAGGAATAGAATTATCATCAGGATTTTCAGTTACAGTCATTTTGGGTACTGGTGTAGAATAGCGAGTAGAATTTTTATCAGAATCTTTAATAGGATTCTTACATTGTATTAACCAAACATCATATATAGAGTGGTCAATAGCATTCATTGCTGGGCTATCAGCAAACATCCAACCAGAAAAGATTGAACGCACTGTATGATCTGTGGAAATTTCAGAAATTGATACAAAAGAATCAACGCGTTGAATCTCCTTATCATCCCTCGAATAACAAACCATTGGCGTAATTTTTAACGATCCAAATTGGACACTACGATTGATATCAACATCAAATCTCAAAATACGACCCGTGATCTTATCCATACCAGCGAATTCAGCTATCTTATTTTCAAATCTAGCAGATTTTACAATCCCAGCAGTATTGAAAAAAAACAACACCGCTAAAAATAAAACTTTATGTTTCAAGAATAAACCACCTTAAAAAAATTCGTTATCAAAAAATAAAATCTATTAAGATCAGCAATCAGGAGACCAAGCACTATATTTACCAGTCAATTTATTTCCATTATCCGGATTATTTTTTTGTTGACCTGGAGAATAAGAATTTTCTGAACCCGTAGAATTCACGCGATGTGGTTTTTGCCAATTAAAAACAGTTCCCTCTCCTGGTTGAGGAGCATCTATTCTACGATGATGAATCCAACCATGCCATATAGGAGGAATAGAAGAAGGATCTGTATAACCTTTATAAACAACCCAACGCCGCGAAAAACCGTAAGCATTTTTCCCACCTTCATAATATGTATTACCAAATTCATCTTGACCAACAACATGACCAAAACGCCAAGTAAAAAACCTAGTCCCTAATGTCTGACCATTCCACCAAGTAAAAATTTGCAATAAAAAATTCTTCATATCCATCACTCTCTACCAGTTGCCATGCAAATTCAAAATAATATAAATTGTAAAGCCGTATCACATAATCAAAGAAATCGAAAAAACGTCTTCTCACTATTATTTCAAAATCATGAATCAATCATTGGAATTACCTTAGCCAAATCATCAACAATACGCCTAATCTTAGAAAAACTCTCTCCTTCTGCCATAATACGAATAAGAGGTTCTGTCCCCGAAGCTCGGACAACTAATCGATCCATTCCTCGCAATTCAGATTCTGCATCAGCAATAGCCTGTACTACTAATGGGTTATTTAAAATAAAACTATCTTTTACCTTAATACTGCGCAAAAATTGCGGATATTCTTCAAAACAATGACAAATTGTACTAACAGGCTTATCATATTTCTTGATATAACTTAATACTTGTAAGGCTGCCACAAGACCGTCTCCTGTTGAGCCATAATCAGATAAAATAATATGACCAGATTGTTCGCCACCAACATTAAATCCATTATTTTTCATATATTCCATAACATAACGATCACCAACTTGAGTGCGTTTTAAGGATAAACCAATTTCTGAAAGAAATCTCTCAAGGCCAACATTGGACATAACCGTAGTAACAATACCATTCCCTTTTAACAAGGAATTACTCATCCATTCTCGCGCAATAAGAGCCATAATTTGATCTCCATTGACTACTGCGCTTTTCTCATCAACAATTATAATACGATCACCATCCCCATCTAAGGCAATGCCGATATCAGCACGTACTTCATGCACTTTTTTCTGCAAAGATAATACATTCGTAGAACCACAATTGAGATTTATATTCATGCCATTGGGCTTGTCTCCAATAACAACGACATCTGCTCCCAATTCCCAAAATACAGCTGGAGCAACTTTATAAGATGCTCCATTGGCACAATCCACAACAATACGCAAACCTTGCAAAGTAACATCACGTGGTAGAGTACGCTTAACATGTTCAATATAACGATCATGAACACCGTCTATACGCTTTGCATTTCCAATACTATCATAACAAGATAGATACGGTGTTAAATCGCCTTCAAGAAGACTCTCAATATGATCTTCTATATCAGTAGATATTTTGTAACCATCCGAACCAAAGAGTTTGATCCCATTATCGTGATATTGATTATGGGAAGCAGAGATCATTACACCAACATCAGCACGAAGAGATCTAGTAAGCATAGCAACAGCAGGAGAAGGAATGGGACCAAGAATAAAAGAATTCATCCCAGCAGAAGTAAAACCTGCTACCAATGCATTTTCAAGCATATAGCCAGATAAACGTGTATCTTTACCAATAACAACCCTACGATTCCTTTTCTTCCCCCCAAGTAAGTAGCCTACAACAATACCAACACGCATCATAACATCAGGCGTGATGGGAAAAATATTAGACTTGCCACGAATTCCATCAGTACCGAAATATCGTTGCTTCATATATACTCCTTACAAGGACTGATATTACAGAAAAACAAAATAGATCATAGGAACCATATACTCTAATCTTTTAAAATATGATTGATCATATAGAACTTCTGATTATATAGAGATATAATTCATATAACGGGATGATACAATTATCTGATATACTAAATATTTGTAGATTCTTCTTTTGAATCATCGGATTTTTTTGTAGAATCAATAGAATATTCTTCTTCTTCTTTTTCAGAACCATGAATCTCTTCTTCTGAAATCCCTGCCTTCGGAACAGATGCGCATCGCATAGAATTATCATCATCTTCTAAAGATCTATTTATCTTTTCCCCTTTAATTAAAGAGGCAATTTCTTTTCCTGATAGGGTTTCATATTCTAACAATCCCTCGGCAATCGCAACAAAATCGTTGTTCTTTTCTTCTATAATAGATCTTGCCTTTTGATATGCCTCATCTATAAGACGAAAAACCTCTTTGTCTATTTTATGCGCAGTATCCTCAGAAATACTTCTGGAACGAGATATAGGATGGCCAAGCGAAATATCTTGTTGACTCTCTCCATAAAAAACTCTTCCTAATAAATCAGAAAAACCAAATTGCGTGACCATAACACGTGCTAGTTTTGTTGCATATTCAAGATCCGACATAGCACCCGAAGTTACATTTTCCTTCCCGAAAATAATTTCCTCAGCAACGCGTCCGCCCATTAGGATAGCTAAACGAGATATCATCCATGTATAACTGCTGGAATGACGATCCGCTTCGGGCAACTGCATTACCATGCCCAACGCTCTCCCACGTGGAATTATAGTAGCTTTATGTAGAGGATCCGCTTGTGGAACATGACACGCAACCACAGCATGCCCAGCTTCATGATAGGCAGTAATTTTCTTTTCCGCTTCTGTCATTACGGTAGAACGACGTTCTGCTCCCATAAGAATCTTATCTTTTGCATCTTCGAATTCTTGCATTGTAACCAAACGCCTATTACGACGGGCTGCTACCAAGGCAGCTTCGTTAACTAAATTCCTCAAATCTGCACCAGAAAATCCAGGCGTTCCTCGAGCAATCGTTTTCAAAACAACATTGGGAGCCAATGGAACATTACGACTGTGTACTTTGAGGATACGTTCTCTACCAACAACATCAGGATTGGGAACCGTTATTTGGCGATCAAAACGGCCTGGGCGTAACAAAGCAGGATCCAAAACATCAGGGCGATTGGTTGCGGCTATAAGAATAACACCTTCACTAGATTCAAAACCATCCATTTCAACTAACAACTGATTTAGAGTTTGCTCACGCTCATCATTTCCCCCTCCTAAGCCTATACCACGATGACGACCAACAGCATCTATTTCATCAACAAAGATAATGCATGGAGAATTGTTCTTAGCTTGCTCAAACATGTCACGAACACGAGAGGCACCAACCCCAACAAACAATTCAACAAAATCAGAGCCAGATATAGTAAAAAATGGAACGTTAGCTTCACCTGCTACAGCACGAGCTAACAGTGTCTTACCTGTCCCTGGAGGACCTACAAGGAGAACTCCATGAGGAATACGCCCACCTAAACGTTTGAATTTTTGAGGATCACATAGAAAATCAACTATTTCCTGCAAATCTTCTTTCGCTTCATCAACCCCAGCTACATCATCAAATGTTATACGAACGCCGTTTCCCGATAGTAGTTTAGCTTTGGACTTTCCAAAACCCATAGCACCACGAGCCCCACCTCCTTGTATTTGTCTCATGAAAAAAATCCATATAAAAACCACTACTATTAAAGGGAACCAACTACTAAGATAACTCATCATACTTGGAGAAGAATCATTAACTGGCTTTGAAAAAATCTCTACGTCTTTCGCTTGTAACTTATCCAACATCTTATCGGTTACCACCGGCACATAAGTTTGAAAAGAAGATTCACCCTTAACATAAGTTCCTGATATATACCGTCCAACAATAGAAACTTTACGAATACGTCCCGCATCTATATCCTTAATAAATTGAGAATAAGAGATATCTTGGACTCCATCTTTCCCTGAAAAGGGAGCCTGAAATATAGAAAAAGACGCTATCAAACATAGTGCTATTATAACCCATAAAGCAAAATTCCTAATGTTAGAATTCATTTCAGTCCCCTCAGAATATCAAAATCCACTATCGACTCATAGCAAAGCACTAATGATCCAAGCCGAATCTTGATGATAATAACAATAATTCAATAAAATCAATGAAAATATTTTTTTTTTCATAGGAAAACGGCGATTGTGGAATAAATACTTTGTCAAAAGATATAGAAATCGCATGAGCAACAGGCAAATCAAAAATTGTAATAAAACGAGAAAAAGGGGCTATCACAGGCTCTCCTCCTTCTTCAGAGGGCAAGCTTGAAAAAGCACGTTGCGCAACTATAGACGGCATACCAGAGGAAAAATCCATCTCCTTGTTGTATACTTTAGCGCCGATCCGAATAGATTCATTAGATGAATTTGTAAACCGATATCTTCCATCCCATACAGCAGTTTCTTTAAAGTGAAGCTTCACCGTAGGAAGATCTCGTACTGCACGCGTTATCCATAAAAAATTTACGCGCCGATCTATAACAACCCGTCCAATACTGATACAGCCCTGCTTTTGATTTTTAAGATACGCAATAACTCTCTCCATAGAACGATATCCAGGAAAGGAAGTTTTTCCACCACAAATCGCAATAGAAACCTTCAATAAATAGGATAAAAGAATTAAATCAATATTCAAGACATTCTCTGATAGAGCAATAACGGATTGACAATGAACTTTTAAATATTGGGGAATTAATGTAGCGACATTATTATTGACTGCAATACGCAAATTACGAAATTTCTCTATCTTTCTATACATCTTATGAGGATCAATGTCCTGAATCAAGCGCCGTACACGAACACGTTCAAACCTATCATCAGCGTTGCTAGGATCTTCACACCAACCAATATTACGTTGCAATAAAAAAGAACGTATATCTTCTCGACGACAGCACAAAAATGGACGAGCAATCCATAACCTCATATCATACAGAACAGTTTCGGGAATACCAGAAAGCCCCATACCCTTTTCAGCATAATCACGCTGAGAACGCATATAAACTGTTTCCAACTGATCATCAAAAGTATGTGCTGTTACAACTAGCGTAGCACCAATTTTCATAGCATAATCAACAATCAATGCATAACGCGCCTTTCGAGCAGCAGCCATCAATCCCGTTTTTGGCTTTTGATCTTTCCACACAACCACCGCATGAGGAATCCCTAATCGTGAGCAAATATCAAAGACATACTTCACCTCATCTTTTGCCTCATCTCTAATACCATGATCTACAGAGATAGCAGAAATTTTAATTGCTCTAAAAGAATTATCTGAAAGAATCGAATGTAAAGCAATCAGAAGACCAATGGAATCCGATCCTCCGGAAACAGCTACGAGAATATGCGCAGGACACACAAGGCTACGCACAAAAGACTTTACACTTTCTACAGGAGATAAAAACACTGATAATTCACTTTAAACTAGTTTTTACAATTAGTGGATGTTATAAAAACATCTTACTTTTGAGGATGAAAAACCACAAAAAATATACAAAATTCATTCCCAAAGAAAGAATTTCACATTTTTTTGATCATATTGATAATAATTTTATAATCCCATGAAAGCGTATGCCTCTTCCCTTAATAAGCATAAACAAGAAGAAACTTTGAAACAACGACTTTCACACAATCAATCGCAATGCTTTTTCCTTTTAAAAACTTGTCGATTCACTAAAATTTGAACTCATCTCTCATTAATAACGCACATTATTGTTATTTTTCTAGACAATATTTTCACTTAATCCTGAGGAGTACATTTCTGCAATACAATGACTGTACGACGATTTTTCGAATAGGCACTCTCATCATATCCAAGTACAGCAGGAATTTCTTTGCCATATGAAGTAATCTTCATGCGAGATGAGTTAATTCCTCTAGCTAAAAAATAATCAAAAACTGTATGTGCGCGACGAAGCCCTAACACAAGACTACTATTACGAGTACCTTGCTCATCCGTATGACCTTCTATGATAAAATCACAACCATTCTTCTCAAGCCAAGATCCTAAACTAGATAATACTTGAATATCTTCTGGGCGAATAGAATAGGAGTTAATATCAAAAAAAATACGATCACTAACCGACTGAGCAAATTGCTGTTGCATAGAAGCATCATACGATTCTGTATTATTATTGATACCAGAAGCATGCACCATTGTCGCCACTGATAAAATAAGAAAAAAAGCAATATATTTCATAGAAAATCCTTTCGCATCATTGCTCCTGATTCTATCTCATAATTATATTTTTTGAAGAAGAATACATTTTGCAGAGCTGAAAAACATACACCCAGCACAACCTAATCCACGGGTGCTATCCAATGTGGATCCAAAGCATAAGCAGGAGTATTGATGAGCATTTCATTGCGACCATTTAAGTTGATCGAATAAAGCTTTGATCCTATATCATCCATTTTCTTGCGAGCAAATATTAAAGAACGACCATTAGGAGACCATATAGGAGTTTGGAGGTTAAAATCCGTCACTAAGATACGCTCTTGTGACCCATCAACCCTCATGACACCAATTGCAAATTTGCCTTCAGAAAATTTGGTAAAAGCTATAATATTATCGTTAGGAGACCAAGAAGGATCAAAATAAAAGGCATCTTTATCTTGCGAAATACGTCGTTGATCAGATCCATCTGATTGCATAACATAAAGCTGTTGCTTTCCTTCCCTATCACTTTCAAAGACAATTTGAGAAGAATCCGGTGAATATGAAGGGGAAATATTGGCAAATAACGTATTTGTTAGACGCTTAAAAGCATACGAATGAACATCTACATTATAAAGATCTATCGCCCCTTCTTTTTGCACGCCCATAATTACGCGATTGCCATCTAAGGAAAAACGAGGAGAAATGTTCATGCCACGGAAATTACCGATTCGTTTAGGAGCTCTATCAATCCTAATATCCATTAAATAAACTTTTAGAATATCTTCATCATCATATGATGCATATGCTACTTTCTGTTGTTTAGGGTAAAATTGTGGTGTGAATAAAATTCGATCACTATTAGGTGTTAAATAACGCACATTAAAACCATCTTGATCCATGAGACATAAACGATTTTTTATTACACCAGAAACGATACTTTCAGAAACAAATAAGAGACGTGTATTAAAATAACTCTTTTCACCAGTAATATTCTGATATATCTCATCAGAAATGATGTGAGCAAGTCTCCTCCAATCTACGGGAGAAGCAAAAAATTTCTTCCCCAATATCTGTTTGCGATCTTTAATATCCCACAACCGAAACTCTACACGTAAACGATCTTTACCTTCTTTAATCACCCGACCCATTACAAGAACTTGAGCGCCTAAACTCTGCCAATCATGAAAACGGGGCGTAATATCTGGATTAGTGATTTTTTGTTTAAAAGAACCTTGGGGAATCTGAGTAAAAACGTCTGATTTCTGCAAATTTTTGGATATAACCTCTGAAAATTTACCTCCCAATTCATCTAAAGAAACAAAATCTGTCACAGCTATAGATACCGGAGAATAATCAGAATTATTGACATTAACCTTTACTAAAGCTTGCACTGGAACAGAAAAAAAACCACTAACCAATACCAATAATAGAAAAATCTTTACATTCATATTAGATTCCTTAAATTATAGAAAATATCGAAAAAAGACAAATTCCCATCCCTTTCTTGTAACAAAATACACCTATAGAAAAAAGTAAAATATCACATTTTTGAGGGTATAAAATGAATGGTCATGTTCCGCCAATTTTTATATTTATCCGCTGGTAGACGAAATGGTTGCGATTTTATAAATGCTTTTCGCGCACTTTTTACTAATGTGCGACGAGCCAATTCTGTCCCTCCGACTACTGTAATATCAGGATTGCCAATAACAAAACCATTTCTATTAAGAGAAAAATGCATTTTAACCTGTATTTTTTTAAACTTTTTTAAATCGGGAGGAATATTCCAATTCCCCATAATTCTTCTACGTACAATACCTATTTCATTTTGAGAAAAGTTGCTCCGACTTTGCTTTGTGTCAATTTTTGGTACTGGTAACTTTGCAATATTTTTCTTTATTATAGAAGGCGTACTATGCTGACTATGTGCTTTATTTTTGATATGCTGTTTTTTGTCTAAGGGACGCAAAGATACATTGGGCGGTGACGATTCTTTTAATGCATGCTCGCCTTCACTATCGGAAAATTTCTTTAATTCATCGGGAATAGTCTGTGTTTTTCCCTGATCAAAAGATTTACTATTATTTTGTTGATCCTCAAACCAATGAGCACCAGTTTTTTCACTCATCTCTCTTGAGTGAAAAACTTCTTCTTTTTCATTATTTTTATCGCCACTATATTTATTAGAATGTAAATCGTCGTTGTGGATATTTTTTATAGACGATCCCTCAATCTTAGAAACTGGAACGAATAATTGAACGTTAAAGTTAAGATACAATAGCAACAAGAAAATAAAATGCAATATCAATGATATAGCAAGACCATTCTCCACTCGCACAGCCTGACAATCCTTTTAATTTCGAACAACGAAATTAACTTTTCGATGCCCACTTTTCCCAATATTCAACAAAAAATCTATTGTTTTTCCCTATAATATTTTTTACAATCACCTTTACATTAAGATGCATTCTCTAGACTTAGAGTCCTATAAAAATTCTATTTTTTGCGATTTTCATTGAGAAAAATATATTCTCCTTACGCACGAATCTCCTCATCCGCTTTTACATCTATCATAATAAGATGTCTATTGATATCAAGCCCTCAAATACATTCCAACATTCTAGGGCACATGACCTTCAGTCTGTCGGGAAAGGATTGCGGAAAACTCATCCGAAAATCCTTCCATTTGCACTGAAAATTTTTTTGCATCTTCCATAAATTTATTATAAGCTATGGAAGATGGAATAGATACACATAGCCCTAAAATGATGCTCATCAAAGATTCTATTATTTCAGGAATAAAAAAAATAATATTAGCATGAGGCCCTGCTATATTTTGAAAAAATCCTACCATCCCTAACACAGCCCCTAAAAGACCTACAAGCAAACCAACTGAAGACATAGTGCCAAGAAAACTCAATCTCTCTGTTATATCTTCCAATTCTCGAGCGATGGCAACATCCATCATACGATCTATTCGGTCTTGCATCCCGATAGAAGAACGCGCGCCTTGTTCATAACTCTTTTTCCACTCACACATAGCGGACATAAATATTGCAGCTAATCCAACATTATGCTTATCTTTTAATAATTTACATAATGATTCCAAAGACTGCCCAGACCAAAAAAGTTGTTCGAATTCTCTAAAATTACGACGAATCATAATAAAGTTCACAATTTTTTGAACGATAATGCTCCAACTAAAAATAGAAAAAACCAACAATAGAATGATGACACACTTAACCGCTAATCCCATTTGCATAAAAAAGGAAAAATATTCACATCCATAATAGCCAATCCAAAATTATCCATAAATCTTTCCTCCGAAGAGAAGAATCCATTCCTAATAACATCAAATCTCATTTCTCAAGAAGATTTACTGATCTCAAAAACCTCTTTCTACCCAATGCACTATATGTGAACATAGTCAAACCCTCTAGAATTGTTTTTGACACGACACTCTTTATTACCACTGGAAGCCTGCAAAACGAATCTATTGCGTAGGAAAATAAAACACGACGAACTCCATTTACTCTTTCTTGCCACAAAAGGTATTTTGCACTTTATAAGGAATAGAAATACCAAGATGTTTCCAAGCACTGGGCATTAAAAGCCTTCCACGTGGCGTACGCTGAATAAAACCCTTTTGTATCATATAAGGCTCTATCAAATCTTCTATAGCGTCTCTAGGCTCAGAAAGACCTGCAGAAATAGTCTCTATGCCGACTGGTCCACCTCCAAAATGACGAGCAATCATTGTCAAATAACGCACATCAAGTTGATCAAAACCCATCTTATCCACTGAAAGACGCACCAAAGCCTCATCTGCTATATCTCTTGTAATAATCTCAGCATGCGCTACCTCTGCAAAATCTCGTACACGACGCAATAATCTTCCAGCGATACGCGGAGTTCCCCTGGATCGCATAGCAATTTCGTATGCAGCTTCATCTGTTATGGGCAATCCTATTAACTTTGCCCCTCTATGCACTATGGTTTTTAAATCCTCTACCTCATAAAAATTTAATCTAATAGGAATACCAAAACGATCTTGTAAAGGATTGCTGAGAAGTCCAACTCTCGTTGTCGCAGCAATAAGCGTAAAACGCGATAAATTAATTTTCACAGAACGAGCAGATGGACCTTCTCCAACCATAAGATCAAGTTGAAAATCTTCCATAGCAGGATAAAGAATCTCTTCCACGATAATACTTAGTCTGTGTATTTCATCAATAAACAAGACATCACGATCTTCTAAATTAGTAAGCAACGCCGCAAGATCGCCCGCCTTCGCAATCACAGGACCTGAAGTTGAACGGAAATTTACCCCTAATTCCCTAGCAACGACCTGTGCTAAAGTAGTTTTTCCAAGACCTGGAGGACCCACAAACAATACATGGTCTAAAGCTTCAGAACGCGCTTTAGCTGCTTCTATAAAAACCTTGAGATTAGAACATGCTTCAGTTTGACCCGTGAATTCATCTAAAGTTCTCGGACGCAATAAAAGAACATCACCATCTTCCTTAGATACACTATGAGATAATAGTCCCTCACGATCCGTCATTTTATACTAATCTTCATGGAATTATAAACATCGTTTAACATGTCATCTCTCTCAAAGCCAATCGAATGATCTGACTATCATCAGTAATATTTTTCTCTTTTTTGAGGATCGAAACAACAGCGACTGTTGCCTGATCTTGACCATATCCTAAATTCACCAATGCAGATATAGCATCAATCGCAGATGAAGACATAGATTCACATACATTCGATTTCTCTCCATTCAAACAGGATATTTCTTTTTTTTCTGAAGAAGACAGAGAAACCGCCTTTCCTTTAAGTTCTATCATAATACGATTAGATACTTTCGCACCAATTCCAGGAATCTGAGCAAGAATCTTATTGTTTTGCAAGATGATAGAATCGACTAATTCTACTGGTGTAATACGAGAAAGTACACCCATCGCTACTCTTGCCCCTACACCTTGCACACTTTGCAATAAAACAAACCATTTCCGTTCTAAATCAGATAGAAATCCAAAAAGTCGAATTTGATCCTGTCGCACATGTGTCTCAACAAACAAAGTACAAAAATCACCTATCTTACCCAAGCAAGATAATGTACGGATCGGACAGTAAACTATATAACAAATACCTTGCACATCAATCAACACATAATCCTCATACAATCCCTCAATATTGCCTTTAATTTTACCTATCATATTTCTACGACCTTCTAATCACATACAACACACGCATTTGACAAAGCTCCATTTTATGATTCAATTTTATAACGATTATAGTTCGTATGATGTGCATGACATACAGCTATCGCCAATGCATCAGCTGCATCTTTTCCTTTGAACATGATCCCTGGTATTAACATCTTTAACATCATATGAATTTGTCTTTTATCTCCATGCCCAACACCTATTACCGCTTTTTTAATAGTATTTGGAGCATATTCAGAAACGGAAATTCCGGTAAGAGCGGGTGATAAAATAGCTATTGCCCGAGCTTGACCTAATTTGAGCGTAGCCACTGCATCTTTATTGACAAAAACCTGCTCAACAGCTGCTTCCTCAGGATGAAAATCACGCATTATATCAGCTAAACCCTCATATAATTGACGTAAGCGAACTGCAAGCGACTGTTGCGCACAAGAAACAACTGTTCCAGAAGAAACAAAACATAAATTATCTCCTACGGCATCAATAATTCCCCATCCAGTTCGTCGGAGGCCAGGATCAATTCCTATAATCCGAATTGATTTGCGTGTCATTTAAAAATCCCTTTAAGAAATCAAAAGTAAGCAAGAAATAGATATTTATCAAGGCAATAGACTTTATTATATGTTCATACTTGACATTATACCGACATTTAACAAATCTACACCACAAATAATCTTGCTTGCGAAAAGAAAGATTGTTCCTAAAAAAATTTTCCTTTGATCTTTAGAATAAGAAAACCTTTTAAAAAATCGCATTCTAGACATAACAACAGGTTGGTATAACCCAAATTTTTGTGTATATAAAGTATAAAGATCTCGTAGCTCAGCAGGATAGAGCACCAGATTCCTAATCTGGTTGTCGCGCGTTCGAATCGCGCCGGGATCACCATTAAAACTATAACTTATTGATTTAAAGTTGTTTTTTATAAGATCTAGTCTTACCTTTTAAAAGGTGCGACTAATGCTAGCAATTCACCTCCGTGTTTTTATCTCACTTTTCAACAACAACTCCGCTTCAACTTCTCGTCTCAATACTGTGATCCAAATGACCAAACATATCTTACCTAGAGAATTTTATGAACGTAATACACTAGATGTCTCCAAACAACTCTTAGGAAAAGTATTGAAATTCTCTCATTACCGAGGGATTATTACAGAAATTGAAGCTTATATAGGTCAGGACGATCCCGCCTGTCATGCTGCTAAGGGTTATACCCCCCGGAATTCTGTAATGTTTGGAATCGCTGGATTTTCGTATATTTATTTTATATATGGAATGTACTATTGCCTAAATATTGTTACTGAAAAAGAAGGATTTCCTGCCGCAATCCTCATTCGAGGAATAGAATTAATAGAACCTGTACAATTAACCATTAATGGACCAGGGAAATTATGCAAGTATTTATCTATTTCAAAAGCCAACAATGCTTTTGATTTAACTACAGATCACAATTTTTGCGTTTATAATAAAGATAAAAAAATTAAATATATTCGCACACCTAGAATTGGAATAAAAAAAGGCACTGACAAGCTCTGGAGATTTAAAATTATCCCATAAATGAATACATCCCATATAAGAATCTGCCAACAGACTAATAATCGATTCTTATAACCAGAAGCAAGGATTCTACTATGTTTTCTTTATTATAACTCCGTACCTTTTGAGTATCAGATTATCACTCACTTTTCAATTACAACTTCTATACTACGACAGTCCATTCAACCGTCATAGCCTAATCAATTAAAAGCTGTGGCATTGTATTGACTCACGCAATCTGTAGGTGTTAGTTGTAGTACACACTATCGTATCTGGAGAGGTAAAACATGAGTATCAAAAAACTAGGATTAGTCTCTACGATAGCAGTGTTGTCAGTAACCATTTCCCTAGGTGGCTGTGATAATACGAAACCTAAAGCAGCAGAATCGGCAGCTAAAGTAGCTGAAGTAGCTAAAGCAGCAGCTGATAAAAAAGCAGCTGACGAAGCTGAAGAAGCAAGAGTAAAAGCTGAAGAAGCAAGAGTAAGCCGAAGAAGCAAGATTAAAAGCTGAAGAAGCAAGATTAAAAGCTGAAGAGGCAAGATTAAAAGCTGAAGAGACAAGATTAAAAGCTGAAGAAGCAAGATTAAAAGAAGAAGCAAGATTAAAAGCTGAAGAAGCAAGAGTAGCTGAAGAGGCAAGATTAAAAGCTGAAGAAGCAAGATTAAAAGCTGAAGAAGCAAGATTAAAAGAAGAAGCAAGATTAAAAGCTGAAGAAAAAGTTAGAAAAGAAGCAGAAAAATATAAAGCTGAAATAGAAGAGCTAGAAGCTGAACGTAATAAATATACAGCTGGAATAAAAGAAATAGAAGTTGAACGTAATAAACTTAAAGCTGAAAAATTAGCGTTGGCAAAAACTGTAGTAACAAATGAAGAATTCGTGTTGGCAAAAATAGAAGAAATAGAAGTTGAACGTAATAAACTTAAAGCTGGAGCAGAAGAAATAAAAGCTGGAATAGAAGAAATAAAAGCTGGAATAGAAGGGCTAGAAGCTGAACGTAATAAATATACAGCTGGAATAAAAGAAATAGAAGTTGAACGTAATAAACTTAAAGCTGTAATAAAAGAGCAGGAAAAATTGTCATATGCAGCAGAACGTTCCAAATTAACTCCCTGGCAGCGACTACAGAACGGTTACATTACTCTTGCCCAATATGATGAAATAAAATATCATGAGCGTCATCCATATGGATACTAACCCCGTTTCTTTTGTACTATTTTATCTGTGTACCAGAAGCCCAGGATACAAGCGATAATCTCTTGTTCAAAAGGGCTTAGGATCGAAAGGGGGCTTCTGTCAAAGATGCCCTCTTTCACACTCCACCAGACGAGTAGCGGATAAACAATGATCCAAAACAACGTTGTAAGGGGTCGTATTAAGGTGTTCAAGCCATCAATCCATTTGACACCACTCTTGACCTTTTGAGCTTTTATTCTTGCTAATCTGATTGGCTGATCAACTTTAAGTTCTTCAATTGCGTATTTGATATCTGCAAGATCTAGTTGAGTAGAGCTGTTAATCCTAGTTTGCTCAAGCTTCATCTTATCATATTCAATCGATTGTTTCTGCATCAGATATTCTAATACACCATCAGCTATTTTCTCAAAAACTGAGGGAACAAAACGAAGAGCAAATCTAAATAGTCCACCTGCAAGAAACGACTGTATCATTGTTTAAGCCACGCTTTGAGATTATAGAGTGCGTAGATGATGGCAGAAAGAGAAGCGGTTATTGCACCACTCGTTTTAATAAATGAAGCAAGACCTTTTGAAGTGTTGAGAATCTGTAAAATGCTTTTAATATCATTTTGCTGTTCATTGTAATGTCTTTCAAAAACTTTACAATGGGTAATGAGACAATCAACTTTGGCGTTGAGTTCATTAAACTCTTGCTTCGTTACGTACTGTTCTTGCCTTTTAGTCATCCTATATTACTCCTGCTTTTACGGAGTTCACGATTCATAGCTAACCTATCCTTATACCCCTCGTTGAAGTACTCACAGAGGTTATCTACTACCATCTTCTGGAAAGCCGCTTTTACATAAAATAAGTTCTTTAAAGGCATATTATTAGCGACTTCCTTGGCTAATTTGGCATTGGCTTTAGCTTTTTTTTCTTCATCTTCCCCGAAGATATTTCTGGACACTTCCAAACCAGCGTCTCCCAAACCAATAACGGTTGAAGCTACAGGGACAGAATGCAAGAGGTCTTTGAAGTCATGGTGATATTCGTTGAAAAATCTATCATAGTGCGTAAGAGTTCTTGCAGTCATTAAAGCTAATACCTTTGGATCGGTAAAATCGTCGAGTTCTTGACCAGTTAAAGCCTTTCTTGCTGTGTTGGCGACAATCCCCTCTAAAACAATACCAAAAGCTAAGAACTTTGCCCTATAAGACCAAGCTGACATGCCATTCGCTCCACCAACAAGGGTTTTAGGAACAGCCCATAAATGCTTCTCCGCCATGGAAATTGGAGTGGTTAAGAATTGAGTAACAAGGCTCAACCCTGGTATGCCTCCCCTGCTAGATGTGTACTTTGTATCTCTTAACGAAGAGCCAACTGATCCTCTTGCATTATCTTGCGTTTGAGACCAAATATACCCGCTCATCTTGCTCGATAGATCACCCATCATTCGCTCAATAGACTTGTTCTCAGAACGAGCAAGTGTGACAAGATCAGGATGCCTACACTCTCGGATACTATCGGGCGTCAATAACCTCCCAGCATCAAGCTCAACCTTGGACAAAGCATGCATATCGGATTGGGTAAAACCATAATCTTTAATAAGTGTCTTGAATGTCTGCTCCCCATAACGAGATTTAAAATCTTCTAGACCCTTAAATCCCCTTGTTACTTCCCCCATCCACGAGGACGTAAAACCAAAAGATAAATCTCGCTGAAACCTATCTAAAGCTTTCAGACCTTGCCACTTAACCGTTTTCTCCGCTAATACTTTCATTCCAGAAACAAACTTACTTTGATTGTGAAACTCATTCATCATCCCTGTAATAGCCATCTCGCCAGCTGGGGCAAATGCTCGAATAGATGCTTTATAATTAGCGTTCGTTAGATGCCTCTTAAACTCTGGCAAAGCCCTAGACCAAAACGGCATTCCCTGCCTATGAGAACCCATAACCACACAATTTATTGTCTCTGGAAGGGCGGAAAATATCTGCATCCCAAAACTCTTAACCACTTGAAAAGTCGAAAACCCTGATTTCAGCTCCCTCAGATTAATTTGTGCGTTAGATAACTCATGATCAAGCATCTCACTGGATATCGTCAATCTATCCCAAAGGATATTGGCTTCTTTGTATAATCCACCCATCTTTGTAACATCGCTTGCCGTCTTAGCACTCTTTAAATCGTTCTCGTAGGCTTGCGTAATAACCCACCTAAAATTGTTATCAGCATTAGAACCAAACGTACGGGCTATCTCAATATCACGAATAAGAGGGTCTATGGTCATTCTCACAAGGTCTTCAGCGTTTAATCCTGTTTTTCCGAATGCTGCATTGTAATCGCTGTAGTGTTCATCTAAAAGGAACAAATGCCGTGGTTGCTTTCTACTTCCGCCAACAGAGGCTTTACCCGCCTGTTCAGCCCCGCCAGAAGCTAATATCTTGTTTCGTCCCTCGCTGGATTTGGTATCCCAAACATGCCCTAGAAACTCTGTTAATCCTTTGCCATAAAGTCCTTTTTTGTCGTATGCTTCCACATCAACCCAAGGCATGATCGTCTCAATCCACGCTTTCTTGCCCTTAGCCCTTATTTTTAGGGCATCATCAGGCTGCGGACTACCCCAATTATCTAATGGATGAAGAAGTCCCATATCTTCCGCTTGAGCTGTAACCCTATCCCTTATTTTGCGATAGGCTCGCCCAAACTTATTCACTTGTGGATCATCGGTCTCAACCCCCCTTAGGGCTTTGGTGATCTTTTCGTTCGTTATTGGATCCGCCGAGAACCCTAGGTTTTTTGACCCTAAATCCTCAAAATCATGAAAGGCTTTCCGAGCGTTCGCTTGCTCTCCTTTAATTCTACTCTCTATAGATGCTGTCGTTTCATATCTCAAAAAGTTCTTAAGAGTGTTCAGTTGTTCCCCATGTTTAGCCCTGCCAACACCTCCGAGAGTCTCTGACATTGCAAAAGCACCATTCTCTAAAAGAAGTAAATGTGCTTTCTCACTCAGTGCCTTAACTTTATCCGCCGTCTTAAGGTTCTTAAAACTCTCATTCAGCTCTAATCCTGATAGGGCTTGCTTAGATACTCTCTCAATCTGGTCTAGATCCTCTGGTTCTAACTTCCACTCGCCAGCAAGCTTTTTGACCCTTTCAATACATTCTGGATGCATTACTTGCCCCCTCTCTCATAAAAGCACGATATTGCACTCTCAATGAGCTTATGCTTAACAATGTTAATGTCTCTCTTTATCTGCGGTGGCATGGAACTTGCTCCATCTTGAGAGTTGGAAAAATTTCTCTATTATCTCAACCGTCTGTGCTATCCTCTGATCAGCAGACAATAAACGAGGTTCAATTCTATCCTCCGCAAAAGGAGACGTGCCAACCTCAATATCTGGCTTCTTAATGCTTCCACGCTCTAGTGCTTCTAACTTTTGCGAATCAAGACCAAACTTCTCTCCGTTGACTAATGCATGCTCCGCTTCAGCTATAGCGGACATGTGAGTCTCAAAAGACTCATTAGTCGTAGGAATAGCATCATTCAAAGTCCGAGACGTCATGAGTTCATTTTTAGCCCCAGTAGCAATATCACCCTCAGAGGGCGTAGGTTTCATTCCTACAAGTTTTTTGTTTCTTCTGGCGTTCTTGGCATGTAAGCCCCCAAACGCCATTCCTAAAACAATATCGGTTGCGATCGAAATGCTGTCCATCTCTGAAGCATGTTCGGCGAGTTCATCATATCCATTAGCCTTAAGTATGGCGTAATCGCCCATTCTATCTAGTTTGCTTAGACCAAGATTAACACCAGCACTTGCTATTGCACTCTTGACAACACTAACCCCAAAACCAGCTGGTATTAATGCACCTGCTCCAGAAATAACACCTGTCTTCATCCCTCCTTTAGTCGCTGTAGAACTATCCTGCCCCTCATCTCTAGCGTTCTCAAAAGCTCTCCTCCCCTCCGCTAAGGCAACGGATAAAAATCCCCCAGCTAAAGCTCCTAGTGGACCTCCTATTGAACCTCCTGCCATAGCTCCTATTCCAAAGGCTGATACAGAATGTAATAAACTATGTCCTATCTGCCCAATAGCCCCTGTCTCTTCGGGATCAACCGTCAGAGCGTTCTTCTTTAACGGATCAGGTGTGTATTCCCACGGTGTAACTGTAGAAAGAATATCTGCTGGTGCTTCTAAAACACCAGAAAAAGAAGCACCAAGTGCGTTGTCCCATATACCAGGTTGCCTCTTCGCTGGCTGTGTCGTTTTATCATTCTTTATAGACTTCATACGCTTGTTAAAGTCGCTCTCGTTATCCATAAAAAGCATTATCATTCCCCCCTATTCATACGGGATGAAACAGCATTCATATACTCTTCAACACCACTAACCGTTGCAATCTGCAAGCTAGGGACATTTTGGGGTAATTCGTCATAAATGTTAATGACTATAGGGTTCCCCTGTTTGTCTTTCTTATAAACACCACCAACCGTTAAACTATATTTCCCGTCGCCCTCTGACTGATAACCGTAACTCTCTGGATATCTATCTTTACTTTTATCACCAAAAAGACCAACAAGTTTATCAGAAGTAAGTCCGTGCAACCTATTCCCAAATTCATAGTGAGACATGCCACGAGGGGGCATAACATAAGAGCCGTTCACAGCGTACGCCGTATTACCAAATACAGCTTTGACTGCATCCCTCACAACCTCACCATTTAACGTATAATTGCCTGTCTTATGCATATTACCCATGATATAAAGCTTAATTACTTCGGCGTCTTGCTTGTAATTTGCGTCCTCCGAGCCTTGATAAAGTTGTCCTATCTCTTTGTTTATTAAATTGTTAAAGAGTTTCTTAACCCCGTTTCCTTTGGAGCTTTCAAGCTTAAGCTCAATATCGCCTCTGTGTTTCACTCCAGAGATGACTGGGATTGCAGAAGCTCTAGCCTCCGCAGAATCACTCATAGCTAAACGACAAATAGATGATGTAACTTTGTCTTTCATACCGTCTACGACACTCTTTATCTTCTCAATATCGCTTTTTGTTACACCCTCCTTAGTCATCTCATCTCTGAAATAGGAAACAAAATCTTCAGCCCTCTCTCCCTTAATCTTTTCAGATAATTGCCTTTCTTTGTCCGTTCCCATCCCTTTAACAATTACACCATGGTCTTTTTCCGTTTTTTCATTAGCATCGAAAATAGGAAGAACGGAAGAAGCTAACTGCCCTGCTTCTAAACTCAAATTAGGAGGAACTAATCCTCTGGATCTTTGCCATCCGTGCGGGTCTTTTGACAGTTCCTTAAGAGACGCAACCCTTTTATCCTGAAGCTCTTTTAAAAAAGCTTGAGCTTTAAACCTATCGTTCAAATCATAATCGACTGTGCGACTGTTAACGGTGGATACAAACTCAGCGTACTCTTCGTTAGTCATGGTCTCTACAACTCTAATATAAGGAGCGATATCCTTTTTAAGCTTAGCTTGAGTGATGATACTTTCAACATCCGCAGGCTGGTAATAACGGGATAAGTTGGATTCAGAAAAAACTTCATCGTAGTCAGAGGAAATATTCCCCTTGTTTGCCTCAGTCGTACGTAACTTAATAGTTTCAATAACTCGTTTTTTGCCAGATTGTCTTTCAGCATTAGTTTTTCTATTATGCTCATCCAATAGTGATTTTAAGTCTTCTCTTGAAAGAGAGTCTATGCCTGTATATCCCGTCTTACCATCAAGCTTATGCTCGTCTATTTCTATCGTTCCCCCGTCCGCATTTTCCGCTATTTGATCTGGAGATAGTCCATCCTTAACTGCTACAGGGCTTCCGTATACTAGGGAACTCAGATTACCTACTATGTCAGGTTCGTTAGACAATAGCCCTATCGTTTGGGATTTGTGAAGCGTCTTATCTAACGCTTGTTTCTTCTTAACTTTGTCTTCTGGCGTTAAAAGACTTTTATCTATAACATCATACCCACGATTGCGTTGAAGCTCTAAGTTTTCATTCGTTGGGCTTAGTCTAATATTAAGAGCCAAAGCTACGGCGGTATCTCCAATATGCTTTTCAGATTCTAAACTCATGACGAGTAAGCCTCGTGCCGTCCCTAGCTGTAGCTTCTGTCAAGACTTCGCTTGTTTGAATTTCTGAGATAATTTCTTGTTTCTCTGTCAGGTACACCGATTATCTCTTTATCTCTCTTGTAGTATTGATCTTGAGCGTATTTATGCGACAGGGCTTGCACGTCAACTCCTGTAGGCAGGCTTGTCATATATCGGGCAAAGTCAGCGTGATCATCCGCAGAATGCAATGCATCCTGAGTTAGTGCTTGAGCCTTAATATGTTCGGATCTACGCTCTTGATAAAGTTGGTTAAGACTATCCAAGCCTTGTGCTACCGTCTTTAAACCACCTAGGGGATCAACCGCATCCCTAACCGCATCTTGGTTAGGAGCAAGAGGCTCACTAGCCGTTTGTTTTAGATCAAGATTTGCCATTTATTTATCCTTAAACAAGTCTTTTGCTAGCGTCAGTCCATGTCCACCCGAGGATACGATCCCTGAAACCTTACTGTTGGTAGCGTTTTGTTTCAGCCACTGTTGTTCCTTTAAAAATCTCTGAACCGTGGAAAAACGGGTGCTTTGGGCTTTCTCTACTTCTCTTTCCGTATCCGCATAGCGTTGTCCAATCCACAGATCAGCAGAGATCCCTGAAAGTCCTGACATCTCCGCTTTCATTTGAAATAGCCCTGCATCTAACAAACCCTCTTTGCGAAGTCTCTCGGCTCTCTCAGAATGCAAAATATCCGCACGTCTAGAATTCTCTTCGGCAAGGGAGGCACGATACCGATTGCTTTTAGACGTTGATGTCGCAGTTGACATATCTGAAACTACATTAGTAACAAATTTACCAATCGCTAAACCTTTAGAAACATAATCAACCATATCTAATCCTCCACGGTGAAATGCGTCGTAACGGAGGTAAGATGAAAATGAGAACTCTCGCCTTTATGCTTGATAACTAACTCAGGAAGATGCTGTGCATCACTGTATATCGGGAATGTAAACTCTCCCGTTTTCGGAGAACCTCTCAACTCCTCTATAGGATGCATCTCTTCCCCATAAACCCCAACCTCAATATCACTCGTATTGATGACTTTGATTGATCCCTTGAATATACGAACTTTCTTCCCACTAAAGTTGTTGAACGCATCCCCAGTATCAATGGGAGGAAGTCGAACAATACAATCATAACCGTACGACGTTCCCTCATGGGCTAAAGGCTTCTCACCTTGCTTCAATAGCCTCTGAACTAACTTGCCGTCTTTTCTGGAAGTTGCATAAACACGAACATCAGCGTCATCATCATCAGAGGTTAAATAATCCTCCCGTTCCACTGGTTCTTGCTTGTAATGTTGATCAATGACTTCTGGGATAACCTTTTCCTGCGGGCTAGGGACAGGAGGAGTTATCGGCTTTAGAACTTTTGTAGGGTCTGCCTCAATACGTGGTTTACTATATTTCTCAGGGACGTGTTTAACCTCATGGAGTTTCTCAAAACGCTTGAGCAAATCTTCAGAAAGAATATCAGTGTCATCAACTTCAGATTTCCTATCATCAAGAGCTTTCTTGATTTTAGATCCTAACTCCTTTTCTTTAGCCTTGAGTTCTTCTTCTCTAGCTCCTATTACCTCTTCTTGATCCCCTGATCCGTCCGACTTCTTCTTTAATCCAGCTATAGTAGCTTTCAAAGAAGTTATATCGTTTAGTAAGGACGTTTCTTTCGCTCGGGCTTGATCTTCTTCTATCCTTTGTATAGCGGACTGTTCTTCAGATGCATACAAAGCGTATCTATGACCCCTATACACTTCCAACTCGGAATCTACTTCATTTAAAGAAAGCTTCTGTTCTTCCCAAAATGCCTCTTCCAATTGCTCACGGGATAACTTTAATTCCTCCCACGCCCTCAGAAAGGAATAAATGCGACCGTATCCCGAATCATAGGCAAAAACCGCTTGCCACTTAAAATGAAGGATAGCGATTCCCACTTATCTTTAGGGGATAATTCCATCCCTTCCCACGCATCCGTTATCTCTTTCCACTTTTCCTGATCCACTACCTCATCCATTGTGAGATTATCAAGAACAGTTAAATCACCATCAAAAAGCAGCTCAGGAGTAGAAACAGCTTTAGTAGAGAATAGCTCATAAATGAGATTGAATTTCTTCGATATCTCTTCCTTAGATAGCTTAGACCAACGTTCTCGGTCTCTCTTGCTCCGTGCCTCCTGTCTTGCGATATTCGCTTTTACATCTCTTCTATATTGTGCATTGATTATTTTATCGATTTCTTCTTGTGCTTCCTTATCCGATTTCTTCTCCGCTTTCTTCTCCGATTTCTTCTCTGCTTTTTGTGCGGGCGTCAGAGGAGTAAAATTAGCCTCTTCAACAAGAACAGGAGTCTTCTCCGCTTGTGCTGATAACTCGCCCATAGGCGTAGAAGAAGTCGGATATGAATTGTGATAAACATCTTCGCTAACGTTAGTTTCTGTTTCTTCCTTAGCTTGTTTTTCTGTTTCTGGTGCTTGACCCTCTATGCCATCTTGTAGTGGTTCTTGGATTTTAGAAAATACAATCGGTGCAGTCGGTGCGGATGGAAGAGCTAAACCTAAATCTTCCTCTTGCGTTTCTTGCAAAGCGGGTTCTTGGGGGTTGACCTCTTCAGCTTTTAATCTTGCCTCTTCAGCTACTCTTGCTTCTTCTTCTTCAGCTACTCTTGCTTCTTCTTCTTCAGCTTTTAATCTTGCTTCTTCAGCTATTCTTGCTTCTTCTTCGGCTACTCTTGCTTCTTCGGCTACTCTTGCCTCTTCAGCTTCTTTTCTAGCTTTTTCTTCTTTAGCTTTTAATCTTGCTTCTTCTTTTAATCTTGTTTCTTCTTCAGCTTTTAATCTTGCTTCTTCAGCTTTGTCTCTCTCCCTCGCATCAAGTGTTTGTATCTTACCCTCTGTTTCTTCTATTAAAGTACTAATACCATCTGATATTTGCTTATTGGCAACAAAATAAGGCTCAGTGGCTTTTAAACCCATCCTGTAAAAATCATCTTCCCCTAAATCGGCAAGATGCATCGCTTTATGGATTTCATCTCCGTGAGCGTTGATTTGATCTTTAAGAGATTTTCCAAAATCTTTCCAATTACTTAAATTTTTGTACTTATTAACCGCCGTTTTAAATTGCCTCCACTTTTCTTCAAGTGTACTAGGAGCAAGCAATGCAAATTTATAGGGGACTTGTCCCGCAATTCTCGTCGCTTCCCTCTGATGAGCTTCAACCTGAAACCGCAACTTCCGAGCAAGGGCAAACTCTTTGTTCTTTATGTGTTTTTCATAGATCTTATATAAGTCTTTACTACGTGCTAAATGCTTTGTCGCCTTATTATTCGCTTCTACAAAGCTATCAAAGGTTTCCTGTTCATTTCTTTCGGCTTGTTGCTTATAAGCGGTCGCAAAAACCTCATTATGCAGGAGTTCAGGATCACGAAACACACCGTAAAAATCAACAATAGATGCCTGAATATCTAGAGTTAGAACATGCGGAAGATCCGCTTGTTTGCTTCTTAATACGTCAAGTAACTCTTTAAATTTGGAATCAAACTCTGCCCTTTTCTCTAACGCCCTTTCTGCATCCTCAACCCCAGAAACAGCATTGTTCTTAACCGATTCTTTTGCCTTGTTAAAAGCTTCCTCATGTTCTCTTTTAAGACTCTTAAGAGCTTCAACCTCCTTACGTCGTTCATCCACAAACTCTTGATGCTCGGGTGCAACCTTGCTATCAAGAAAGTCAATCGCAGCTTTAAGATCAGTTCTAAGGGCTTGTGCCTCTTCCCCATATCCTACTACTTTATCGTAAAGCGAATTTAACGTTTTCTTCTTCTCGGCAAGGTCGGCTTGTGTAGTAGCCATGTCGGCTTTATAGTCATCATGAAGTTTTGCCCTCCACCCAATCCGCTCTTGCGATACTCTGTCAATTACATCCTTGATACCCTTGATTATCTCAGGATCATTCTTCTGCGAATTAACAGACAACTCAATCCCTGCAACCTTAATATATGCCTGTGAAAGATGCTCTAAAGCGTCTTTTAGCTCTTCAGCGGTCATTGCTTCTTTATCTCGTAGTGCCTGAGACTTTTGCGTGTCCTCTCTTGCCTGATCCAGAATGTTATTCAAATCCTCTTGGACATTGGCATTTTCCGTTGACTCTTTTAATTCTTCCTCTCTTTTTGCTCGGTCGTCTTCCTCCGCACTAGCATCAAACAACATTGTGACCATCGTTGCCGTCCATGCTGCCACAGTAGCCGAAGCAGGAGCCCCGAATCCAGTTGCGACCATAGCTCCAGTAACAGCAGAACCTACTACCGCTACCGTCCATTTAGCAACATCTAGCCAAAAACCCATTAGTTCGTCCTTTCCATCAAACCATCACCGTGTAAAGCAAGCGGATTAAAAGCTCCAAGCCTCTCTAATCCTATCGAACTAACACCATCTTCATTCATTCTTCTCAGCAACAACCAAACCGTCGTTTCCCCTTGATCCAAACAAAGACAAGAACTTAAAGACATAATCTTAACCCCTCGACCACCTAGCTTATGAACGTGCCACGATCCTTTCTCTTTGGAATTGGCATGGAGACTACAGCCCAATAGTTCACCCTTGTTATTCAACACCCACAAAAGAGAATACGGATCTTCCTGATAGGCAAGTTGGCGTATGCGATAATCCAGCAGATGATCGACGTTTTGGGTCAGCTCTAAAAATTGAAAACCTTGCTCACTCGCACCGCCTATAATCTGAATCCTCCTACCCGCCCCTTGAACAAAAATTAGTTCATCGCCAATACTCAAAGGCGGAGCTTCATAAACACCAATCCCTGCTAATCGTCTTGAAACCAGATTAAAACCTCTCTCAAAATCAAGAATAACAATCCATAGTGAGGTGTCAGTCCCAATAACAAGACCCTTTTCCATCGGTCTAAACCAACGAATGGCAGACATCGTATCATCCGTTATTGCAACAGATAACGACTTGCGATAATCAACATTGCCCTCAATTGTGTCAGGACTAAAATCAGTAAATGTATTATAACCAGAGAAATAAACAGCTTGAGGATCAAACTTTGACCCAGAAAAACACAGCCTATTGTTATAAAAAGATACATGAGACGGATAACCTTCACGTTCTCCCCAAGCACTCATATTCCAATACAAAGTACTGTTACTGTCTGTAACGCAAAAACCCTCGTGAAGCATGACTTCAACTGTCTTTGCTCCTGTACAGTTGACTATCTCTCCCCAAACATAATAAGGTGTCCTGTATTGTCCGCCCGTGCCAAGTGTGCTTTTGCCGTCTTTATCAACGCTTAATGCTTGCGAAGAGGCTATGACTTTCCATGTAACACCACCATCTCGGATATAAGTGTCTCTTCTATTATCTTCAAACTCCTTACCTGAGATTCCCTCAGTAATGCACCGATAAACTTTCCCGTACATCTGCATAAAGGCGTTCTCAGGATATAAGGTGTTTGCTGTCCAATCCTTTGGAAGCCACCCAAGACGAAGCATCCGTCCAACATCTTTTGTCTTAAAGATGGGCAATGTGGAGGTAACAGTAATCTTCCCTTTGCGAGTAGCAGAGAGGGTTACTCTCAGTTTCGCATCATGCTTTTTCCCGCCAACTTCACGCAGTCCTAACCATGGCGGGGGAGCAAACACCATCTTCTCAAAAATAACCCCTGCTTCCGTAAACTCTATCTTATACGGTGAATGCTTAGGATGAACTAAAACTATAAGAGTACCCATGCGGGCAACATCAAGCTGCTCAGCCTCACGGAAACTATAAGGCGTATCATAAAAACGAATAAACTGTGGTGGTTTTATTCCAGTAACCTCCACATACACCATCTTCTTCTCGCCAAAGATGAACAGTACAGCATCATCACCACCTAAAGCAAAGGAAAGTATCCGACTTGCTTTCGGTGGAAGATCAATATGTTCATAGCGATACAACGGAGGTCTGCGTACCAATGATCCATCTTGTAAAGGAATCATGTTAAAACATTGCGATAAACCTTGAGAATGTAGTTCAAGATCACTACGAGACTGCATAATCTGAGGAGAAACTTCACCGCCTGCAAATGATCGCTTGGTATAGGCACCTTTAGGCATGTTAATATTCCCTCTCTTCAACAATCTCAATCCCGTCCATGTCAATAGCTGATTTCTTCAATTCTTCAGATTCCCCCTTAAGACGCAAAGTTAATTGACTATCTGCTGTCAGCGTTGGACAAAGTTCACTCGCCAACTTTAAGGAAAGTGTCTCTTGATAGAGAGGATCACAATCTGCTAACGAAACCTCCTCAATATACTTAATAGAAAGCGGGATAGACTTATTATCGTGGACAACAATACAATCCCCATCTAATATCCCATCCCTGTCTATCTTTAAAACTTTAAGACATTTCTTAGGGAGAGGATAACGAACCCTCCCTTGATCTTCAGAGACTAAAGAAGACAAAAAAGAAGACTTCGTCGCAAAACCCCACGCAAATGAACGCAGTAAACTACGGTGAATAGGGGAGAGTAAAAACTTGCAATATTTAGCTTTTATACTTCCCTCATCCAGCTTCGCTATCGGGCGTTGCCCTAACTTCAACAACGCCCAATTACAGATCTCACACTCAGTCATCTAGGTTAAGCCGCCTTTTTACCAACTAACTTCGGTACCCCCTTGAGAGAGGCGTGTGAGATCTCAATACCTAAAATCTTCTCTGGTTCTACCCGAGCCGCACCAAAGGATGCGGTTAATGTAATTTGAGGTGCATGCCATTTACTAGGATCTTCAGAATGTTTTACCTCAACCGCTTTCCTTTGCGTAAAAGCAACCGCCGATTTGCAATAAATAGGTAAAACATACTTGATCTTGTCATTAGCAAATTTAGCAGAGGATGTAACACCAACTTGTCCTGCTACATTTTTGATTTTCGAGTCCGTCAAACCTGGAAATTGTGTCCCTGATGGAAATAAGTTATTGCCTGGTACTTTCTCCATGTTGATAAACCGAACCCCTGCAAAAGCTTCAATCCTACCCGCCTGTAAAGCTGCCGTATTGATATAATCCTTACTTGTTGCTTTCTCTAACGCAAATAACGACGCCCATACATCACTCGGTACTAAAACGTATATTTGCTCAGAATCAACATCAATATGCCGTTCCATAAAAATAGATTTAGCCGTAATAAGTTGTCCTATAAAGGTTTGAAAAAAGTCATCACCATCAACCGCAGATATTATATTATCCGCAGAAAAAGGCTCTAAGCTCTTCGCATCCTTACCACACTGATTAACTCCTAGCATACCCTCAAGGATAACTTCGTCTTGTTTACGGTGCATCGCAGCTGTTGCTAATTTAGCGTAGGGTAAAAGCGGATTAAGCCCTGAATCCAAAGTCGCAAACGGATCAATGCGTTCCGCCCATCCAAACTGTTCGTGGCTAATCCATCTTCTGGATTGATCGGTGTTATTGTATATGGTGTCCGACATATCACCGATAATCTTATGGGCTTCGGAGGGCTTAAATATTTCTACATAAGCTGATTTCTCACCCTCAGTAGATTTCTCCGTTACCGTAGGTCTCAATTTTGATGTTTCCTGTTGCAAAGCAAGTTCAACATGCTTTTTGAACTCTAATATATTAGCCGTTGCTAATTGCTGTTTTGTAGCCATAATTGTTATCCTTTTCTATGGTGTTATTGATCTAATAAGGCTTGCTGGTTTGCCCATTGTTTTATCTTATTATTGGCGGAAGTATCGCCCGCTTTACGCTTCTCTATAAATTCGGGGTTATTAAACAGCTTGTCATAATCTTCTTGTGATCCTCGAGACCCCTCAGATCGAGCAAATGTATCCCCTACCGAAGTCTCTTTGTTCATCTGAGCGTAACGATCAAAAAACTTAAAGGTCTTTTGAAATCCCCAGGTAGATACCAGGGCTTGTACATCTGCGTCTGCTATCTTCTCTTGACGAAAATAACGGGCTATGTCTTTCTCTCTTCGGCTGTAATCAACACCATATTCGGACTTCAATGCCGTCTTGTCTTCCGCTAAAGCCTTGTCCAATCGCTCTATCGAACGCTTCTCGTTCTCTTGCCCATGAGCAACAAGGCGATCTATAACTTTCTGTGCCGTCTTTGCATCAATCCCAGCCTCCTTAAAAGCCTCACTGTGGGCTTTAACCTCCTCTTGCGGAATGTACTCAGGACAGTTTAGGGTATAGTCTTCACTATTGGGTTGTGATGCTTCAGCCTCTTCGGTTGATGTATCCTCAGTGGATGCATACTTTTTAAAAGGATTACTTTCCACTTGCTCCTTAGTAGATGGTGTATTATCCACTTCTGGACTTTCTACTTCGGTATCTATTGGTGTTGAAACAGGTGTTTCTTTTACATCTGTCATTATTTATTCCTTTTCTATTGAGTACATTTGCACTATTTGTTCAAAATTAAGACCTAAACTTGATGCGATACGAACCGCCATAGCCCGTTTGCCCTCACAGTGAGCAAGCTTTAGGGCATCATCAATCTCAGGTGAGGATAAAAGACCTCCTTCAACCATCAAATCTATCAAAACCTCTTTCCCAGCTTCTGTGGCAAAAACGCTTTTGTACAATCGAAGCCTTTTCTCGTCTTCTTCCAATCGTTCAGCTAACACAACAGGATCAACAGTGTAACCTCGACCTAAAGCTGTATTTTTAATCTTCTCGGCAATAGCCTTAAAATCAATCATAGCTATTCTCCATCAGGTCATTCGTCATCTTCTTCTCTATAGCTTTACTCACGGCTTTCGCCCCTGCTTCCATCCCCATTTGCTCTTGTTGTTGTGCATCTTGTCGATTTTGCATCGCTTCCATTTGATCGTCTCTGTCTTTACGTCTCTGCTTCACTTCATCCACATCACGGATAAGATGTGCTGGTGAACCACTCGCCCAAAGGGCAAATCGGGAAACCTTATCAATATCAATATGATCCATAGGTTCTGGATTACCCGTTTTAGCCCCCAATTCTAAAACGGTATTCGTCCCTTGAAGAACACTCGCAACACTCTCGGCTTGTTGGTATTTGAATAAGGGCGATGTATACTCAACCTTTAAAAGGTGGAAAGGCGAATGATCATAATCCGTTAGCTCTGGAAGATTGTGTTGTGCATCAAGAATATCCAACTCCCGCTTAATCATCGCTCCGATAAATTCTGATTGAAGACCTCCTATCAAAGGTCCTACAAACGCACCTTTCTCTCTCGTCTTCTCCATAGATTCCGCAGCTGAACGAGATGCCTTGTCATCCAACACTTGAAACAAATCCAGCAGAAAGAGACTATGAATAGATCCTTGTATTCTTTTAAGCTCCTCATAAAAGGGAAGAGGATTGCCAACTTGAAGAGGTTGAAAAAGGGCTTTGCCGTCTTTGCTCATCGCACCTGTGTTTATATGGCGAGACTTAATTTTGAATTCTAACTGTTTAGCCTCTGTGGGAGCAAGATACGCTGGATGTAAAGAAAGACGGGCGTATTGAGCAAGTTCATTCGATATCTCGTTTAAACGCCTAATCGCAGGAAGTGCTTCCATCGCTGGCGATTTACCATAAATCTCATCCGCCCTGACCCTGTATCGTCCAATAATATAGGGAAGAGTAGTAATCTGCTTCTCTTCAAAAAATACGTTCTCATCAATGCATACAAATTTAGAATGAAAGTTCTTGTTTCCTTTATCTTTCTTCTTCTCAGCAAGACTTTTAGGATAGACCGCATGAATGATCTTAAACTTGTCAGGTTCTTTCTTCTCATAAGATGACTTCATCTTATCAGATAAAACTTTATACCCCCATTTGCCACCAATCTGCTCAGCCGTAAATTCAAATGTTCGGTAAATACTATCTACTTCGTTTTGATGATTAACACTCAAATAAACATCGGCAAGGGGAACGGCAATATAACGTATCCCCTCTTCTAATCCCGTTTCATCAACATCCGCTTCAATGTAAAAACACCCAGTCCCAAACTCAACAATACTAGTGTAAAAAGACTGCAGACAACTTACAAATCCAGAACGCGAACGTTCCCTAAAACCAAAAAGCACATCCGTTACTTGATCGCACCATCCTCTAATTTTTTTCGCCCCAGCATCCTCCTCATAAAGAAAGGCTTGATGCCTAAAAAAAGGCTCAGATAACCCATGCCACTTTTGACCAGGTGGAGTAATAAGAGAAGAAAGCAAGGAAGAGAGTTTAATACAGGCCTCAGATCCTGTCGTATCCCACATACGAGATTTTGGTTCTTGCTTATAAGGATAAAGAAGAGATGTTAACTCCTCCATCCGAGTATTTAACTCTTCTCTTTGACTTTTTAAATGCTCAAAACAAGTCTTGATCTTTTTAATAGAATTATTCATCGGCTATATCCACCCGCTAAAAGCATTGATGCGGGCGGGCGGTGTCTCAAGTAAGAATGAGGATTCATCCACGAAGATTCTTTTTCCTCTTCCCTCTCCCTCTCCTCATCCGTGAGCATGTAAGCAGGTTTATCCAAAACATCTTGCTTATTATCTTGCTTATTATCTTCCTCTTTATCCGAACCAGAAAATAGATAATCAATGACCGACGTAGCACCACCTAATAAACCGCCCGCTAAAGCCCCCCAAGGACCACCTACCATAGCCCCCGAAGTAGCCCCTTGAAAAATGTTCGATAAACCCTTTGACCACGGGTTCTTTTGTTGTTCTCTAGGCATAGCTAAACCTCCGATCAACAAGTAACTCATCGGCTTCATATTGATATGATCGGCACCGACCAAAGTTCATATCACTTCGTGCAGGACTAACCGCAAATGTGTAAGCCAAAGCATCCGAATAATCGGTACTCACTGCACCTTTAACCCTCTTGGATTCTAAGGCTAACTTGCCCGTGTTCGGCTCTATGAAAGACTCTAAAGATTTTAAGTTCTGAATTAATCCACTATGATGGGGAATACTTGCTAACTCTAGCCATTCTGCCATCTTAACATGAAGCTCTGTCCGTCTGTTCCTATAAGATTCGTGGTCATCCGCTCTGTTCTGACCTTTCTCTGGATGAACGCTATAGCCCTCATCTGCTAAATAGTAATACGTTTGTACCCCAATACCGTTGGCATCTACCACAACCGCATCAGGCTTGTATTTGTTAATCAGTTCCTCTATCTTGCGACTAGAGACGTTGACAGCCAATCCCGACCAATCAAAAATATGCTCAATATTAGTGCCACGACGTAACACAACAACCGTGTTGTCGCCACCCTCTCCTGCTATATCACAGCCCATAACTAAAGGAGCGTAGGGGTCTTTAATCGGCTCTCTATTAAGGGCTTCTTCAATCCGATAAAAAGGTATAAAACTGTTGATGTCCTGTTGTGGAAATTGTCCTAATACCTCAACCCGTGTAACATCAGAGTCCAAACCATAACGAGCTATGATATTCTCGTGGAAATTTGGATCAATGCCCTCTACTGTTCGTGTATCTATCTGGAATCTCTGCCAATCCTCTAAGGGAACGTTAAATATATCGTAAAACCAACCGTTTAACCGCCGAGGATTAGACGTCATAACCCAAAAACGATTGGCGTTATTCTCCGTAAAAAATCCAAGAATAGAAGTGTTTATAACATCAGGGGTACCTGAAGCTTCATCGTTAAAAATAGCCATTCCGTAAGTGTTATGATGCCCTACAAAAGTATCAGGGCGTTCCTCCGAATAAGTCCTACAGGTAATCGTGTAATGCTTTGAGTCAATCCCAAAATTCTTTTCTAATGCTTCCGCATACCACACAGCAGGATGCAAAGATAACGACTGCATCTCAAACCAATGCTTGTTCGGTAACATCGACAACCACTTACTTACCTCCGCCCATAACGTACTCTTCAGCTGAGTTTCCGAATTGGCAAGACAAAGTATTGACATGCCAGGTCGGGTCGATATTAACCATAACATCATCCAAGCGTTTAAAGTTGTTTTGCCAATCCCTCTACCAGCTGATACCGCACCCTTAAATATCTTAGGGTCGGGATTATCAACATTGAAAAGACAGTCAGTGTCTACCGCTTCCATAAAATCTAATTGCCATCTACGGGGTCTAGAAAAGTTTGCAAGCGAGGTGTTCGCTTCGCTCCAAGGAAATAACCGAAGTACAAAGTTGGTAAAACTAAGCTTGATGTCGTCAGAAAACATCAGCTCCATAAGCTCTTGTTCATGTTCTATTTTTGTTGGAAGTTCTCGGGTCAATAAAACAATCTCTAATATCTGTTATAAATATCCCCCTAAAAGGATAAGATAGAAGAGAATTACAGTCTGGATCTCCATAATTCTCTCCAATCTTATCAATTAAAGAGGATGTGGTTGATCCAGAACCATCGGTTACACGCTACCATAAGTTGATTCAGCATGCAAGCACAAAACAGACAAAAATAGTATTTAATTTAATTTTATGCTCACCATACCCCCCCCTAAACAATTTTAACTTATAAAGCTTGAAAATGCTTTTATATGCTAGGGGGATAAAGTCGTTATTGTTAAAGTGAGCTTTTGGAGCTTCGGCAGAACTAAACGTAAAAACTTCAAAACTTTCAAAATTTTATAAAAATTGTCGGAGCATAGGCTCTATATTTTTTCAAAACTCCTCTTGGGGGGCACCCCCCTCCTTCAAAACAAAAAAAACTCCACTAGCTCCTTAAACTCCACTAGCTCTAAAAGACTCTTAAAGCACCCTCAGTCTCATTTCTTTAGCTTCATGGTAGATTGTTTAGCCTTGCTCAACTTCGTTAGCTCTAGTGGCTTTTCTGTGGCTTCTAGGACTCTCATAGCCTTGTTAGCTTGTTGATGTTTTCTTCGCTCTTCAATCTTAGCTAACACGGGCTTCAAATCTATTGTATGCTTCTGTTCAACCGTCATATGGTTGCCGTAAATCTGACGGTTGAGACGCTCCGCAAGCCATAATACGCTCTTTTGCTTACGGTCTCGCATCTTGGAGTAGAAAACGGGGTTAGCTAATTCATGCTCTGTTGGCTCTGGTTCATTTGTAACCTCTTCAACCATAAGCTCTAACTTCTTCACTCTTGCTTGGTTATAAGATTCTCTATGTTCCGGATATCTTGCTAACCAATCGTAAAAAGCATCAGCAGTCGGCATGTTAGGATATTTTAAGACTGCTTGCATCGTCTCACCGTTCGCTATTCTTGTTATGATCTCTTTAGTCAGAGATTGAGAGTATTTAACCGTTGGCTTCTGTGGCTTTCTTTTCTTCGAATTGGCTTTCATAAAGAAATTATACCTTAAAATCAATTAGTTGTAAATATTTTAGTATGAAAATTCGGGTGCGATTTGGAGTTTAAATCGGGGTGGTGAGTTCACATATAACCACTGATATTTTAACCATTTCACCAATTCATCCATTCAAACCCACATTCAATGCTGACAATACTATACTATACTAAACTTCATTATACTATACTATATTTCATTTAATCTTTACAACATAATCCAACAAAGCAAGGGCATCGGCTTCATTATCATCAATTGGTTTAAAACCTAAACCCTTAACAGCAAGAATAACCAATGCTTTATTGGCATTTCCTTTGCCTGTGATATGTTTTTTAATTGTTTGTACTGGTATACCGCTATATGGAATTTTGTTTCTTTCGCACCAAGAACTTAAAATACTTAAAAAACCTCCGTAAGCATGGGATGCATCAACTCCTAAATGACGTCTCACCTCTTCAAACCAAACAACAGAAATTCCTTTTAGTCCATCTAACCAATTTTGGAACTTTAAAAACCTCATACCGCCACCTTCAAATCGTCCATTCTCAAACTTCACCACACCAGAGAATATTTGATTATCTTTTTGCACGGCAAATCCCATTTTAGAACCCAAATCTAAAGCTAATATACCCATAATCCATAAAATCCATTTTAAAGCCTGTCAGAGAATATTTATATACTAACATGATAGATTACACTAGTCTACCCCTATAAACAAATTCTAGACCCTTTTATGAGCCTTACAAGCTATACCAAATCATAGATCAAAGCTAAGAATACAGAAAATTACTTAAAACAGGCTGAATTGAACAGATCAACAGAAAGATCGAAAAATCCGAAACGGCATGTGGTGATTTGGAGGGGGTATTTTCAGTGTAGCTTTAGCGAAGCGGGGAATATTTGGTATTAATGTATCTACGATACATACCAAAACCCCCAAAACCACTATGCCAAGGGGGTTGTGTTACCATTATGCTGGATTGTATCTAAGTGCTTGATTTTACTTGTTTTTTTTGATGATAATTTGCAATAAAAATTGACCATGATAAAACAGTAAAAAACAAAATTCATTGGATCACCATGATCCAATCCGTTTATCAATGACTTACGAAATATTTTCATACGATATGAACTATATGATCCAATGAATGATCCAATGAATGATCCAATGCCATGGACTATATTTTTAAGAGACTTTGAGATCAAAATACAGAATAACCAAATATGCCATTCTTGAAGTGGAAATTTGATTTCTTGCACTGCTCAGAGATCTGTGCAATAGTCCAATATTGAATCGCTCAAAAGCAAGCCTCTGAGATGTGTTGATTTGATTTGCTTTAGGTTTGTTCATCATAAGAACCATTTGATTCTCTCCCTGCACTGCCGCCAATCCCTGCAATGGAACAGACACCGCCAATCCCTGCACTGCCACTGCAAGTTTCGATTCCCTCTTTGCACAGAAAGTTTTGTTTGCCCCTATGCACCGCAAAACCCATCTTTGAACCCAGATCTAAAGCCAAAATCCCCATAAAGTGCCCGCTATTAAATTTTCCTACACTAACCCTTTCCATTGACTAGCAACCACCAGAAAATCAATTCTAGAGCCTTTTATGCCCTATTAAAACCCTATCCGATAATTAAATAACCCCCCATAAGCACCAAAATATCCCTATTAAACAATAAACAATCAAATTAGCCCCCAGACAGAAATCTACCCCTTTGGCATATTATGTGTTTTAACATCTTATCATAAATAAAATTAATTTAAGTATAATTAAGTATAGTGTAGTATAATATAGTATAGATTAAAGTAACAGATGTGTTAAAAGACCTTTAGATATATCCTAAGCTGGAAAGCAAGAAGATGGATACGAAAAAAAAGGAATTAGAAAAAAATGTTCTTAAAAGGTGTTGTAATAGCTATCTAGTTATGTTATATAGTTGGTCACCCTTGTATATGGTGAATAATATACTTTTCACCCTTGTATATGGTGATGGCGAATATACAAATACCGAGTTAGCCAGTAATACTCAATAATGTTGTTTGTTTTCTAACTTTATCTTAACGGATAGAGCAAAAGGTCTACTATACTTGGATTATATCTTTACGATATATGATAAGTTTTCTTACGCCTTACAGACTATTTATAGTGATGCCAGAGACTATATTTTAGGACGATTTAGAAAAACCCTAATAATATCAGTAGAAATACCCGCATCCAAATTTAGATCAGTCCAAATTTGGACACATCTATTGTGACAGTCTATAATCAACCGCCCCAAATTTGGGTTGGTTAACTTCTAGCTTCTCAAAGAGATATTTTTAATTTTTATCACTGTAGGAATCCTCGCCCTTTAGGATCTCACAACCTAAGATTCTTCGAACCTCTATACCAACCAACACACCAAAAGATTGTAAAAAGTTGTGTAAAACGTCTACTGCAACCTTGACTTTTTCTTTGATTCTGGTGAAAATTGCTTTGCTTTGCTCGTAGTCTGCTCTTTTTTGGGACTATTTCCTCATCACCGAAGTAAATCCAGTCTAATGGCTTTCCTAAAGCTCTCTTGATCTTAAGAGCCGTTTTGATTTCGGGTGCTGATATTCCTCTTTCGTAGGTGCTTACGGTCGAAACTGGCAACCCTACCCATTCCCCAAATTCTTTTAAGGTCATTCCTTCTTCTTTTCTGAATTTTTTAATTCTTTCGCCTATTTCTATAGGGTTTATTAGTCTCTTCTTGATCCTGTCAGAGCTTTTAATCTTGGCTTCTACACCATCATACAACCAGTCAAAAGATGCTCCAAACTCATTACGTAAAAACAAAGCGTAGTTGGTACTGGCGGGTTGCACGCCTGCTTCATACTTATATACAGCGCCACCTTGATCGTCGGTTTTTTTTATAATATCCGAACGTTTATAACCGTACCTTTCACGCAAATCCCTAAAACGCTGTCCTATTTGCTGCCAATCTAAGGTGTTTTCTAGTTCCTTTTCCATACCTTTTTATACCTCAAACTAAAGTGTTAGTAAAGGTCTACGGTGGTGCCTAGAAAATAATTAAGGAATATACTTCTTTTTTATGTAGATAGTGTAGATCGCCTAAGCCAATATTGGAATTGATAGTATAGATTAAAGTAACAGATGTGCTAAAAGACCTTTAGAGATATCCTAAGCTGGAAAGCAAGAAGATGAATACGAAAAAAACAGTGTCGAAAGTAAAAAATATGAGTAGGGAAAAGGAATTAGAAGTTTTTTTAAAAGCTTTTATTAAAGTCAATACGAAATTTTTCAGCACTTTCTATCGAACCTGTTGTTATGGAATCCCTCAGTACTATTACATGCTCTAAGTAATCATGAACATGTTTGGTTTCTAAAGCCTGCGATAAAGGGCTTACTCCCAAGGAATTAAAAAAGGATTCAATAAAGTTTATTTTTTCTTCAATATATTTTGGGATATTCTTAGCATTACTATATGTAGACCAAACGCTAACTTCGGAGTAAACGTAAGTAATCCTCGTAAGACCCTCTATGATTCTATCCTCTTCTTGTTGCCTCCTATCCTCTTCTTGTTGTTTTCTATTTTTTTCTTGTTGTTTTCTATTCTCTTCTTGTTGTTTAGCCCATTCCTTAGCAGGGTACATAAATCCCTCTGCCATAAATTTTATAAACCAAATGGCTATAATACAATGGTAAAAATGAGATGAAGGAAAGTCGCCTGTAAACGATACCCAGCAGAATATGCTAATAGCCGTCAGCGAACCTACTGTAAGAAAATTCGTAAAAGAAGCCAAAAGTAAATAAGGCATCGTATCTTTAATAGCTTGCTTTTTATCCCTTTTCCAAAAAGAAATCAATATAGTCATAATAGTCATATCAAACTTTGGCATAAAGATATGTAGCAAGATCCGAAATAGTCCGATTATCCACTCCATAATCAGCAGATCCCCCTAAGAACTTGAATATAGGGGATAAAAACTGTCTCAAAAAGACCGAAACTTGTGCCAAACTGACACTTATTCGCTTGACTTTTGCTTTTTTTGGTGAGAACGTGAGTTGAGTTGAGTTGAGTTGAGTTGAGTTGAGTTGAGTTGACTATCTTTCGTTGTACTGGTAGATAAGGTTGCATTGTGTTTTTGTTCCATTCTTAAACGTGTAGTTAACATGGCTAAATCTCTCTCATCCATATTCTTAATATAACTTATGGCTTCTTCTTTTAACTCTTTCTTAAGTTGTTTTAAGGGAATGGTTGGTTTAGTTGTAACAGATGGTCGCACTCTATTTCTAGTGCCTATACACTCATCCCCAAAATATATCCAGTCTAAAGTTTTATTTAATGCTCTCTTGATCTTCAGGGCAGTCTTGATTTCTGGTGTTCTATGTCCGTTCTCTATATTACCAACTCCCACAGATGATAAACCTATTAATAATCCGAACTCTTTTTGGGTTAAGCCCATTTTTAACCTAATAGCTTTCAACCTTGCCCCTATAGCATGGGGGTTGAAAATCTTTTTTTCAGTCCTATCCCTTTCGGATCTTAAGTTCTCTACACCATCATACAACCAATCGAAAGACGCACCGAATGTATTACGTAGGAATAAGGCGTAGTTGGTACTGGCTGGAGCTAATCCCGCTTCAAATCTAGCTACATTGCCCCGTCTTCCCGACATGCTAACCAGTTCGGTTTGATCAAAGCCGTGTTGCTTTCGTAACGCCCTAAAGCGTTGCCCTATTTCTTTCCAATTAAGGTTGTTTTTAAGTTCCTTGTCCATACCCTTTTATTATACCCAAAATCAAAGATTTAGTAAAGGATTGTAGTTTTATCTATGTAAAATAACCTATCAATAATATCAAAATAATACTTGACTAGTTGATATTATCGATAGATACTCCCCCTAGTTAAACAAAACGATTATTTAAAAACCTAGGAGTAGATAATGACAACAGAAGTACAAGAACAGTTTAAAAAACATGAAGAGTTAGAATTGAATAAAGAAGACATGTTTGAGAAGTTCAAAGAACATTACTTAAACCGTGATTTATCGTATATTTTGGGGACTGATATACAGCGTGATCTTTACAATGAAATTACTGTTCAAATGAATCCAGATTATAGCGGGCTTGGCATAAGGGCTATGATAAAGGACAAAATATTAGATGATATGGTGGAGGCATTTGAAAAGTTTTGTTCGTTTGATAGATCCGATTTTGCAGATGAAATAGATGATTTCGCAGATGATTTAATACAAGAGAACTTCGAAATAGAAGTACGCTTTAACACACCTAACTAAAACCCACTATTATTGAAAGGAAAATATATCAAATGAAAACTAAAACATTCTTAATAGCATCTATCATTGCAACTAGTGGCTTATTAGCGGGTTGTAATCTAGCGGATGAACCAAAGAAGCTTAATCCTGATCAAATCTGTGATGCCATTTGCAAACTTAATCTACAAGAACAACAAGAGCTACAAAGTAAGGTAGATCAGAAATATGAAGATCACCTTAAAACTGGTACTAAAATATCAAGTGATTAGAGTTTTAAATAGCAAAAAAGCCCCTTAAGTATGGGTGCTCAGGGGGCTTTTAAACAACAAAGGAAGAAAACAATGAACAGATAAAGAAGCATTGATTAATGAGTAATGTAACAAAAGTAACAGAAGAAATCAAGGAAACTAACTATGAGTAACATAATACCATTTGAATTTGAAAGCAACAAGATTCGTACTGTTGTAGATAAAGATAATACTATTCTATTTGTAGCTAAGGATATAGCGGAAGCTTTGGGGTATAAAAATTCTAATGAGGCTGTAAATGAACATTGTAAGGGGGTAGTAAAACGCTACCCCCTTAAGACTGACGGAGGAATACAAAAGGTTAGGGTTATTCTTGAATCCGACGTTTATCGTTTAATAGTTAAAAGTAAATTACCATCAGCTGAGAAGTTTGAACGCTGGGTATTTGAAGAGGTTTTACCAACCTTACGTAAAACGGGTAGTTATTCGATTAATCCACCGAAGCCACAAGTCTTTATAACTGGTGGATTGTTGAAAGAGCTACGGTTACTGACAGACAACCACGGTAATTTAATGAGAAAAGCAGGAATAGACGAAAACCAGATCTTAATAGCTTCTTCTAGAGTGATGGAGAGTGTCTTAGGGGTTAATCCCGCCAACACGTTAGATATCCCTACCCCTAATAACAGCCAGTATTACACCGCTACTGCATTAGGTGAACAACTACCAGTTAAGTTAAGTGGTCGAGAAATCAATAAACGACTTGTGCGTTTGGGTTTCCTCTTAGTTGAACATGAACCATCAGGAAAACGTAGAAACATACTTACAACGAAAGGCAAGGAGTTAGGAGGAAGAGTATTTGACTCGGGCAAGAAACACTCTGATGGCTCTATCGTTCAAAGCATCAAGTGGCAAGAAAACATCTTAGATATTTTGAAAGCAAATCATTAAAATATAAGGAGTATTTACTATGCTATCGCCTAAACTTAAATATTATACCCCTACTGAAATTGGTGAAATGCTTACACCTAAGCTAACCGTTCCACAGGTTAATTATATGCTTGTACAAGATGGCTTCCAACTTGAAGATAAACACGATGATCCACATAAACCTATGTGGAGCAAACTAGTGGCAGATCAGATCCAATACGCAATCAACGCTACAATTATAGCATATATAGCGGATGGGATGAGAGAAGATGAAATCGAAGCAGAAAGGAACTAACGATGCTTAATTTCATGTTCGGTTTCACAACGTGTTTTCTACTGTTTTATGCGATTTTTATTTTTCTTGAAGCTTGGTATGGAGAACAAAAATAATGATCAGCATTAGTTTTAATCACTTTGTAGTTATTGTTTGCATCATCGTCGCTTTGGCTTGTGTTGGTGGTTTAATATACGACCATTTAAAGGTTAAACGGCGTAGAAAACCTGTTAAATTATCCTTTAGAAATGCCAAAATTCCAAGAAGCAAGAAGAGAAAGAAGAAGTAATGATATTTACTGCTTTTTGTATTGGCGGACTAGTCTTTCTCGCCCTTTTAGTACTTTTAGATATTTTGGAAGTTTATAAGTTGAGGAAAGAGAATGAATTTTTGAGAGAAAAGAACTCGATATTAGTAGCGTTATATATAGAGAAATTAAGATCCACACGTAAGGACAAGAACCATGAGTAAACAACTAACAAAACTAGATAAAGTCAAATTAGCGTTTAATATTCTGCTCTTATTTGGAGTTGTAGTGATGATGCTATGGTGGAAATGGGGGTAGAGAAGATGGTTGCAATAAATAATCAGTATGATAATAAATTGAATCTTCATTTAAGCACAATAAAGGAAGAAGATTCAATGAAAAAATATAAATTAACGTTTCACGGTAGCATAGAAGAATTAAAAGACCTAGTAAAAAAGGAAGAGCTACAAGGTACTTGGGAATTAGCAGACAGTATTAAACCTCATAGATTCGTAAGCAACAAAGGAGGAATACTATTATGGTATCCAAGCACTAATTCGGTTGTTTTCCAAGGTAAATCAACGGATGAACTTTTGCATGTAAATTTAAAGAAAGCGATAGAGCAATCCCGTATTAGTAACTCTAATTCACGTATAGCCCATTCTGAGCGAGTGTTTATTGTGCATGGGCATGATATGGATTCTAAAGATCAACTAGAACTAATACTTTATAAATTAGGAATAGAAAACCAATTTATACTTCAAAACACTGCGGGAAACGGGATAACTATTATTGAAGAATTGGAGAAAGAAATCGTAAAAACTCAAAATCGTTTTGGTATTGTACTATTAACCCCCGATGACTATGGATATTCTAGTACAGAAGGTATCGAAAGCAGGCAACCCAGAGCTAGACAGAATGTTATTTTAGAGATGGGTATGTTGCTTTCTTCCTTAGGGAGGGAGAATGTAGTTATCTTACAAAAACAACATTTAGAAAAACCCTCCGATATAAGTGGTATTATATACTTACCTTTTAACGAACATGTTAAAGACATAGCACATAAGCTAATACAGAGATTACAGCATTCTGGATTTAAAATTGATAATAATGACATAGCTAATGCTTTGAGCTGATGTGCTGGTGGAAATGGAAATAAGTCAATGACATATAGACAATTAAGAATTAAAGAACATTCTATATCGTATGTTTGTACGACATCTTACTACATTATCCCTTGGAATTTTGATGATCCTACCACAGTGCATGCGGAATTTGTTAAAGGCGAAGAAAGTAAGCCTTTAGAATACGGAGAAGAGTTCACTGTTGATTGTGATGAGGGTATGCTTACTCTTCTTACCGACTATAATAACAGCGATACACTACATATATTTGAGGGCGAGAGGTTAAAGTACATTGCAAAATCCTCTGCAAAACACAGTCATAAAACTCTTACAAGAAGAATAGATGATTGTATGGAAGAGATAAACAAGATACCGCCTAAAATAGACAAAGTAGAAAAAGAATTTAAAGAAGAGATAAACAAGATACCGCCAAAAATAGATAAAGTAGAAAAAGAGTTTCAAGAAGAAATAAAGAACACTGCAACTATCGTACAAGTTCATTCCTTATCTCTTACAGATCAGATCAAGATCCTTGATGAACACGAAAGACGACTAGCGGAAACTGCTACAAAAGAAGACTTGAGCAATCTAAAGGATCTTTATGTTACTCCCAATGAATTGAATTTAATTCTTGAGAACACTAGTGCTAAAACCCAAGAAGCTATAAAGCGTTTAGAACAAGAGATCAAAGGTCTCAAGGATGCGTCTTCTAGTGAAGTTGAATCACTCAAAAACAAGCTAGACAATCTTATATCCCTCCGAGAGACCCTAAAGAAGTTTAAAGCGGATATAGCTGAACAGATTACTCATTTAGGAAACAAAACCGATAGGATAGAGACAGGAGCAAGAAATCTTACAGAGATTGTATCTCGTCTTTGCCAAAAGGTTGATGACGTTGACATTATCCAGATGGATAGAGATGTTACGGCTTTAGCATCCAAAAGCTTAGAAGTAGCTAAAACTTTAGAGACATTAGAAAAGAAGCCACCTGTAGATTTAAAGCCTCTTGGTGCTAGAGTAGAAAAGGTCGAAGTACGTGTTGGTGCTATTGAGAACAAATCACCTGTAGATTTAAAGCCTCTTGATAATAGGATTAAAGATTTAAAGAACATGATAGACGCACTAGAAGCCAGAATAGCAAACACTGAGAAACACGTCTGTAATGGTAGTCTTACTTTACAAGCTACCGAACAGAACAAAAACCCTTGTATATCTTTTAAAGGACAAGATGGCAAAGGTATAGCTCAGATGTTTACTCGTGATGGGAATTTGTTCATAGGGACGAATGATAATAACCTATTAACCCCTGATAGAGTTAAAATAGGTGGCAAAACATTAAAAGAACACATGGAAAATGGGCTAAGCGGGCGTACGACGATACGCTGTGCAAGGCTACATACTAACGAGAGTCTGGGGAACATAATAAATTCAACTAGTATCGATAATTGGCAATACCCGGCTGAGAATTCTGGTGGGCATTTGTCTCATTCCGTTGCTTCCGCTATTGGTCTTGATGACGCAGACAAAAGGAGGCGTTGGAAAGTGATAGGGAAAACCGTAGGTTATTACGGAGTGTGGCATTGGCTACAAGAGGTTATTGAGTGAGTGGGGATTTGTTTTAATATCTTGATTTAACTAGGTTTTTGTTTTATAATATAAGATATAAAAGGCGGTAAACATTGGAGCAATAAAATGACGGAAAATAATACTTCCATTGATATTAATTCCCAAGCAGTTCATTTACATCTTAAAATGCACCAAGACATAATCAAAAGAATGGCGTTAAATAGTCTTTTCATCAAAACGTGTTGCATATCTCTATTATTTTTATTTTTGTTTATCACAACTAACGTAACTCTATCGGGATTTACTTGTCTATTATTGACTATGGCTTTTGCCACTATTGACACAATGTACTTAGCACTAGAAAGAGGATTTCGTGCCTCCTATAATAATTTCGTCAACAAACTCCACAGTAACACCTTACAAAAAGAAGATTTATTTATTTTAGCCCCTGAGCGTATTAGCTTTTGGGATACCGCTAAATCGTTTTCTGTGTGTCTTTTTTATGTTGCTCCTCTATGTTTCTATGTGTTTATTTCTTATATCGCACCTCCATAATATTCCTAGATTTTTCTACTATTCATGGTAGAGATAATCAGTTTTTTATATAGTGTTGACTTTTTAAAAGATTAGATATCCATTATTTCTTAAAATCTATGACGTTATTAGGCTCGTTTTCGATATCTTCGAAAGCGGGCTTAAGTTTTAAGCCTCTTATGATGCGGAGATATCTTCCTCTATCAGGACGTGGTTTTTCCCAATCCCTATCGTCTTTAAACCCTTTTTGTTTAAGATTGAGGGTAACTGTTCTCGTTGATATACGCTTTCTATCGTAGTTTAGCTCTTGTTCTCTGTATTCACTGTAGCTTCTCGCTAAAATACTGCTCTCTTCTAAAAATCCCTCACCAACCTCACAACAATCGTCAATCCACGCTTGGTAGGTATCTGTTCCCCGTCTTTCTTCCTCTTTAGCGTTTATACATACTTCAGGTACATAAACATCAAGATTCCGACCGTTGCGGATATACGCTTTAATCCCTTCTAAAAACCACTTCTTAGCTTCTAAGGCATATTCAGTTTCTAGCTTTTGTGCGAATGTTGCATCTCTATTAGCTATAGGCTTGTCGAAAGGAATGACAATATATCTTCTCCACCATGCATCATCTGGGTTTCTGACAAACAAATGCTTATTGGATACGATAAAAGGAGTAAAACTAGCCCGTGCTTCGCTGTATGTATTGCCGTAGTTAAGGCGGGCAGTCATACAATCGCCACCCGTCATTTGTTTTATTTTCGCTGCATTTAACTCGTCATTCTCGTTAGTTTCACTGATAATAACAACCCGAGAACCCATGAGCCTTATAAGACTAGGGTTTGCTTTTCCTGCTTCTGGCGGACGATTCTGCATAACATCGCTGGCTTCGGCGTTAATGACGTATTGATTACCAAAAGCAAATTTAATCAGGTTCATTAGGGTACTTTTACCACTTCCACCAACCCCTCGAATATGGATAAATCGTTGAGCTTCATTCCCTCCTAACAACGCCATGCCAACACAACGAGTAAAGAAGTTCATAACCTCTTCACTTTCAAAATAGTTTGATACTAAATTCATAAACTCTGCCGATGGTTTAGCCCTCAACAAAAGGAGTTCCTGTTGATTTAGTGATATATAGTTCTTCTTTTGGCGTAATTTGTTGTCCTGTTTCCATATCAAGGATACCGTCTCGTTCACCTATATATCTCAGGTTAGCATCAAATATCTCTGATGATATGTGAAATGGGCTTTTTGCCTCAATGGCATTTGCCGTTGATTTAGATCTTGATTGTTCACAGGCATTTCTTTTTGCATAAGCCTTAAGATACAATGCTCTAGGGTTTTTCTTAGTGCCATCCTTATTTTCGATTTCCTCACAAAGGTCAAAGGCATCTTTCTTCATGGAGATAAGAAATTCCATGATATAACCAGCTATTTTATCATCTGTAATCCGCCATATATAACGGTTGGTTTTGTCCTTTTTATACCAAGCTTTTGTATCAGATGCATAAAGGAAGTATCCTGATTTAAAAACAGAGAACATTGCTTTATTATACGCATCACTAAAACGTTCTTCTAAAATTCCATCAGGTATTAATTTTCTATGGTGATAAAAAATAGAAGCAAAGGTAGAGCGTTTCTTCTCACTATCCCCCTCTTCTTCACAGTCGAATGTACTCCATTTGTAATTAAAATTCTCTTCATCGTAACTAGAGCCTCGCTTGCTCCACCGTCTGGCAAGTTCTTTACCCTCATGCGATCCTTGTGTTTCGTGATGAATAGCCATAACAACAGGTATCCACTCATCGTGTGTTCCGTTGGTAAACTCCTCGCCAAAACAAGATAAAAAGGCGGTTATCTCTCTATTGGTGTAGCGTCTATTGCCTTTAGTATTCCCCTCTTTAGGGGATTTAATCTCTTTTTTCGCTTTGACTACAGGAGTTGTAGATTCTTTAAAAAATTCAAAGAGATGCTCAACATCTTCTTCAGAAAGCAAAGGAAGTTCTTCTGCTTTAAATGCATCCGGCGGAGTTGTCCATGTGTATTCTTCTTTTGTTTTAGGATGAATGTTATAGGCGACGAAATACTGCCCTCCCCCTAAAATATCAAGGTGTCCTTGCTGACTTTTAGGTGTCTGCTTCTTTTTAATCCCTGCTTTTGCCATCCTAAAAGGAATAAGAATCTTAGGTTTTTGCCCTATTCTAACGATTGAATTTCCGTGATAAAGCTCAAAAGCATCTTTAAAAGTATCAGCAATTTTTTTGTCTTTTGAATCAACGTCAAAAGGCGTAAATGGGCTGTTCGCCTACACCACATACAAGCCCGAAGCCACAAGATGGAAGCTTATCAATATCCTCATTTGAAAGTAGTTGCTCTTCCCACTTACCCGCTCTCAATGGTCTTTTATCACCATGGCGTAAAGGAATGATTTTAAACCCGTTTTTAATGGCTTGTTTAGCCTGTGGTTTCCATTGCATTACTGACATTTAAGCCCTCTTATAAATAAGTTCTTCTAGTGGTTTTGCTTTCAGTCTTGCAATCTTAGCTTCTAATGCTTCTATTTCACCTTTAGTCATTTCCATAGGTTCTAAAAGTGCATCCGTAGAATGCTTCCCTTAACTTCCCTTGCTTGATGTCGCGGCGGTACTGACGATCATAGGCTCGACGTTTCTCTTTATTATTTCGGTGGTACTGACGACTATAGGCGATTAGCTTCTCTCTATTTTTTTGGTAGTACAGACGACTAGAGGCTTGTTGTTTGTCTTCAGTATTTTGGATATACTGACGCCTATAAGCTTTACGTTCTTCTTTCTTCCTTTGGCGATACAGACGCTGATATTCGATACGTGCTTCTTTCTTCCTTTGGTAGTACTGACGACTATTTTCGGTAAGTTTATCTTTATTCTTTTGGTAGTGCTGACGATAATATTCGTTAATTTTATCTTTATTCTTTTGTAGGTACTGACGCTGATATTCGATACGTGCTTCTTTATTATTTTGGTAGTATTGACGCTGATATTCGTTACGTTCTTCTTTCTTCCTTTGGCGATACAGACGCTTATTTTCGGTAAGTTTATCTCTATTCTTTTGTTGGTACTGACGATAATATTCGGTAAGTTTATCTTTATTCTTTTGGATATACCGAAGCATACTTTCCCTTGTACGTCGCTTTCTCTCTTCCTCGGATAACTTCCTCATACTATATCCTTTAAACCGTCATCCGAATGTAGTTTGTACACAGCCCGAATAACAAACTTTTCAACAGAGGATTGTCTATCTTGGTTTATACGTCCGTCAATATCCACTTTTATAGTGAGCATGGCGTCGGCACCTAGCGGGCTATACGCTACAACTTCTGTGCTAGTCCCTTTCTTCTTCTCAAAAACCCGAGTTTTTAGCTTAATATTGATCATTGGCACGCCTCGCAAATGTCTTCATCACAAGATTTATTGGCGTTCTCGGGCTTGATCTCAAATTCTTCTGGTTCTTTATCCATCTCAAAACTATCCTTATTCTTTAGTTGTACGTGATATTCCTTTTATACCATGGGATGTTGGAGGTGTCTAGAAAATAATCTATCAATATATCTAAAATAATGTTTGACAAATTAGATTTATTGATAGATAATGTCCTCAACATTGAAACAGCTAACGGATATGAGGAGGCAACGAATGGCGGATTTTGACCCGCTTATAGTGGAGGAGGTTTTAGGGGCTTATTACCTGTTCAAAGCAGTAGAACAAGTGGATAAGGCGGAATATGTCATGGACAGCATATCAGAGGAGTTACTCAAAGCTAGAAGCCGTTTACTTTCCGAGGGGGTCGAGAGATTAGGCGAGCTCGCCCATCATGTAGAAGATGTGATTAAGAGCGAAGAGATACCGAAATAGGCAGAGATAAATAACTATCTAAAAATACAAAATCAAAAAGAATAGGAGCAAAAAGTGGGCAAACTTAAACAGCATTATATGGAAGAGATTGAAGCGAACTATGAGTTTAACTGTCTCAACAACCCTAGATTTAACCTTGATCCAGAACCTGAACCATCGATTAAGGAAGAGGTTGAGGAGCTGATCAGAAGTTTAGACCAACGGTTCTTGTGGTGTTGTGATTTAGTTAGGGATCTTCAGAGGTCTGATTACACCATTTTAGACAAGCTAGACGCGATGGAAGAGATGAGGATGTATCTCTCAGTGTTACGCCCAACGGCGAACCGTCTTGAGGATTTATTGAAAGAGTCTTGGGAAGAGCCAGAAAAAGAACCAGAAGAAGAACCAAGAGAACATCCAGATCAAGAACACGCTGACGCCTATTACGCCGATCAGATTTAAAAGATACCCACGGTGGGTATTGGGGGTGGGTTTTTTGTCCTAGCTTTTTTCTCACCCCCAACCAAATAAAAACATGCGTGAAAGTGAGTTGAAGATGAGTGTACAAGCGATTAAAGAGGCGATTAGAGCTAAGGACGTTGCAAAGTTATGTGAGTTTCTAGCGTTAATAACGAATGGGTTGAAAGAGATTACACATTCTTCCAAACCCCAAACAACAACCGCCCCTCTTCAAGGTGATCCAGACTTAAAGCACAGAGTAACGGTTTTAGCTTTGAGCTTACATGAAGAAGCACGGCGATGCGGGGAAATCTAAGTTCTTATTAGATATTTTAGTCCCTGCTCTTGGTGCTCATAAGACCTTTACAGATTGCACGGATGAAGATTTTAGGAAGTTAGAAGAGAGGTTATCGGGGGTTAGCAATGCTTGATTTCATGCTGGTTTTCGCCTCGGTTTTTGCAATCTTGTATCTACTTTACATCATGTTTTCTAATGATCCAGACGATCCAAATCCAGCTTAAGAATATTAAATAAATTTAAGAGAGTTAAGACTTATGACCCGGCATGCTTTTTTATCGGCTTCAAGTAGCCATCGTTGGTTGAAGTGTCCTATCGCCCCTACACTTGAGAGTAAAATACCACAAACAACTAGTAGTTATGCTCTTGAGGGAACGTTCGCTCATAACCTCTTAGCTCATTGTCTAGAAAAAGGGGTTGATGCAGAGACATTTGCCAATAGAAAGATTACTTTTGAGAACGATACCCGCATTGTTGATGCTGAAATGGCGTCTAGTGTTCAAATGGCTTGTGAGTACGTCCGTTCTTTTTCTGGAAATCTTTTATCGGAAACGGAAGTACCCCTTGAGCCTTTCACAACGGAAAAAGGTGCAACAGGTACAGCGGATATCATCATCTTTAACAATAAACATTGGGTTATTGCCGATTTTAAATATGGAGCAGGAGTTCCTGTTAATCCTGAGCATAACCCCCAATTGATGTTGTATGCTCTGGGGGCTTTGCATCAGTACGGTGATATCTTCGGAAGCCCTGAAACCGTAACGCTTACCATCATTCAACCCCGTATCAGAGCGGGATCACCGTTGCAAGAATGGACGATATCCTCGGAGGAATTACGAGAGAAAGCTAAAGAGTTCCAAGCTAAAGGCAAGCTTGCCTTAAGTCTTAAGGGCAAAAGGTCTATTACGTTAGAACATTACGGAGTTGATGAGGACGCTTGCCGATTTTGTCGAGCCAAAACACGATGCCCTGCTCTGAGTCGCCATGTATTGCTTGAAACGATCCGAGATCCCAAAAGCGGGTATGAAGTAGATTTATCAAAAGCGTATTCTTCTCTTCCTCTCATTGAACAATACATCAAATCTTTGAAAGAAGAGGTTTTTAAGAGGTTGAGCGAGGGTGAGGAAGTCAAAGGGTATCAACTCGTTGAGGGGAGGAAAGGCAACCGAACTTTTAAAGATATTGAGCAAGCAACTGAATATCTAACGGGTGTTTTAGGCGACAAGGCGTTTAAGAAGATTCTGCTTTCCCCTAAAGAAGTTGAGCAATTCCGCAAGGATCAAACACTATCAAGCGACGTTTGGGAGGAATTGCAAGAACTGATCACGAGAGGCGACGGCAAACCCGTTATCGCCCCCCGAGATATTCCACCAGTACCACGAATCCAAAAGGCAGAAATAAGCGATTTCGCCTCATTAGACTAAGAAAGGAGTTTACTAATGAGTAACTTAACCAAGAAAGGAACATTGATTCGTGAGTAATATATCCGAAACCATGCAAGAAATCAATAGAGCATCAAATATCAAAACCATGAGCAGTAGAGAGATCGCAAAGCTTACGGGTAAAGAACATAAACACGTTCTAAGAGACATAGAAAATATCTTAAAAGATGCGGAAATAGATCAGTCCAAATTTGGGCACATCTATAGTCATTGTGCGAACCCGTTAAAACGACGGGTCACCGATGACCTCGGAAGATATGTTTGAGAAGCTAGAAGTTAACCAACCCAAATTTGGGGCGGTTGATTTTCAAGGAACTTACGAATCCAAAAGGCAGAAATAAGCGATTTCGCCTCATTAGACTAAGAAAGGGGTTTACTATGAGTAACATAAACATAATACCATTTGAATTTGAAAGCAATAGGATTCGTACTGTTGTGGATGAAGACAATACTATTCTATTTGTAGCGAAAGATATAGCGGAAGCTTTAGGGTATGAAAATTCTTCAAAGGCAATAAACGATCATTGCAAGGGGGTAACAAAACGTTACCCCATCGTTGATAGTCTCGGAAGGACACAAAAGGTTAGGGTTATTCTTGAATCCGACGTTTACCGATTAATGGTTAAAAGCAAATTGCCATCAGCTGAGAAGTTTGAACGCTGGGTATTTGAAGAGGTTTTACCAACCTTACGTAAAACAGGTAGCTATTCAATCAAACCGCAAAAGCTTCCCTCTGCTACAACTATTATGCGGTTTCACAAACATCTTGAAGTACTAGCTAAGCAAGCGGGATTAAAAGACAATCAGCTTTTATTAAAGGTTAACCGAGGGGTAACAAAAATAACAGGTGTTGACCAACTGGAAGTTATGGATATCAAACATCTTCTATCCCCTGATAACGACGAATACCTAACCCCTACTGCAATAGGTGAACTGCTTAATCCTGTAATAAAAGCTAAAGCATTGAACAGTTGGATGACTTATTTAGGACTTCAAATCTCAAAACACACTGGAAAAGGATACATTCCAACCCCTAAAGGCGAAGAGTTAGGCGGGAAGATGTGTGATGTACCTTTGCAACATGTAGAGGGATCAACTCAATCCCTCAAATGGAATCCGAAAGTAATAATTCCATATCTACAAAAACTTATAGGTAACCATCAAACGCACTAAGAAAGGAAATTTACTATGCAATCGATTAAAATTAAAGGGCGTCTCTCTTACCCAGCCTTAGACAAGATGACAAAGATGACATTAGGCGATAACTCCGTGATGGAGTATTTTGGTGCTGATATCATCATCCCTAAAACAAACAAGGAAACGATAGCCCGTTTCACAGAGGTTTTAAGGAAAGCTGCAAAAGACAGTTATCCTAACATGAATCCTGATCGTTTTATTGAGCAAGCCAGAATCAATAAAAGAGCCATCATTAAGGACGGCGATGAGAAGATAGCCACCGCTACAAAGCCTGAGACTTACACAAAAGCGTATACAAATAGCTGGTATATCTCTGCTAAAAACAAGCTTGTTCAACCTCTTCTCGTTGACCGCCAAGCTCAAATTGTGAGCAATCCCCGTGATGTGTTCTATGCAGGTTGTTGGGTAATTGCTAAGCTCAACATATCAACATATGAGTTAGGAACCTTTAAAACCAAAGGGTTTTCCTGCACGTTAACAGGGGTTCAATTCTTCAAGAATGATGAACGTTGGGGGGCATCCCCGAAAAGCGAATGTCTCTGAGTTTGATGACTACGGCGAAGAGGAAGACAGCGATAGTTCAGTTTCAAGTTTTGCATCCGCAGAGACGGAACCCGACGCTCTACCTTGGAACTAACCAATGCCCAAGTTGTTCATAGACATTGAGACGAGAAGTCCCAAGCCCTTACCCAAAGTAGGGGTTTGGGCATACGCAGAGGAAGCGAAGATCACCCTTTGTGCGTATGCTCACAATGATGAGACTATCAAACTCTGGGATTGCACTGCTAATCCTGTAATGCCCTCTGATCTTCTGAAGCATTTAAAAGATGATACTGTAGTGTGTGTTGCACACAACAGTTTATTTGAGCGAATACTGTTTAAAAAGTCTCTAAATATCACTATTCCCCCTCGACGTTGGATTTGTACAAGCACTTTAGCACGGATTAATGGATTGCCCGCATCGCTGAAGAACGCCTGTATGGCTTTGAAGTTCCCAGAAACTCTTACCAAAATGGAAGAAGGGAAAGCTCTTATCGCCCGCTTTTGTAAGGGATCAATTGAGGAATCGCCTTATGATGCTAAAAGGGCTAACCACGTTCAAGCTTGGCAGTTATTCGGTGAGTATTGCAAAAGAGACGTTGAAGCAACACGGGAGTTATATAAAAGGCTTACCCCTTTATCTGAGAACGAACGGCATTTGTGGCTTCTTGATCAAGAGATTAACGATCGAGGATACGCTATAGATCTTAATTTAGTGAAGAAGTTACAAGAACTAATTGCTTTTGAACGTGAGCGATTAGATGAAGAGTTTAAAGAATTGACAGCTGGGGTCATTGGATCTGCACGAAAAACGGATCTTTTAAACAAATATCTCTTCTTATATACGGGATTGGATCTGCCAGATATGGCTGAAAGTACAGTTCTAACTGCATTGTCTCAACCTGATATCCCGCAACTTTCCAAAGCCATTTTAAATAACCGCCTATCTTCGTCGCAATCCGCAATTTTAAAGTTAAATACGCTGTCAGGTGCTGTCAGCCCAGACAATCGTCTGCGGGGGACATTACAATTCTTTGGTGCATCTCGGACGGGTCGTTGGTCTGGCTGTGTGTTTCAGCCCCAGAACCTACCCCGCCAGACATTAGCCGTTGATGAAATCGAAAGGTTGATACGAGGGTTAGATTCTGGTGTGCCGATTAAAGATCCACTACGCTTTGCCAGCGATTGCGTACGTTCTTGCATTATTGCATCCCCTGGAAAGAAGCTCATTGTTGCAGATTTAGCTGGGATTGAAGCCCGAGTCCTTGCTTGGGTTGCGGGTGAACAGTGGAAACTCAACGCTTTTGCAAATGGCGAAGATATCTACAAAACTGCGTATTCCAAAGCGTTTAACGTTCCCCTTTCAGATGTAACCAAAGATCAAAGAGCCATCGGCAAAGTCATGGAATTAGCACTAGGTTATCAAGGAGGGGCTAGAGTGTTCCAAAAAATGGCATCGACCTTAGGACTTAATTTACAACAATTTAGCAAGAGCATCAAGAATACCGCAACAAGTGAAGATTGGGAACAAGCACAACGACGGTGCTTGTGGATGCAAGAGACCCATCCAGAATTTGCCGTTCCTGATCCATTCATCGGCACAGCGTGCGAGTTGGTTAAAGAAGCTTGGCGGGCTAAACATAAAGGCGTAGTCCAGTTATGGAAAGACTGTGAAGAGGCTTTTGACTGTGTCATTAAAGATGGACGTTCGATATCGGCACGGCGTGTTTTAGGAGTTCCACCGCTCTTAATGAAGAAACAACATCAAAACGTTTTTATCACTTTGCCATCAAACAGAAAGCTTGTTTATAGGGATGTTAAAAGCGACCGTTCCTATCTCAACACAGCCACCGCACAGATAATGAGAGAGCGAACCTATGGTGGAAAGTTAACTGAGAATATTGTCCAAGCGATCAGTAGAGATATTTTAGCGACAGGTATGATAAACGCTACAAAGGCGGGTTATGACATCGTTCTCACCGTTCACGATGAAATTGTTTGTGAAGTTCCAGATACACCAGAATTTAGCTCTGATGATCTTTGCTCTTTAATGACACGAAACCCAACATGGGCTAAAGGTTTGCCTCTCAAAGCCGAGGGCTATGAAGCGGTGAGGTACCGCAAATGAGAGGATTGTCGCACCAGCAGAGCGAACACGAGATTGAGAAGCGTTTAGTAAAAGGTGTGCAACAACTTGATTGTTGGGTTCGTAAAGCATCGTTCGTTAGTCATCGTGGTTGTCCTGACCGATTAATCATAACGCCTCAAGGGCGTCTATGGTGGATTGAAGTCAAACAGCCTTCAGGACGATTATCGCCCCAGCAGAAAATAGAAATAGAAGAACTACTCCGTAGAGGACAGCGGGTTAAAGTGCTGTTTTCCGCTGAGGAAGTAGATAATTTTTTGAAAGAATTAGCATGCTCGTGTTAGAATCTCATCAAATCAAGATGGTGCATTGGATGCTACAGAACAAACGCTGTGCTGTATGGGCTTCCATGGGTTCGGGTAAAACCGTGAGTGTTCTCTTTGCCTTATCCTACATTCAAATGCTTGATCCTCGCCCTGCTCTCATCATCGCCCCATTGCGAGTTGCTCAATCGGTCTGGAGTGCCGAGGTAAAACGCTGGTCAGCGTTCAAGAATATGACCGTCGCCGTCGCTACAGGAACAGAAAAACAAAGGATTCAAGCCTTAAACCAACCTGCTTCTCTGGTCGTTACTAATTTCGAGAATGTGCCTTGGTTGGTTAAACTCTTGGGGAATCAGTGGAACTTCTCAACCATCATCGTAGACGAGAGTACAAAGCTCAAAGCATTTAGAATACGCCAAGGCGGAAAGATGTGTAAGGCATTAGCCCGTCCCGCTTGGCAAACCGAACACTTCATCGAATTAACAGGAACACCCTCCCCGAATGGCTTAATAGATTTGTGGGGTCAACTCTGGTTTTTAGATAAAGGAAAAAGACTAGGAATGACGTATGATTGTTTTCTTCAAAAATGGTTTAACACTCATCGGGTCGGTGCTCACGTAAGTGCGGTTAAGCATACCCCTAAGCCCCATGCTCAACAAGAAATAGAAGCGAAACTATCCGATCGTTGTTTATCGCTCAATATCGCCGATTATCACGATATTAGTAAACCTATCTGCACCATCCACAAGATAGCATTGGCACAATCAACTTTAAAACTCTATCGCAAGTTTCAACGAGAGTTGTTTTGTGAGATTCAAGGGGAACCCCTTGTGGCGTTTAACTCTGCATCAAAAACCGTCAAATGTCTACAATTAGCAAACGGAGCTGTCTATACTGATGAAAGCCACAGTTGGAAAGAAGTACACAACGCCAAGATTGAAGCTTTAAAAGCAATTGTTGAGGAAGCAGGAAGGAGTCCTGTTCTTGTTGCGTATCATTTTAACAGCGATTTAATGCGTCTGTTCAAAGCTTTCCCGCAAGGACGACATTTAGACAAAAATCCACAGACTATTAAAGACTGGAACGCTGGCAAGATACCACTTCTCTTCGCTCATCCAGCGTCTTGTGCTCATGGGTTAAATCTACAATACGGAGGTAATATTCTCGTCTTCTTCTCTCTCTGGTGGGATTTAGAAACGCATCAGCAAATGATTGAGCGGATAGGGACTTTGAGACAAAAACAAGCTGGGTTCAAAAGAGCGGTGTTCATCCACTATCTCATCGCTGAGCACACCATCGATGAACTCATCTTAAAACGACTGCAAACTAAAGCAACTGTGCAGGAAATACTTTTAAACGCTTTAAAGAAAGGAAATTAATTATGACTGATTTTAACACCAAACTCCATAACCACCTTTGCTCTCGGGGAAATCTGGGAAACCCGCTGACCGATAAAGAACGACGACAGCTCAAATCTCTACTGAAATTTGAGGCAAAGTTTTTGCCAACACCCCGCCAACTTTTAAAAATAATCAATGATTTTAAGCCCGTCAGCCAACTTAGCTTCTGGGAGGCTTTGATCGAAACGGAATACCTCACTAAAATAGTACTTCACCACCGCAGATGGTATTACCGCCTGTCCGATGAGACCCCTCTTCTTGATGCCGATTATGATAAAATAGAAATTCGTATCATTAAATTAGCCGAGCACTTCCCTGAGCTATACTCTTTGGCTCATCCTATTATAAGCGAAGTGGGGTATTAAAATGTCTCACATATTTGTTTTAATGGGAAAAGCAGGTGTTGGTAAAACATCAATCGCAAAACGAGTTGTAGAAGAGAGTTATAATCTAACTTATCCACTTGGCACTACCACGAGAAAGCCTAGAAGAGATGAAAAAGACGGAGTAGACTACCGCTTCATTAGTCTTAAGCGCTTCAAAGAGTGGGATAAACAAGGCCGATTTATCGAAACTACCGTCTATCGCAATGAACACTATGGATTGCTCAAACAAGACATCCTAGAGCTTATGGATAAGGAGTTTGATGTCTTAACTATTCTGACTCCTGACGGGCTGGATGTTTTTAAAAAACGCTTTGGCAAAAAGGTAACCTCCATCTTCATAACTCCCCCGTCAGAAAAAAGAGTTAAAAGCGAAGAAGACATCAGCGAAACAACTGGCAAGCCTAACCCAAGATGACGATATCTTCGGAATGCAAGGGGCTTATGACTTCAAAATTACAAATGATCATCTAGGTATTGCTTGTCAACAGATCTGTCAAATTAGAAAAATGGTTAAGGAGGGGAAGTGAGATGAAACTAAAGCAAAAAGAGTTAGATAAAATAGCGAGTGTTTCTCGCAAAAGAAATGTAATGATTGAATTTACTGAAGACGGACAATGCATTCGCATATATCCAGAATTTGATTCAAAAGAAGATATGAATCCTCCAGAACATTCTGAACCATATGAAAATTTTGTGATTTAACTATGACAAAACACAGATATCCTTATTTATCCCATGAGACCACAAGGCATGGAAGGAAAGTATGGTATTTTAAGAAAGAAGGAAAACGCATACGATTACCTAACGTCTATGGTACTAAAGACTTCATGGAAACGTATGCCGATGCTCTTGCGGGACGTTTAAGACAGAAAGGCGACCATGGAAGCAAAGGAACGTTCAAATGGCTTATTGATCAGTACAGATTAAGTGGACATTTCCAATCTTTAAATCCTACTACTAGAAGAGTAAGAGATAATCTGTTTTATCAGATTATCAAAGATTCAGGTGATATTCCTTTTGCTAAAATAACACGCAGACATCTACAAAACGCTGTAGATAGAAGATCAAGTAAGCCATCAGTGGCAATATCATTTTTAAAAGCCATTTCCCCAGTATTTAAATGGGCGGAAACGTGTGAATTAATTACAAAGAATCCAGTAATCGGGGTATGCCGACCCCCTATCCGAACGATAGGAATGCATACATGGACAATGGAACAAGTAGAAGTTTACCGTAAACATCATCCTATCAATACAATGGCAAGATTAGCTTTAGAGCTTATGTTGTTTTTAGGACTAAGACGATCCGATGTAATAAGAATTGGCAAACAACACGTCAAAGACAGTGTTTTATCAATCCATACCAAAAAAACAGGCAAACAAGTTCATGTTCCGATTTTTGAAGATTTGCAAAAATGCTTAGATGCAGTAGGAGTAGATAGAGGTACTTTTTTAATCACTGCTATCGGCAAACCTTTTTCTTCTTCAGGTTCTTTTGGAAACTGGTTTAGAGATAGATGCAAAGAAGCAGGGCTTCCCGATAAATGTAGAGCTCACGGATTAAGAAAAGCAGGAGCAACTATTGCAGCTAATGCGGGTGCTAGTCCACATGAACTTATGGCCATGTTTGGATGGTCAAAAACAGATATGGCTGACCTTTATACAAGAGAAGTAAACTCAAAGAAACTTGCTTATAAAGCGGCTAAAATGATAGCAGATTGTGTGTAAAAAGTAAGACTATACGGCTTCTAAGTCATTGATTCTTCATGATTCGGATTTAGTCCTACTTTAATGTAAGTTATTGATTTTTCAACCATATATTAAACGCGCCGGGATCACCACTTGATCCTATAAACCATAGGGTTAAAGTTGTTTTATGTTAAAATTAGTCGCACTATTTTTATAGGAAAGACTTTTGATTAAGTAATAATTCGGCTTCAATTTCTCTCCTCACAAGACCAATCCTTATAGCTTCTTGCCACCTGCAAAAATCCACCCTTTACATTGAATGGATGCATCATTCAAATCTTCCGAATCAAAACTTTGCGAAGAGTGGAGTATTTATATCCGCTAATGCCGAAATTAAATATGAAATCTGATACAGTCAAGAGATGGTTTTCTTCAACATCACATAAAAGAAGTGATAAAAAACAAAAACCCAAAATGTTAACACATACAGCGACGCTACCCTTCTTTCAAAAGAACGTATGCTTCAAATTATTAGCATGATTATGATTGTTTGATAAGATATGCAAAATCAGAAACCACTTTCCGATACGCCT